>JBEKFD010000208.1:0-8331 GCA_050013495.1 Occallatibacter sp. | reverse complement strand
TCTGCCGGCGCGACCATGTATTCCTGGTAGCCGCCGTCGTAGCTGATGCCCGGAATTTGCAGGTTGCGGCAGTTATTAAAATTTCCGCGCCGGCATTCGCGACACGTCCCGTCATGGCCGCCGTGCCAGCCTACACCCACACGCATTCCCTTCTCCCAGTCGGAAACACCCGCGCCGACTTCATCGATGATGCCCGCCACTTCGTGCCCGGGAATGCGGGGATACTGAATTCCGGGCCACAAGCCTTCTTTCGTGAGTACGTCACTGTGGCAAACACCACAGGCCTGCACTTTGACCCGCACGCGTCCTGCAATCGGCTCGGGAATCTCGCGTTCGACGATCTGAAAATCTGCTCCGGGATTGGAGACTTGCACCACCTTCATTGTTCCTAGCGCGATTGCCGTCGTTGACATAAGTCCTCCTATGAGTCATTGAGTTATTGTCGAAAGCGTACTTGCCGATTTCGGTTCGACTGAACGTAGCGATCAAGAATCGCCAGAATCGTTACTGCGCGCTGATTCTCGCTTTTAAGGTGTGTAACGGGTGAACACAAAGTCGCGAGCTTTGACCGGCTCGTGGCAGGGAAAGCAGGTTTTGAGTTTCGCCTCGTCCGCAGGTTTGCCTTCCTTATTGAATTGAGCGAACCCCCAGCCGCCCGTCGTGGCGTACTTTTTTGAGTCCTTGACCATAAGCTGAAGGTACCAATCCGGGGCGGGCCCGGGAACGAAGGATTGGGGACGGCCAAAGACTTTGTTGTTTTCCTCCGAGGGGACGTAACTCCAGGCTATTCGGGCAATAATCGCGCCGTCTGGAAACGGAAGCTTCTCTTCCCGATACGCTCTGATCGCTGGGTCGTTGCCCAGAATGGCGCGAATATCATTGAGGTCACCTTCTTCGTGGGCCACAGAGACCAACCTCCAATCGCGGTATCCGGGGGGAACTTTGATTCCGAAGATCGGGGAGGCCTCCCCATCGCTGTGTCCGGATGCGTGGGCCATGTGGACAACCACGCTGGCCACCGCTACAACTGCAAACAACAAGAAAGCAATCCGTTTCATAGTCTTCCTCCTTCCAGGCAGGCGATGATGAACGCCGCACTCAAACACCACGAACGACTTTGATTGATTCGGCTTGGCATAGTTAGCTGACCTTCTTAACTGCGGATTGAGACAACTCAATAACCATCGACGTCGATCACGGCTTGTGCAAACGCTTGCGGAGCTTCCTGAGGAAGATTGTGGCCAATGCCGCCGGTGATGATCCGGTTTACATACTTGCCGGTGAATTTCTGGCGATAGGCTGCTGGGTCCGATGGGTGGGGGGCGCCATTGGCATCGCCTTCGAGAGTAATAGTGGGCACGGCGATGGTAGGAAGCTGAGCGAGCTGCTTTTCGAATTTGTCATATTGCGGTTCGCCTTCAGCCAGTCCAATCCGAAACCGATAATTGTGAATCACGATGGGGACGTGATCCGGATTGTCGAAGGATGCCGCGGTGCGATCGAATGTGGCATCGTCGAAGTTCCACTTGGGCGAAGCGATCTGCCAAATGAGCTTCGCAAAATCGCGACGGTATTTGTCGTAGCCGGCCCGGCCGCGATCGGTGGCGAAGTAATACTGGTACCACCATTGGAGCTCCGCACTTGGCGGCAACGGCGCCTTGTTGGCTGCAGGGTTGGAGATCAGATAGCCGCTCACGGAGACCAGCGCCTTGCAGCGTTCCGGCCAGAGAATCGCTATGATGTCCGCTGTCCTTCCTCCCCAATCAAAACCGGCGAAGATCGCTTTCTGGACCTTGAGAGCATCCATAAGATTGATGATGTCGAGGGCCACCACGTATGGCTGGCCATTGCGAAAGGTCTCATTCGAAAGAAAGTGCGTAGTGCCGTAACCGCGCAAATACGGGACGATCACCCTGTATCCTTTCGCGGCCAACAACGGGGCAACATCGACGTAGCTGTAAATGTCGTAGGGCCAGCCCTGCAGAAGAATGACTGGAGGACCATCTGCCGGCCCGTCTTCTGCGTATCCAACGTTAAGTAGGCCGGCGTCGATTTGTTTTAATGGGGCGAACGACGTGTTCGTGCCCGGCTTAATCGCGGGCAAATCCGCCGATTGCGTTTTGCCAGATCGTGGATGGAAACCTTCCGCGAAGAGTGTGCCCGGTGCAAGCAACGCAGCTCCAGCCGATAGTCCGGAGATTGCGAAACGCCGACGTGAGATTTCTATTGCTTCTGCGTTCTTCATAAACCGTCTCCTTTGATGCGAATGTTGCTGGTTCGTCGTGCTGTCCATGAGTTAAGCTGAGACTCCCGATGGTGTCTGGCCGGGATGAACTGAACTGGCGATGAGTTGTGCGGCGCTATAGCCTCTCGCTGGACTAGCCGAACGTGAAGTCGAAAGCTTCGACACCGGGATCGAGAAATTCAATCTCAAATTCGCGGTCGACAATCGGCTTCAGTTGACGAATCAACTGGTAGAGGCGCTGTTGCGTAACTATGCCTTTTCCCTCGCCGTCGACGTCGACCCCATGCGCAACGCCAGGCGGTTGGCCATCAATCTTGACGCGGAAACGCCCGGTAGTGCCTGGCGCTGACGGACCCATAATGAGGTGAAGATCGCGGGCGTGAAATCGGTACGCGATCTGCCCGTTGGGCGAATTTAGTAAAGCAAGCTGCTTCTTCGCCGTCCAATCACCTGAAAGCGCCCAGTGGTTCAGCTTCAAAGTCGAGGGGCAAACATAGGCGTGGCGCTCGTCCGAGATCTCACCGCCGGGCGACGCGAAGTTCGCGGCCTGATCATAACCGATATAGGATTCAGGCGATTTTAAGTCGGTCCAAGCCGGCGCAGCTTCGATGCCAACGCCTTCGACCTCAGTCGCATCATGACCGATGCCTTGGACTCCGGCCTCGGCCAGCAATTGTTGAATAGCTATTTCGGACCGTTCGTATTCGCCTTCGCCGAATTGATGATGCCGAATATGCCCGCGCGCGTCGATAAAGTACAGGGCTGGCCAATATTTGTTATTGAACGCCCGCCAGATCGCAAGGTCATTATCGATGACGATCGGGTAATCAATCATCCTGTCCTTTACGGCCCAGCGAACATTGTCGACGCTCTTTTCAAATTCAAACTCGGGCGCCTGCACGCCGATGACAACCAATCCCTGGTTCTTGTATTTCGCTGCCCACGCGCGCAAATAGGGAAGCACTCGAATGGAGTTGATGCAGGAAAAGGTCCAGAAATTGACGAGGACGACGCTTCCGCGCAGGTTGCGTGTCGTTAGGGGCTGCGAATTGAGCCACCCTGTTGCGCCGCTGAGCGGCGGAAACTCGCCCTCGGATGGCAATCGAATCGCCCCAGCAGACTCCGCGTTCGCGCATCCGGCGATGCCCAGCCAGCCAGCAGAGATGGCTATTGCCGCGCTGCCCAGAAGACGGCGGCGATCCAGGTTGATTTCTACTGACATCTATTTTTGCTCCAAACGATCGGCGACGGTTGCACCAATGCCTACTTCTGCGTTTTCATGAACTGACTTACCAGCGCGGCAATCTCGTCTGCCTTCGTGTCGAGCGCGAAGTGGCCCGCGTCGAGCACGTACACCTGCGCGCTCGGCACGTCATTGCGATAGCGCTCCGGCTCTCCCAGATCGAATGACAAATCGTGCTTACCCCAGATCACCAGCAGCCTCGGCTGCGTCTTCTGCATCCACATTTGCCACTTCGGATAATTCTGGACATTCGTGCAGTAGTCATAGAACAGATCGCTCTGAATCTGCGCCTGACCGGTCGCATTCAGGAATGCATACTCATCCGTCCAAAGATCCGGATCATACAGATCGACATTCGGATCGTCCCCAACATGCCGCGTCTTCGTCGTCGCCATGGACAGCAGATTCTTGCGCAGCGCTTCTTCGTTTGTCTGCCGGTCCGCCCAGAACGCGCGCCGTGTTGCCCAGTTCGCACCGAGGCCTTCGTTGTGGGCCACCGCATCTTGCACAATGAGCGCTTGCACTCGGTCTGGATGGGCCAAGGTCATCCGAAAGCCAACCGGCCCACCGTAGTCTTGCATGTAGAGCGTGTAGCGCGACAAGCCAACAGCCAGCGTGAAGTCGTGCATGACCGAAGCGATGTGGTCAAAGGTATAGTCG
Source organism: Occallatibacter sp. (assembly GCA_050013495.1). Lineage (GTDB taxonomy): Bacteria > Acidobacteriota > Terriglobia > Terriglobales > Acidobacteriaceae > Telmatobacter. The sequence goes on along the minus strand of JBEKFD010000208.1, from coordinate 4,183 downwards.
AACTGCTTCGGATCTGGCCAGTCGCTGTGTCCGAAGCCCGGATAATCTGGCGCAACCAGATGGTAGCTGTCGGCCAGCCGCGCCAGCAGCGGCTGAAACATTCGCGATGACGATGGCAGCCCGTGAAGAAGAAGAATGGCCGGCGCATCCTTCCGCCCTGCTTCCCGGTAGAAGATAGAGAGCCCATCGACCTTCACTGTGCGATAGAGCACTTGATGTTCCATTGTTTCTTCCTCTTGCTGAGCGCTCGTGCCCAGGGTGGTAACGAGCGCGACCGCCAAAACGGCAATGCTCGTTAAGGTGCTGAAGTTCGATTTCGAGGCATTCATGTAAATCCCCTTCTAGTCGGCGACTTCGAAAATAACCTCGAGCTCAACTGGCATCCCCAGCGGCAGGCTGGCAACCCCGATCACCAGCCGAACTGCCATTTTGTCGCTGCCGAAGACATCTCGAAACAGATCCGATGCCCCATCCGCAACCCGCGGCTGATCGAAGAAGTCTCCCGACGTCGCCATGAACACGCCCAGTCGAATCACGCGCGTCACGCGATCGAGTGATCCCAGATGCTCCCTGGCCGCAGCCAGCGCGCCTAAAGCCGCCGTGCGCACCGCATCGCGCCCCGACTCGGCATCCACTTCCTTCCCCAGCCGGCCAAGATATTTCGGCTTGTGGTCCACTACCGGAAGCATCCCGCTCAAGAAGAGCAGATTACCTGACTGCACCGTCTCGACGTAGCTACCGAATGGCGCCGGTGCTGCGGGAAGGTGAATGCCAAGTTCCTCTAGTCGCCGCTCCGCACCATTCTTCACGTTCACCACCGACCCACATGCGCACCGTCGTCCACGTGCAGCACCTCCCCGGTCACGTGATCGGCTTCCGTCAGATAAACAACAGCGTCGGCGATGTCCTTCGGTCCGGAAACCGTGTCCATCGGTGAGCGCGCCAGCAGGTTGTCCTTGTGCAGAGGCGTGTCCACAACGCCCGGCGCAACGGCGTTGAAGCGAATCCTCTCTTTCGCGTATTCGTTAGCGAGGCTCAACGTGATCGCATCAATCCCGCCCTTGGTCATCATCGGAATCGACGCCGGAACCCCGGCGATGGGATTATCGGCCAGCGATGCACTTATGCTGGTCACGCTGCCGCCCGTGTCTTGAGCCAGCATCTGCCGCACGGCCAGCTGTGTGATGAAGACGAACCCATCGAGGTTCGTGGCGACGAAAGTGCGAAGTTCTTCGGCGGTGTACTCCGTGAATGGCTTCGAAGAATAGATGCCCGCGCTGTTCACCACATGGTTGATCGAACCAAACGTCTCGATCGCCGTTTTCGCCACCTTCTCCGCAGTCTCTGCATGGCTGATATCTCCATCTACCAGCGCGAGGTTTGGAGAAGGCGAATATCCCGCCTTCGAAATGCTTCGCGAGGTCGCAACAACGTTATAGCCGCGATCCAGAAACGCTTGAACGATAGCGGCACCGATTCCCTGCGAGCCGCCAGTGACAATGACTGTCTTCCCGCTTGCCATAGTGAGCTCCTATTCTCCCCCGCAAACCCGGAGAAGTCTTTTCCCTGTCTGCCCGACCCGGTACAAACAACAACCCATGCCTCCGCCCCTGCTTTGAGAGATTCTCTTAGCCCCTGCGGCGTTTCCGCACTTTGTGATGGGCACGGCGAGGGATCCAATGGGCGAGGAACCTTTTTGCGTTCATGCTGGAATCCAATGTTTTTCTTCAGTCATGAGCCGAATTGCCGCATCGCGCACAGTCGCCGGATGCGGATGAGGATCGACTCGCTCGTCGTAGAGCCAATCGTCGATCACTGCGAACTCGCTTTCGAGCAGGAGGATTCTTGCCGCGCTCCACCGATGGCGGACAAAATGTGCCACCTCGGCCGTCTCTCCTGCCTGGGGACGGAGCACGAGAATTACAAGTGCATAAGCATCCTCCTCGTGGCGGTACACATCTGCGCAGGAAACCAACTTTTCCACCAATGCCGGAATCGATCGCAGCAGCGTTATATGCAACTCATACAGCGCGAGCGCCACGTCGACCAGGAGAATCCGAGGTGGTTTCATCGCAGAGACGACAAGGGACCCACCGGCAAGACTCAGCGCGGGCACCTCAGATGATCCCCGCGGTTGCCGGTGATGAGGATCAAAGCCCCGGCGCGCGAGACCATCGGCGTGGATGGCGCCAACGCAGGAAGGGGCACTATTAACGAGTGCCGTGCGTTTTGGCGATGAAGTCATCTGAATCTCCCTATTTATCGAGCAGGGCAACGATCTGAACGCCGCGCATGCCTCTCCCCCAGTCAGGTTGGATTGCTGCCCTGCATCAAAATATCCGGCGAAGTCACCCACCCAAGGATCGGTCTACCCAGGCACATTGACGGATGTCATTTTCGCAGCAGTGCGTGCAGAAGCGATATGAGACGAAGGTATTGATCGATACCTTCGTGCTAGCTGGATTCGCTATGGTCTCAACGAAGACGGGGTGAAGGATCTCATTGTAGGTTTGACACCTACGTAGCTGAGCGCAAAGCGGACCCAGCGGGGCGCAAAGCAGACCCAGACGGTCGCATCAGTCGGAGGCGCGTGGCAATGCTCACTAATTCTGCAAGCGATTCAGCTTTCATCTTTCGCATCATGCTGCCGCGATGCGCTTTCACTGTAATTTCGCTGATCCCCAGTTCGCTACCAACCTGCTTATTCGGCAAGCCAACAACCACTAACGCCATCACCTCGCGTTCGCGAGCGCTGAGACACGAGTATCGAGCTTTCAATGTCTGGATCTCTGTGGAGCGGTCGATTAATGCCTTGCTACGTATCAAGGCATTGCGAACGGCATTCAACAGAATTTCGTCGCTGAACGGTTTTGTCAGGAACTCTTGAGCTCCCGCCTTCATCGCCTGCACAGTTATCGGAATATCTCCGTGGCCTGTGATGAAGATTATCGGCATCTCATGCCGTTCCACCGCAACACGCTTCTGCAGATCGAGACCGTTGAGTCCGGGAAGAGAAATGTCCAGTACCAAGCAACTTGGAACAGTTACGGGTGGGCGGCCGAGAAACTCCTGCGCGGAAACGAACGTCTCCACATCGAAGCCCTCATGGCGAAGCAAGAGCTCGAGCGATTCGCGAACAGAGATGTCGTCGTCGACGACGAGAACAATTGACGGGCTCTCTGGCATGGGCAAGGCCTCACTTCAAAATCAAGTGCACTCGCATGAGCTATTGTAAATCTGCCACAGAATTCCACAGTCAACCATCATTTGACCTGGAGCGCGGAATTCAGCGCCTCGAGCATCGCAGCATCGCTGAAGGGCTTGATCAAACATGCGATTGCACCCCGCTCGATGAGCCGCGACCGCAACGCTTCGTCTCGTTGTCCGGTGATGAAAACAACGGGAACCTCGATCTTGCGACGTTTCAATTCTTCCTGGAGTTCGGGCCCACACATCCCCGGCATGGCAACGTCGAGGATCAAACATTGGGTTCGCGCGATTCCGTCGGACGCAAGGAACTCTTCAGCAGAAGAGAATGTCTGAGGCGCAAAACCGAATTCCTTGAGTAGATCTGGCAGCGATTCGCGGACCGATTCATCATCGTCAACGATTGACACAAGTAAACGTGGATTCATCATGGGTATCTCAGTCCGCACTTAAAAAATATTTCTTCAACGCGGAGAACCGTGCATTTCCTCCAGCGCCGATTGGCGAAATCCGCGTGCTCCCTCCGAAGTGCCGCTCACAACACTCAGGGCTGCCCATCAACAATGCGACTGAGTTTGTCTCCATGAAGTCCCTTCTTGGCCACACCCCACAACAGCATCATCCGCCGTGCTGCCGACAGCGTCTATTGTACTTAGGTATTGGTTACCGGCCGCAAGCACACTCCTCCAAGTCGTTGCTCCTAAGCAGGTTTGGTGATGTAGTCATTCGGAATGAAGGATGCGAAGAAGCATCCTAGCCCTTCCTTGACTAATGCACAAAAGCGGCCGCGATGGGACTAAGCAATCGAACGGCTGAGGGGGAAGTTGACCGCAAGACGAATTCGTACGAAAGTATTGATCGATACTTTTGTCCATTGGCTTCGTCTCTGCGCTTCATGCATAATCACAGCAGTTGACGCGCGTTTGATTCAGATATTTGCCTCACGCCTGCGACTCGGAAGGCTTCAACTGGCGAT
>JBEKFD010000207.1:0-8349 GCA_050013495.1 Occallatibacter sp. | reverse complement strand
AAAAGAGAGGGACGGCGGCCGATCTCTGGGGCAGGCTCAACTCATCGCTGGCCTCGGGTACCCACGGCCTCTCCGCCAAAGCGTGACCCTATCCTCACGCCTCAATTCGCAACATACAAGGGGTACCCCACATCTCGATTCTGAGATGTGGGAACGCTCACCCGTCAACGGTGCGCTTCAATTGCCCGCAGGCTGCGTAGATGTCGCGACCGCGCGGGCGGCGGAGGTAGGTGGGAATGCCCTTTCCTGCCAGTGTGCCTTGAAAGACTTCGACGGCTCCGGGTTTCGGCATGGAGTAGGCGATGCCGGGTCCAGGGTTCCAGGCGATCAAGTTCACTTTGACTGGCAATCCGGTCCGCCGCACCAGGCGGGCCACTTCCTTCGCATGGGCAGGCTGGTCGGTGACGCCACTCAGCAGAACGTACTCGAACGTCACTCTTTCGCGCGGACGCAGCTTCACCTGGCGAACCGCGTCCATCACGGACTCAATGTTCCACTTGCGGTTGATGGGCATAAGTTCTTGACGAACAAGGTCGTTGGGTGCGTTCAGGCTGATGGCCAGCTTGGGGCGCAACTCGGCTGGCTCCTGGGCAAAGCGCTCGATGCCGGGGACGATCCCGGATGTGGACACGGTCATCCGCTGCGGGCTCAGGCCCACTTCGCGCACCAGAAGCCGCACCGCTGCCATGAAGTTCTCGTAGTTCAGGAACGGCTCACCCATGCCCATGAAAACCAGGTTGACGCGGTCGCGGCCGACTTCGATGCCCTGGCGAGCCAGCACCGCAACCGCCTGGCCGGCAATCTCCCCGGCCGTGAGGTTGCGCTGCAGCCCCAGCTTGGCCGTCAGGCAGAATTGGCAGTTCACGGCGCACCCCACCTGGCTGGAAACGCAGATGGTCGCGCGATTCCAGGTCCTAGGGCCTTCTTTCGGGGACTCGTTGCCGGTACGACTGGAATCGGGTTGAGACTTGTGGCTTCCCACCCTTTCGCCAGAAAAAAGGCGAAAGGATGGGGCACGGGAGTTCGTGGGTGGGTTCGAGATTTCACGGGATTGGGGACTGGCGGAATCTGTGCCGTCGCCCGCTTCGCCATCGTCGCCTTCAGGCATCCAAACTGTCTCAACGGTCTGTGCATCCGCTTCGGCTGTGCCCCCGCATTGCACCAGGTAACGCTCGGTTCCGTCTACCGACTTGAAAACCTGCGCAATCCGCGGAATCCCCACTTCCCAGCCCACATCCGCCAGTTTCCGGCGCAGCGATTTGGATAATGTTGTAATTTCATCGAGATCGCCAACACGCTGACAATACAGCGCCTCTGCCAATTGCTTGCCGCGCCATGCGGGTTCGCCCAGCTCCACCATCAGCGCGCCCAGTGCTGCCGTGTCCAGGCCAAACAGGGCCTTGCGGCTCGGGTTTGGAACACCCGGAGCTTCTACGGCAGGTCTGCCGGCATCTAACTGAACGAATTGGCTGAGATTCTCCGTCACGGCTGGGACCAGCATAGAGCATTTCATCCCGCAACCGCAGCCGGGCGCCGGGCTCGATCCAAATACAAACTCTGGCTGAACGTCGCATGAACCCACGGCTACATTCCGGCTGCCCAATTGGCCTACAATCAAGTCTGACCTGACGATGACAACAACTGAGCGAAACCTTCGCCGCACCGTATTGCCGAATGGCCTGATCGTGCTGACCGAGCGCATGGAACACCTGCGCTCCGTGGCCATGGGCGTGTGGATCAAGTCCGGCTCCCGCTGCGAGCCGGCCGAGACCAACGGCATCTCCCACTTCGTCGAACACATGCTCTTCAAGGGCACGCGTTCCCGCACCGCCCAGCACATCGCCCGCGAGATGGATTCGATCGGCGGCAACCTGGACGCCTTCACCGGCAAGGAAACGATCTGCTTCAACGTCAAGTCGTTGGCCGACCACGTACCCATTGCGCTCGACGTGCTTTCAGACCTGGTGCTCAACCCGGTATTCGCCGACGGCGACATTGAGCGGGAGCGCGGCGTGATCCTCGAAGAAATCAAGATCGACGAGGACAATCCGGACGTCCTGGTACACGAGCTGTTCACGCAGAGCTTTTGGAAGGACCATCCGCTGGGCTGGCCGATCCTGGGCACCACGGAGACCGTGGCCAAGCTCGACCAGAAAAGCCTGTTCGACTACCACGGCGACCGCTTCCATGGCGGCAACATGGTCTTCTCCGCCGCCGGCCACCTGGATCACGACCAATTCACCGAGGCGGTAGCGGCCAAGTTTTCTTCGCTGGCTGGCGGCGCCACGCTGCATGAGCTTTCAGCGCCCGAGGCCAGCGCGCGCATCGTGCTGCGCAACAAGCGGTCCCTTGAACAGGTGCAGATCTGTCTCGGCGTCCCCGCTCCACCCATTACCGACGACAATCGGTACGCCACCTTGATTCTCAACACAGTGCTCGGCGGCGGCATGAGCTCGCGGCTCTTCCAGACCATCCGCGAGGAGCGGGGCATGGTGTACTCCATTTACTCGGACCTGAGCCCGTATCGCGACACCGGCACGCTGTGCGTCTATGCGGGCACATCGGCAGGCAAAGCGCTCGAGGTGGTCGACCTGATTCTGGGCGAGTTTGCCCGCCTCAAGCAGGAGCTTTTGCCGGCAGAAGAGCTGACCCGCGCCAAAGATCAGGTCAAGGGGAACATCCTGCTCGGCCTGGAGAGCTCGAACTCACGGATGGCCAACCTGGCGCGCCAGGAAATGTACTTCCGCAACTTCTTCACCGTGGAGGAAGTGATTGCCCGCATCGAGGAAGTGAACACTGAGCAGGTGCAAGCCATGGCGCAGAAACTCTTCGATCCAGCGCGCATCGCCGTCACGCTGCTGGGGCGGCTGAATGGCGTGAAGCTGAAGCGGGAGCGACTGGTGTGTTGAAAAGCAGCCTTCAGCCTTCAGCGTTTGGCTTGTTCTCGCCTGACCGAAGCCAGCATCGCTCTCTGGGAGCAAAGCTCAACCTGAAAGCTGACAGCTAAAGGCTGAAAGCTGCCCCTCCGAGCGTCCCATTTCCCTTCCGCGTCTGTACGTTGTAGCATTTTCTCGAACGGGCCCATGTTTCCGGCCTGCTCCAAGAGGCAATGAATTCCATGAATCGCACGATATCGTTTTTTTCTGGCCGCCGCGGCGCGCACCGGTCGCGATTGAATCAAGATTGTGAAGGGCCGGCGGGCTCCCGCCGGCCCAACGGCTTTACCCTTATGGAATTGCTGATCGTGATGGCCATCATCGCCATCCTGATGCTCATCGCCATTCCCACCGTGGGCAGCCTGAAGAAGAATGCCAACCGGCTCTCGGCCATTCAATCCATCCGTGCGGTCCAGCAGGCGGAGATGCAATACTCCTCCACCTACCCCGCCAATGGTTACGCCTGCACGCTGGCGGCTCTGGGCGGAGAGACCAGTGCAGGTCCTCCCTCGGTCACGGCCGCACAAATTTTGCAGGGTGACATCACTTCCGGATACAAGTCGGGCTATATCATCTCCATCAGCAACTGCCAGAAGGTGACGGTGAACGGAACCGACCGCAACAACAGCTACACCGTGACAGCCGTACCGCAGACTGTGGGCAAGACCGGCGATATCGGCTTCTGCAGCGACGATGGCGGCCCCATCAAGTCTGACCCGACAGGCGGGACCAACTGCACACAGCTCGTGCAATGAGGTCGGTTAAATTGCTGTGGCGCGGCGGCCTTCTTCGAGGAATCGTGTGGAGCCGCGCTTTGAAAGGGCACGGCTTTAGCCGTGCCGACGCTTGCCCTGCCTGGGCTTCGGCTTTAGCCGCGGAGGGAATGCAAGGTGCGGAAGACAGATTCCCTCAGGGGCTAAAGCCCAGATTCCGTTTTGTTGCCTTTGCGGCACGACTGAAGTCGTGCCCTTTCAGAACCAGGCTACACGCGATGCGAGGGGGTTGTTTCCTCACAGGCGCGGCCGCATTTCTGCTTGGATCAGCCCTGCTTGGCTCTGCTCAACAACAACTCTCCGCGCACGAACTTGCCCAGCGCGTCGACCGCCATTACAACCAGCTACACTCCCTCAAGGCCGGCTTCACAGAGAGTTACGAAGGTCTGGGCATGCAGCGAACGGAAACCGGGACGCTGTTGCTGCTCAAGCCGGGCCGCATGCGCTGGGATTACAGTTCTCCGCCCGGCAAGGTCTTCCTGCTCGACGGCAAATACGCCTGGTTCTACTCGCCGGGCGATCCTCAGGTGCAGCGCATGCAGTCCAAGCAGCTCGACGACCTGCGCTCGCCGCTCCGCTTCCTGCTCGGCCGCACCGAGCTCGAAAAGGAGATGAGCTCGCTGACGCTGACGCCCGCTGCCGGAGGCCTGTTTACACTCACCGGCCAGCCCAAGGGTCAAGAGAAGCGCGTCGCCCGGCTCACGCTCACGGTGACTGCAGATGGCGCCATCACCGGCATCGAGATTGAAGAATCCGACGGAGCGCTCACCCGATTCACGTTCAGCGGCGAAGTGCTGAACCCGGCGCTTCCCGCCGATGAGTTCCACTTCACGCCGCCCGCAGGGGTACAGGTGATCGACGCAGCGCCACCGGTATAAGAGAGATGGCTATAGTGCGACCATTCCCGCAACCTTCGAAGCTCGATCATCAAATGTCATGGTTCGACTGCAGCCGCCGAGCGAGCAAATCCGTTCGATGAAGCAATCGACGAAGTCCGCGTTCGAGTGTTCGAAACGATGCATCGCTTCTGCTACAGCGGCGTGATTCTCGAGAACCATCTGCTGTGCGCCGAGCAGGCTCGCGATGAAGGCAAGCAGCTCGGGTTTTGATTTTCGGTAGCCACGCTGCAACACCCAGAACGCCTCAGCCAACACGACACTTGAAATGTAGCCTGGCTCTTGCCGTGAAAGACTCGCCACCAGTGCCTTGGCTCGCTCACTTTGCTGGGGGTCGTCCTCAAGAAAGAACCGAAGCAGAACGTTTGTGTCGAGTCCGATCATTCAGTTTCACGCTGAACACGGCGCTTATATGCCGCTGTGATGCGCGCGTCGTCTTCAGTCAGATAGCGACCTACTGCCTCGTCCATCTCTTCGACGGTGGCAGGCTTGCCCGAAGATTTGAACATCCCATAGAAATCCATCAGGTCGCCCTTTTTCGCTCTGACGAGGATCTCTCCGTCTTCTCGCTCGATAAAGAGCACCTGATCTCCGGTTTGGAGCCCAAGCTTCTTACGGATGGATATCGGGACCGTGATCTGACCCTTCGATGTGAGCGCTGCCGTCGCCATGGTGAACTCCTACGGTTATTCTACACCCATTCCTTACCTGGAGTAAGGAATTTTGGGCGATGCCCTCTTGCTTAGGGATCTGTTACCCGGGCTGTTCGAGCCGTTTGATCGACCGCCTGAAAGAAATTAAATAGAAGAACTGCGCTCCCAACCAAGTGGTAAAGAGGAACACTAATGCCCAAATCAGTTTCACCGCCATAGGCCGCACAGGATCGAACGTGCAGGCACAGAGCATCAGCAGCCAAAAAACTGTGGCGGCAACCATCACCCCAGCCTCGACGGTTGAGGCGAGGAAATGAGGCAAATGCGCCAATCGGGCGGGGTGAACAAATCCCCAATGGATGAGGATCGGCATGAGCAACATATCGAAATCCGGTAGTGGGTCAGTTTGAATTTTCGGCCCGGTCTAGCAGAGCGACCAACTCTTGAATTGTCCAGACGTGATCGGTCAGACCAGCTTCCATCGCAGGAGTGACCCGGAGCGTCTGATGTACCCTGCAAAAATTATAGTGAGCAAAATAGACGGCAAGCATGGCCTCATGATTCTCGATCTTCTTAGAGAACCCGTTGGTCAATCGCGTAAACCGGCGCATCGACATTCTCATCGTTAAATTCTGCCGCTCGACAAAACTGGTCGAGATGTGACGCGGGTCAGGAGTCCCCATTACCCGCACTGTTTCCGTGCCGATTACTTCGCCAGGGCTGTAGCGCGTCTCGGGGGTTGCTGGCTGGCCGTACACCTTTATCAGCATTGCGTAGTCCACATCGATCCCGAACACGCCTTCCACGGCCTCGGCGTAAGCCCGATGGCCATCTGTGGTGATTTGAATCCGAGTGGTCACACGCAATGCCAAGTCCTTCATGAATTCGAGAGCAAATGAAGCGTCTCTGCCGCCGCAGACGTAGGAAACAATCAGTTTCGTGTCGGCATCGATGGCCGTCCAGGTCCAAACGCTTCCAGCGCCTTTGGCCTTTTGTTCCTTAGTAACGTTTTTGTCTTTGCCATAGCAGAAACTCCAGATTTCATCGCACTGAATACGCTTGGCGGACACGTTACGCACATGCGCATCGTGGAACAGGGAGCAAGCTTCCCCAAGCTCGACGAGTAGCTTGCTAACCGTGTTCTTGGCCACGCCAGTCATGCGTACCGTGGCACGAATAGAGCTTCCTTCGACCAGACACCCTACAACTTGCGCTCGCTTTGCGTTATCAAGCCTGTTCATATTGACTATTATGCTTGAGCGGTAAAGATTAGTCAACTGAAAAATAAACTGCTCATCTGTACTGCACTAGACTTCATTCTGCTTGTTCCGGCTGTCCAGTTTCTTCTCCACTTCGTATATGTATGATAATTAGTTATTTGACTAGCAATAATTACGTCCAGTTTGATGGCCGGAACAAGCAAGATGCGGTTTAGTGCAGTACAGATGAGCAGCCAAGCAGAAACGGCGAGTGGCGAAATAGATAGTTTGGTAACCACCAAACAGCTATTCCCAAACGGAGCGATATCATGTGTAATGAGGGAACGATAGCACGGGGCCTATAAAACTCTGGGCAGAGATGGCCCCGGCTAATCGGCGAGAAAGAGGCTGCTAGATGATAACCGCGAACCCCTGACAAGGGTCAGATGCGGGGGAAACCCCGCACCAACATCTCCCCTATCTGCTTTCAATATTAACACGTTAACCCGAAAAAGGGAAGACATTTATGGCTCAAGAACCTGCACCTTATGACGTGGTGATTGCCGACTTGGAGAACAAGCGTGAGCAGATCAGTGCGACGATTGAGATGCTCAAGGCACTGCGCGGGACTGCGAACATTCCGCTTCCGCTGGCCACCGCTCAGCAGCGGCCAATCAGCGAGTCGGAAATCCCGCGCGATGCTTTCTTCGGAATGACTCTGCCCGACGCGGCCAGGAAGTATCTCGGAATTGTAAAGAGCACGAAGCCCAATCCGGAACTTTGCCAGGCGCTGAAAAATGGCGGCTTCAATACTCGCTCCAGCAACTTCTCGGAAGTCGTGCGAAGCCAGCTAGGTCGGCACCCAGATTTCGTTAAGGTAAATGGCGAGTGGGGACTGGCGGAGTGGTATGGCAACAAGGGCGCGAAACGAGGAAGAAAGGCGGCCAGCGTGGATGAACTTGCCGAGAATCTTCTTTCATCTGGTCAGGAAACTCAAACGCCCTCCGTGGATCAATCGGAGGGCGTTTGAGGAAAATCCACTGCTCTTCCAAAGCAGCTTGATTCTAAAGCTTGCTCAAGTATAAAGGACAGTTTGGCTTGAGTCAAGCCTAAATCTCTTCGCTCGGAGCACTGAAGCTTGGCGGTTCGCTTCCAACGGGCCGCCAAGCAGCAGGGGCTTCGGTTACCAATAACCCAAAACATACAAGGATCAGTATGGAAAACCAAACTGTAGGACCGAGTGCGGAACTCACCGCGCCGGGTAAGGCCATTTGGATTCACGTGGATGGTCAGTCGAAACCTTACATGCATGTCGTTGACGGTGTATGCGAATGTCCCACTTGCGAAAGCAAGATTCGCCACATCATTCTTCCGTATGCTGCTTAAACCCAACCTCTAGCCCAGGGTGCCGTTCACGCGGCCCCTGGCTCTTCACTTAGGATGCTGATTTTGTGCTCCAGCGCGCGGTAGCGGCTTTCTTTGCTATCGCGCTACGTTTTTTACTAGAGAGCTTATCGGCACGTGCCCTGCCGCCTTTCAGTCCGCCTAGGCGACCCAAGGCTACAGCAGCAGAATTTTTCTCGGTTTGAGGTTCGGGCAATTGTCCTGTCGCTTGATCGACAATCCACTTGGCAAGCTGGCTTGGGTCGCGGGGACGTTTACCCATGGGTACGGTCATAGAACGATAATTCCAGACTGGGCTTAAATCCGCAATAGCCCCCGTGGTTCAAACTGACCCACTACCCGAAATCCAAGAGGATTGACAAAAGAAAAAGCACGAACAGAGTCTTGCGTCCAGCGCGTGTGCGGAGTACGACCCCTAGATCGCTATCTGGGCGCATGGATGTCTCCCGGAATCTGCTGTGGCCGCTAATGAATATCGGTGCGAGTCG
>JBEKFD010000206.1:0-8443 GCA_050013495.1 Occallatibacter sp. | reverse complement strand
GCCATCCGCTCTTGTCGTTCATGGCCACCCAGCGCCGCTCTTCGCTGCGGTAATGCCAGTCCTTGTCGAGTTGAAAATAGATCAGCATCCCGCTCGATTCCAAAATGTTGAGAATGCTGTTGTCGTGCTGGTTCTTCTCGTCAAAATCCGTAGATGCACTCTGGCCCATCTCCGAATAGACTTCGTTCAGCTCAAACAGCATCGCGTTCACTGAGTCGTCCATGGGCTCGACATTGAGGCCGATGCGCTTGGCCTCGCGCAACGTGATGGGATAGCTGTGCGAGGGATAGCCCGAGTTGAGCGTGTTGCTGATCTCGCGAGCCTTGGCCATGTCTGTCACGTGATACGCCAGAATCTCTTCGCATATGCGGGTCGAGAGCGCGCTTGAACGATCGACAGCGCCGATCACCAGCGGATGCACGTAGGGAAACAGCGCCTCGTATGGATTGTCAGTGGAGTTCTTGGCTTGCTCTGTCCACAGGCGGATGACGCGCAGCAGTTCGTCATTGCTCACGCTGACGCGGTCGTTGTCTCGATCGATGGGCGATAGATCGTGCGTGAGCGACGTGTCCACAGCGGAGAGATGAGCGACAGGTCCCATGAGAATGCGGTCCGCGCCCAGAGCAAGCATCGTCGCCGCCGATTGGCATTCGAGCGGCGCAAGCACCGTGAGATGATTCGCGTATCTCCGCAGCAGGTTGACCATGCGCAGTGAGGCCTGGCCCGAACCGCCGTCCGACTTGAGAAACAACGTGAGCCGGTCGAGCTTTCCTGCATTGCGCAACAGCGCGTAGAGACCGATGACGTCGTTCTGGCAAATCGATCCCTTGGTGGAGTTCCAATACGTGATCACCGGCTCGCCCAGCGCGGCTGAGAGCCGTTCGATCACCGGCTGGGTGCGTTCCATCAGAACTGGAGGCTTGCATGCGGCGGGACGCTTTAAATGCGGAATGGGAGAGGTTTTCCTGGGCATGAAGAAAGCAAGCCGTGCTATCGGCTGTGGATAGGGCCTATCCTAACAAAGCCAATGTCTGGGCGCAAAATCGGCAACGGGGGGAGGGTCGGCTCTCCACGCTTCCTTGAGACCCCGCCTCGCGACGACGCCCTTGCGCTTCGCTATCGCTTCTCCTCCATCCGGATGTGAAGGGGACTTGCACCCCCAATGGAACTTTTGATCAAGTTCTTGTTCCAATTTAGCATTCCATCAGAGGCTAAAGCCCGACCTCATTTTGCCGGAATTGCGTCACGACTGAAGTCGTGCCCTGACACAGTGCTTTGCAGGAAGCCATTTGTGCAGAGCTTCCCTAACTCGGAAATCCGCGAAGCGGGAGCGAACCTGCTGAATTGATCCCGGAGTCGCAATATCGGCAGCAAGCAGTAGACTCAACTCAATGATCTTCTCAGACATTGCACTTACGAAGCGACTGGAACGAGCCGAGGGATTTGCGTGCGCACAATACGCAGAGACCCGGCGCAAACAATTTCCCGAAAGCAACGCGGAGTGGATGGAGTGCGGCGGAGCCTATGCGGTCTTTGACGGCGTTGACTCGCCGTGCACGCAAACGTTCGGACTGGGCATCTTCGAAGAGTTGACCGAAGAAACCCTGGATTCGATTGAAAGCTTCTTTCTCAAACACGGCGCGCCAGTGCTTCACGAGGTCAGCCCGTTCGCCGGGGTGGCCGCGCTAGACCTGCTTTGCAAGCGAAGCTACAGGCCCATCGAACTGAGCAGCGTTCTCTACCGCCCGGTGCAGCGCCCCGGGGCGATGATAGTGGGCGATGTAACCGTCCGCATCACCGGCCCGGAAGAGGCGGCGCTCTGGAGCCGGATCAGCGCGCGAGGCTGGGCGCACGACCGTCCCGAGCTGACGGAATTCCTGGAGCGATTTGGCGGTGTGACCGCGGCGCGCGAACACACCACATGCTTTCTTGCTGAGGCTGGAGGCACTCCCGGCGCCGCGGGCGTGTTGTGCATCCATGAAGGAGTGGCGCTGTTCGGCGGATCATCGACCGTTCCCGAAATGCGCAGGCGCGGATTGCAGGCGGCACTTCTTGAGGAGCGCATGCGCTACGCAGCGGATCAGGGCTGCGATCTGGCCATGATGGTCGCGCTACCGGGGAGCGAATCGCAGCGCAACGCAGAGCGAAAAGGATTCCAGATCGCTTATACCCGGACTAAGTGGCAGTTGCGCAGTTAAAAGGGTAAGACAAATTCAGGCGGCAAATGTCTTATTCGGAGCGCTCTGGTCACTCAGTCCCGCGAGCAGGCCTGCAATGGAAATGTCCTCGTCCAAGGCCTCCCAATGCAATCCACGACTGCTTATCCGCACCTGCTCCCGCGGTTCCGGCGTGCTGTGAAGCAAACGAGGAAACCACGCGAGCGGCACTCCGATGGTTCGGCCGTCATTCAATTCGACCCAAAAGCTGTCCTCGTCGAAACGGACGCGGGTTGCGCTAGGCGAAGTAGTCATTCCATGCCCTCTCAATTTCTTACTGCTCATCCTTATAGATGTGCACTTCCAGCTTGCCGCCTTCGCTGAGCCGCGCGCGAAACATCCCCGGCGTGTTGAAGCTGAAAGCGGTCTTCCCATCTGGCGTTAGCGCGATCACGCCGCCGTCTCCATGCAGATCTTCGAGCTCATGGTGGATGACCTGGTCGGCGGCCTGTTGCACGGTCATGCCTTTGAAGGAAACCAGGTTGCAGATTTCGCGCGCAACGCCGAGGCGGATGAAGAACTCGCCGGTGCCGGTGGCCGAGACGGCGCAGGATTGGTTGGAGGCGTAGGTGCCCGCGCCAATGATGGGCGAGTCTCCCACGCGCCCTGGCATTTTGCCCTGCAATCCGCCCGTCGAGGTGCCCGCGGCAATATTACCTTGGCGATCGAGCGCCACCACGCCCGTAGTCCCGTGGCTGCGCGAATCACCCGGCTCGTCATAGAAGGCAACCGGCGCGGGTGGACCCGGAGGCGGCGCACCCGCGGGGCGCGGCGGCACCGGCTTGCCTTCTTTCTGCAATTGCTTGACGAGGGACTGCCAGCGCGCTTCTGTGAAAAAGAAGCTGGGGTCCACCTGCTCCAGCCCAACCCTCGCCGCAAATGCATCCGTGCCAGGGCCGGCCATCATCACGTAAGGCGACTTCTCCATCACCGCGCGCGCCAGGCTGATGGGGTGCCGCGTGCGCGTAACGCCGGCCACCGCCCCTGCCTTCAGGTTCGAGCCATCCATGATGGACGCGTCGAGTTCGTTTTTTCCTTCCGACGTAAACACCGCCCCGCGCCCCGCGTTGAACAGCGGATCGTCTTCGAGAGTCTTCAGCACCGCCTCAACCGCATCCAGCGCCGAGCCGCCCTGGTCGAGCACTTTTGCGCCGGCCTCCGTAGCCGCGGTGAGCCCGGCGCGGTAATCCGCGTCGCCCTTGGGCCCCAGCGCCGACCGCTCAATCACTCCCGCGCCGCCATGCACGACAATGGTCCAGCGATGAGATACGGGTTGCTGTGCAAGAGCCATCGCGGCCGTAATTAGCGCGAAAGAGCAGACGGCAAACGAGGAGCGGATTCTAATCTTCATGGTTCCTCCGGCTTAGTCGGGATGGGAGCTGATGAGTCGGTCGAGGTGATGCTCCTGATGCGGATTGCTCCATCGAAGCCTTCTGTTATGCACGCTGAGATCCCGTCCGAAAACTCGTCCAGTAATGCCAGTCCATCTCCATCGAAGTCATTCACGGCTTGAAGAATCAGAAAGCGCCCATCCCAGGAACAAACCACATCCTTATGCCAAGGGCGGTGTCCGAACTCCTCGCTAATATCGATCGCTGCTTGAAGTCCGACTGAACTTGGACAACCGTCACAGGTAAGAGTGATCTTGAACATGGGAGCTCCAGCTCATTTCAATGATATTACTCAGATTCCCAACGGCGGCGCTTTTGGCCACACGTATGCAAACTGATCCCCTTTCCCATTCCCTTCTTTTGCGCTCCAACCTGTTTTCCCGTTTACCATCGCAATCAATGAACTCTCGCACACGCAATTCCCTCGCGCTGCCTTTGCTGATGGCTCTCGCTTCAATTGCCGCCGCCAAACCGCGCCCCATTCAGGTCAAGGTCGTTGTCGTGGCCATGTTTGAAGTGGGCGCAGACACCGGCGACCAGCCCGGCGAGCTGCAGTATTGGGTAGAGCGCGACCACCTCGACCGCGTCTATCCGCTCGCTGCCGGCTATCACGCCGTGCGCATGAACGGCGACGGCGAGATGGCCGTGCTCACCGGCCAGGGGACCGCGCATGCTGCCGCGACCATCATGGCGCTGGGCCTGGACCCGCGCTTCGATCTCACGCATGCCTACTGGATCGTGGCCGGCATCGCCGGAGGCAGTCCGGACAAGGCCTCGCTCGGTTCGGCTGTGTGGGCGCGATGGGTGGTCGATGGCGACCTGGGCTACGAGATCGATGCGCGAGAAACCCCGCCCGACTGGACCACCGGTTATGTGCCGCTGCGCAAATCGAAACCATTTGAAGATCCCGCCGCCGCGCTGCCCGGCCAGGTGTATGCGCTCAATAAAGGCCTCGCCGAGTGGGCCTATAACCTCACCCGCGCAACACCGCTGGCTGACTCGGAGCATTTGAAGGAGATTCGCAGCAACTTTGACGGAGCGGCAGCCGACAAGCCGCCGTTTGTCGCCATGGGAGATGAAGTTTCCTCGTCGCGCTATTGGCACGGCAAGCTCTTCGACGCCTGGGCCGCGGAGTGGATGCGCTACTTCACGAATGGGCAGGGCGAGTTCTTCACGACGGCGATGGAAGATACGGGAACACTGCAGTCGCTCGAATATCTCGCCAATGCGGGTCGCGTCGATGGCGGACGCATCCTGGTGCTGCGCGCGGTAAGCAACTTCGACCGCCAACCACGCGGTATGACCGCGGCCGAGAGCCTGGCCACGCAGCGCATCGGCAAATACAGCGGATACCTGCCCTCATTGGAAGCTGCCTACACGGTGGGCCACCTGGTGGTTCATGAGTTGCTCAAGCATTGGCCGAAGTATGAGCGAACAGTGATTGGCTCGGATGAGGCCGCAGGAGCGAAGCCGTAGTTAATGGAGATTCGCGAGGACCCTGAACTTAATTCGCTTCGGTCGCTTGCCGCGCGCTGATTGTCTTCGTCGTTCGCGCGGTGGTAATGACAACGACACTGATCAGAACGCAGATCGTACCCAGGACAGTGCGCATCCCCAGAGCTTCGCCGCCGAGAAAGTATCCAACCAGCACAGCAACCACCGGGTTGACGTAAGCATAGGTACCGACTTTGGTTGGCGACTCATGGTGGATCAGCCACACATACGCGGTAAAGCCCACAATGGACCCGGCCACAATGAGGTAGAGCAAGGCGAACCACGCGCCGCGCGAAACCGCGGACGGATGAAAGTTGCGATATTCTCCGAATCCGGCAGCTGCAAGGGTCAGCATCACGCCGCCGGCAAGCATCTGCGCCCCGGCGCTCATCACCTTGGATTGGGGAAGAGGGAGCTTGCGGTTGAGCACAGCGGCCACAGACCAGGTGAGCGATGCAAAGATGAGCGCCGCGGCGCCGATGGTGTCGATGGGCGCGCTGCCCAGGTTGAGTGAACGGCTTACCAACACGGCAACGCCGGCAATTCCGAGCAGAAGCGCAAATGCCAGGCGAACCGTGAGCCGCTGCGTGCGCAGGAAAATGACTTCAGAAAGGGCGATGAACGCAGGAATTGTAGCCATCATCACGGCTGCAATGCCGGAAGGTACGCGAATTTCGGCCCAGAACAGCAGGCCGTAATCGAAGACGAAGATGAGCAGGGCGAGCAAACATGCTGAGAGCCACTGACGGAGAGTTGGCGAGGGCTCGCCCCGTGCGATCGTCCAGAAATAAAGAAAAAGGCCAGCCGCGAGGAAGCGCATGGCAGCGAAAAGAAGCGGCGGAACCTCATGGACGCCAACCCGAATGGCCAGGTATGTGGAACCCCAAACAAAATAGATGATGGCGAAGGCCAGCAGAGTCTTCCAGATTGGGCGATCCGCGGTGTGGTCCACTTGAGCCTCCTGCTTGCACTTTATCAAGCCGGATGGCTCGATGACCCATTCGCATTGCCGCTAGGAAGGTTGGAAGAATACGCCAGCCACAACGGCGCATTGGACCACGGCGCGCACCGCCCTTGGCGAAACAGTGCTGAACAGTGCAAAATGCTTGGGTTCAGCAAATCATGTTTTCGATTGCACTCTGCCCGCGCATCCAGCGCCGCCGCCGGTGCAACGGCAAGGACGTCACAATGCATTCTGTCTGGTTCGGCGAATTTCTGGGCACGTTGGTTCTGGTGTTGTTGGGCAACGGCGTGAATGCCGGCGTGGCGCTGCGCAAGTCCTACGCGGCCGATGCGGGTTGGATGGTCATCGCCTCAGGATGGGCGCTGGCCGTGCTCTGCGGCGTGCTGGTGGCACAGGCGTTCGGAAGCCCGGGGGCCAATCTCAATCCGGCCATCACGCTTGCCGCGGCGGTGAACAGCGGAAATTATTCGCAGCTTCTCTATTTCTGGTCGGCGCAGATGCTGGGCGCCATGGGCGGAGCGGCGCTTATGGCGCTGCACTACGGACCGCACTGGGCTCTGACGCCCGATCCCGCGGCAAAACTCGGCGTCTTCTGCACCAATGCGGCGGTGCGCAGTCCCATGTTCAATCTCCTCAGTGAAGCTATCGGCACGGCTGTCCTGGTCATCGTGGCGGACTCCATCGGCTCACACCTGGTTTCTCCCACTGGCCCCGCGCCGGGATTTGCGCCGTGGCTGGTGGCGAGTCTCGTGTGGGGCATTGGCCTCTCGCTCGGCGGGACGACGGGCTACGCCATCAACCCCGCCCGCGACCTTGGTCCGCGCCTTGTGCATGCACTGCTGCCCATTCCCGGCAAAGGCGGTTCGAACTGGAGCTATGCGCCCATTCCCATCATCGGCGATTTTGCCGGCGCGGCCCTTGCAGGGCTGCTGCTGCACTTTGCGCATTCGTGACATGGATGATTCAGAGATCTGTCTAAGGCAACAGGCCGCCGAGCTTCTTGCAGATATACCCGACGATGTAGTCCCTCCGAGTAGTCTCAACAAGGTCTCCGTTTTTCACCAAGTCGTCGATGGCCGCATTCACAACCTCCCAGACGGGTGCGTCCATGTACATCTCATAAGGGAAATTCGATGATGCGTGTATGGTTTCTTTTGGCTTCCGGTCCATTTGAGAAGACTCCCCCTTTTGTTACTCCAGGCAGGAAGCAACCACGGCCAGCGCGGCAATGGCTGCGGTCTCCGCGCGAAGAATGCGCGGGCCCAGGGAGACGGCGCGCCAGCCGTTCGCATCGAAGAGCGCTTCTTCCTCCGGCGCCCATCCGCCTTCTGGGCCGATGGCAATCTCCAGCACGGGCATATACTCCCCGGCGGTGTCTGCGGCTTCTTCAATCGCATTTCGCAGTGTCGTGGTCCGCTCCTGCTCGGCAAGAACGATGCGCGTCGACGCGGAGGATGCGCGAACGCGCGCGGCGAGCGGGGCAACATCGAGAACCAGCGGCACATCGGACCTCCGCGACTGCTGCGCCGCCTCATGCACAATGCGGCGCCAGCGCTCAGCGCGCTTGGCCGCTGCCAGCGCCAGGTGCTTCTCCGTGCGGCGCGCAATCACCGGCGCAACAGCAGCCACGCCCAGCTCAGTGGCCTTCTCCAGCGCCCACTCCATGCGATCGAATTTGTAGATAGAGAGAACCAGCGTGACCGGCAACGCGGGATCGGCCTGGACTTCACTGATGAGATTGAAGCGGACCTCGGCAGCGCTCACAGCAGCCACTTCAGCGTGAAACACGTGGCCGCCCGCAACCACATCGGCCTCCATGCCCGCATGGGCACGCAGCACGCGCGCCATGTGTTCAGCTTGCGCGCCGATGATGGTGGCAGTGGCTTCGTCCCAATGTTCGGCAATCCAGCGGCGTCGCGTCATGGCAATCGAGGGAATTGGTCTCCTCTCAACAAGTCTAGCCCTTCTACGGAAGAAAGGAGGCCGCACAAACACTGAGGGGGACGCTTTTGAGCGTCCCCCTCTGAGTGTTGCCTTGTGGATGGTTGACCGCAGTTACTTCTTCTTTGCGGCCTTCTTCGCGGGTGCCTTCTTGGCGGCTGCCTTCTTCGCGGGTGCCTTCTTGGCTGCCTTCTTAGTTGCCATTTTGCCTATTCTCCCTTTTCGATGGTTTGCATCGATGTCTGCAATTATTAAATTGCAGTTGATGAATGTATAGATTCATGCTTCGCAAGTGTCAAGAAAAAAACGAACGAAGAGTGGAAAAATGGTCAACAATTTTTCCGCGACGCATCGAGTGTCGATTTGTAGAAGAAGAGTTTGCACTCGCGGAATGAAAATCAGAGTGTCATTTGTTGCATGCGGAGGCTGCTCGGTCC
>JBEKFD010000205.1:0-8601 GCA_050013495.1 Occallatibacter sp. | reverse complement strand
CTCATCGCCCGCTTTGCATAGTGCATGCGGGATTTAACCGTGCCCTCAGAGCAGCCGACAACCTTTGCAATCTCGGCAAGCGACAAGTCCTCAAGAAAATGCAGCACCAGCACCTCGCGATGACTGAGGCTGATCTGACTCAATGCCTGGTGAACCACATCTGCGTCTTCATCCGCAAACGACGGCTCTTCGGCCTCCTGAAAATCTTCAAGCTCAACCTGCTCGGCGCGCTCCCTTGAGGTGTTGCGGCGGATTCGATCCACCGCAATGCCATGGGTGATGGTGTAGAGCCATGAGCGCAGCGACCCCGGATCCCTCAGATTACGGATGCCGCGCAACACCTTGATCCACACTTCCTGAAGCACATCGAGTCCGCTGTCCAAATTGCCAGTCAGGCTGGCCGCGTAATAGAGCAATGGCCGCTCCATCACCGCGATCAGGTCCTCGAATGCACCCGGCTCACCCGCCTGGCAGCGCAGCGCCATCCACTCGTACCGGGCTCGGGTCTCATCAACCATGTGCATTCATATCTAATGTCGAAGGGAATACCCGCCTGGTTCAATTAGCTCAAGATAATTCCTGTGCGATGCGCTTCTCGCGCACAAAAAGGGCCACTCGCGAGGAGTGGCCCTTCTGATCCCTGACAACTGATCCCTGCGCTAAGCCGGTGAAGGCGACCCTTCCGGGAAGCCCGGTCCGCTGCGCGTATCGGGCTTGAGCACCTGCTGCGGAGTGCCGCCGGTGTCCGATGGCGAAGCCAACACGGAGCGCATCGGGGGCAGTTCCCGGCCCTCGATCAGCATCTTCACTTCTTCGGCGTCGATGGTCTCGCGCTCCAGCAGTGCCGCGCCAATGCGGTGCATTGCATCGGCGTGCGACCCCACCAGCGCATGCGCCGACTGGTACGCTTCGTCGATCAGGCGGCGAACTTCAAGATCGATCTGGCGCGCTGTCTCTTCGCTGAAGTCGCGATGCTGAGCAATCTCGCGGCCCAGGAAGATCTGCTCTTCCTTCTTGCCGAAGGTCAAGGGGCCGAGGCGGCTCATGCCGTACTCGCAGACCATGCGGCGAGCAAGATCGGTGGCGGATTCAATGTCGCTGCCCGCGCCGGTCGACATCTGGTTGAGAAAGATCTCCTCCGCCACGCGGCCGCCGTAAGCGATGGCCAGGTTGGCTTCAAGATACTCGCGGGTGTAGTTGTGCCGGTCGCCGGGCAGAAAGACTGTAACGCCCAGAGCCATGCCGCGCGGAATGATAGTGACCTTGTGAATGGGGTCGGAGTGCTCGCGCAGGAACGAAACCAGCGCGTGGCCGGCCTCGTGATATGCGGTGACCTTCTTCTCTTCTTCGGTCAGCAGCATCGACTTGCGCTCGGCGCCCATCAGGACCTTGTCCTTGGCCAGCTCGAAGTCGTACATGGTGACCTGCTTGCGATTCATGCGAGCAGCGCTCAGCGCAGCTTCATTGACCATGTTGGCCAGGTCAGCCCCGCTGAAGCCCGGTGTTCCCCTGGCCAGTACGTTGAGGTTGGTGTCGTCGGAGACGGGAACCTTCTTCACATGCACGCGAAGCACTTCCTCGCGGCCACGCACATCGGGAAGTCCCACAACCACGCGGCGATCGAAGCGCCCAGGCCGCAGCAGCGCGGGATCGAGCACGTCGGGCCGGTTGGTCGCAGCAACGAGAATTACGCCGTCATTCGATTCGAAGCCATCCATCTCGACGAGCAACTGGTTCAGCGTCTGCTCGCGTTCGTCGTGTCCGCCGCCCAAGCCTGCGCCGCGATGGCGGCCCACAGCGTCAATTTCGTCGATGAAGATGATGCACGGCGCGTTTTTCTTGCCCTGCTCGAACAGGTCGCGCACGCGGCTTGCGCCCACGCCGACAAACATCTCGACAAAGTCCGAACCGGAGATGGAGAAGAACGGCACGTTCGCTTCGCCGGCCACGGCCCGCGCCAGCAACGTCTTGCCGGTTCCTGGAGGTCCGACAAGCAGCACGCCCTTGGGAATACGTCCGCCGAGCTTCTGGAACTTCTGCGGCTCGCGCAGGTACTCGATGATCTCTTTCAGCTCTTCCTTGGCTTCATCCACGCCGGCAACGTCTTTGAACGTAACCTTCTTCTGCTGCATTGAGAGCAGGCGCGCGCGGCTCTTGCCGAACGAGAGCGCCTTGTTGCCGCCCGACTGCATCTGCCTCAGCATGAAGAACCAGATAGCGCCCAACAGCACAAACGGGCCAATGTTGATGAGCAGCGGGATGAGGATATTATTCTGCGGAGGCTTGATGTCCGTCTTAACCTTGGCGGCGCGGAACTCCTTGGTGAGGCTGTCGACCAGATTGCTCGAAATGGTGGTATGGAACTCGTCCTTGGCGCCCTTTAGATGGCCATGCACGTCGTCGCTCTGGATGGTCGCATCCTGCACCTGTCCGGATTCAATCCTGTCCAGCAAATCGGAATAGCCGATCTCCTGGGACTTGCCCATGTTCGAGTTCCTCTGCACCACGGTCCACAACATGATGAGGCAGACAAGTATGAACACCCAGAACATGATCGTTTTAACGGTCGAATTCACCAGGATCCCTCTTTCCCGGCGGGGGAAAATCCAGCAACCGGACTTCCCTCTCCGCCCACATCACCCTTAGACGTGTGAAACTTACGCAAAGTCACAGAAAGTACACAACGTCCTGAACTTCGACACTTACGCATCGCCGCCCAGGTGAGCAGTAGATAAGATTGTACTCCGAAGAGAGGCGATCTGGAACCCGCACAAGACGATTCTTGTGCGGCATTATGGGCCATTCCCTTTACTCGAAAGTGCCATGGCGCGAACTCATCGCCGCGGCGATTGTCCGGGTAGACTTAGGGAGTCCCTTAATGGGTCGACGATTTGAAAGGGCACGACCGGGGTACCCTGGGTCGGGGTCCCGTGCCGCACACGCAACAAAATGAACGGGAGCTTTGCATGAATGGGAGCTTTACAGGCTGCGGAAAAACTCATTTCGTGGAGGCTTTGTATCAGGACACGACTTTAGTCGTGCCGATAAAGCCAATAAAATGAGCTGGGCTTCAGCCCCTGCGGGAATGCGGACGGCTTTTTCAGAGCCTCTCTAGAGGTCTGTCGCCACCACTCGGATGCCAGGTTCCGGCTCCAGCTCCACGCCCATCATCCAGACGATATGGCCGCCTGCCTCGAGCACCGGCCAGCGCATCCGGCTGCTGCCTGTAACCCGCAGGCGCTCCAGAACTTCCTTCACCTTGCGCGGCCCCCCGGAGTAACGCAGACGCACCCGGTCTCCCGGTCGCCAGTTGCGCAGAACGGCCTCTGTCCCGGCCAAACGTGCGGGCGCGAAGGGTGCGGGCGCGAAGGGTACGGGCTTTAGCCCGTATATGTTGTCAACCGAATAAGCCTGGGCTTCAGAGCCTGCGGAAAAACTCGCTCGGGCGGTAGGCCGGGGATTCATCCCCGGCACAAAGCCAATCAAATCAATGTGGGCTTTAGCCCCCGAGGTATGCTCCTCGGGAATTCCGCCCGAAACAGTGTCTTTTTCCGCAGCCTGGGCTTCAGCCCCTGAGGAAAGGTCTGCGGACGCCTCCTCGCGCAGCGCCATTCCGCCCTCAACCAAAATGGCCCGCGAATCGGCCCCCACAATCTCGATCCACAGGCGAAGCCCAAACGCGGGAGCGACAATCTCCCCTGGAATCGCTGCCTTGTACTCCGGGATCGCCTCCGCCGCATCCCCCGAAACCGCCTGCACGGTCAGGCGCAGCTCGCGTGGAGTGCGCTCCGCCCGCAATCCCTGTGCCAGCTCCCGCTTCTGCCCGGCGCGGCCGTCGAGGGCCAGGGCACGCAGCGCCTCGGTCGCCGCAAAATCCAAAGACGCCTTGAGCCGCTGCGCCGCATGGCGCAACAGCCTTCGCTGCAATGCTGGGTGAAGCGTCGCAAACCGCGTCACATCCAGGGCCAGGCCGTCCCCGGAAGCGCGGCCGCCGCCCCGCACCGGCCGCCCGGCCAGCAGAATCTGGGGCGCCACCCGGGCAAGCTCGGCCTGCCACCACGCTTCCTCCTCGCGAGCCAAAGCGGACATCTGCGCAAGGTGCTCCCTGATCTGTGGATTCCACTCTTCGAGCAGCGGCAATAGCTCGTGCCGGATGCGATTGCGGGTATGGGTCAAATTCTGGTTCGACGAGTCCTCCCGCCACGCCTGGCCCAGCGCCTTCAGGTACGCTTCTACTTCAGACCGGGTCGCTGCCAGAAGCGGTCGAATCACCCGCCCTTCGGGAAACACGACCACGGGGTGAATGCCGCCAAGTCCCTCGGTCCAGGCGCCGCGCAGAAACTTGGCGCACACCGTCTCCGCCTGGTCGTCGCGGGTGTGCGCGGTGGCGACGGCCTCCACCTCGCCGCCAGCCATGAGCTGACGAAACCAGGCGTAGCGCAGCCGCCGGGCAGCTTCCTCAATCGACTCGCGACTCTTTTCCGCCTCTCCCTCGACATCGACACGGGCCTCATGGAAAGGCACATCAAGCTTCGCTGCCATCGCGCGCACAAACTCCAGGTCGGCATCGGCCTCCGCCCCGCGCAGGCCATGATGCAGGTGCGCGGCGTGCAACACCAGCCCGAGCGCGCTCCTGCGGGCATTGAGCGCACACAGCAGGGCCGCGGAATCCGCGCCGCCTGAAACCCCCACCGCCAGCCGCAATCCCGGCTTGAGCAGCTTGGCATCCATCGGCAGCGAGGGTTCGAGCGGCATCCGCATCCCAAAATCATACGGCGTCCGGTCCGCCATTCGACCAACCTGACGCGCAAGCGGCGACTGCCGCACCGCAGGTGCCCGCAGGTGCCATATACTGTCCTGCATGCTGGATACCCGCATAGCCACCGTCGCCGACGCCCCGCTCATCACCGCCCATCGCCGCGCCATGTTCGAAGCCATGGGCAGCACTCCGTCCTCCATCCTGGATGCCATGAGCCGCAACTTCGCTCCGTGGGTGGCGCGCATGATCGCCGAGGGCAAATACATGGGATGGATTACGCACGACAACGGCCGCCCCATCGCCAGTGCCGGGCTGTTGGTGCTGGATTGGCCGCCGCATCCACTCGATCTGGCCGGCGAGCACCGCGGCTATTTGCTCAACGTCTATGTGGAGCCGGAGTTTCGCAAGCGCGGCCTGGCTCATGCCCTGGTGGACCGCTGCCTGGCCGAAGCCCACCGCCGCGGCCTGCGCGTGATAGCGTTACACAGCTCCGACGCCGCGCGCAGCATCTACGAAGCGCTCGGCTTCCGCGCCACCAACGAAATGTTCTACGTGGAGCAAGTGGAAGGCTGACAACCGGCGACATTGGTTCTCGCGGCCGCTACGACTGAAAGAGATGGTAAGCGTATAGTGCGGTTATGGCTTCGGACGAGCATGCTAAGGCTCAGACCGATCCTTCTCCAAATACGTTCGTGGCTTTGTTTGTTGGCATCGTCACACCGGACATTTTCCGTGCATTCGCGCTGGGTAATAGATTGCTCGCGAACCTAACAGGGCTGCTTCTGATGACCGTCGTCTTGTACATAGCTCCACCGCGGCCAAAATTGTGGAAAATGCTCCTGTTGGTTGGCTCGCTCGCCCTAGCGTATGTCGCGCTTTATTCTTTGCATCCCGGTTAGACGGATGGCCGGGTGCCTCGTCCATGCGCGTCTTTCGAGTGCAAGGGAGGGAAGCCACAGACCTCGCCTCGGCACGAATGGCCGCGCCAGCGGCGTCTGCCCCACCGCAGGTGGATGTATACTTCACCCGTTATGCAAGTTTTTGTAATCCTCCCCGCCGCCGGTTTGGGCACCCGCATGGCCGGCCCGCAGCCCAAGCAGTTTCTCTCCCTCAACGGGTTGCCCATCCTCATCCACTCCCTGCGCGCGTTTGCTGCCGTGGAGCGGGTTACCGCCATCTACGTTGCCGTCCGCGCCACCGAAATCGACCGCGTTGAAGCCCAAATCGCCGAATATGGCCTTGCGGCCCGCGTCAGCGTGGTCGAAGGCGGAGACAATCGCCAGGAGTCCGTCTCCCATGCCTTGGCCGCACTCGCTGCGGAGCAAGACGACATCGTCCTGGTGCACGACGCCGTGCGCCCGCTCATCGACGCCGCCACCATCGACCGCACCATCGACGCCGTCATCGAATTCGGCGCTGCCATCGTCGGCCTGCCCGCCGTGGACACCATCAAGCAGGTGGAGCGCACTGCCCACGGCGCCCTGGTCACTTCCACCATTCCCCGCGAATTCGTCGTCCTGGCCCAGACCCCGCAGGGTTTCCGCTTCGGGCTGCTGCAGAAAGCCTTCGCTGAAGCCACCGCGGACGGGTTCGTAGGCACCGACGAAGCCTCGGTCGTCGAGCGCGCCGGCCTGCCCGTCGCCGTAGTGCACGGCTCTCAGGTTAATCTGAAGATTACCCAGCCCGGCGACCTGGAGCTGGCCGAGTTCTACCTTGGCCAGAGAGCCCGCTCAAACCAAACGCTGTCATCCTGAGTGGAGCGCAGCGGAATCGAAGGACCTGCGGTTGCTTTTCTTTTTTTTCATGCGCCCGACTTGCAAGTACCTCGCCGGCAATAGAGACTTTGAATAGGTACCGAAATCATGGATACACGAATCGGATTTGGCTGGGACTCACACGCATTCAAGCCCGGAGTCCCGCTGCGCATTGGCGGGCTCACGCTCCAACACCCCGAGGGCCTGGCCGGCCACTCCGACGGCGACGTCCTGCTCCATGCCATCACTGACGCCCTGCTGGGCGCCGTGGCCGCCGGCGATATCGGCAGCTTTTTCCCGCCCGGCGACGCGCGCTGGAAAGACGCCGACTCCGCCATCTTCCTCAACCTGGCTCTGGTAGAGTTGCAAAGCGCCGGCTACCGCATCGTCAACATTGACACCACACTGGTGCTGGTTGCACCCAAAATCATTCCCGTTGCCGGCGAAATGCGCGCCCGCGTTGCCGACCTTCTCGGCATCGACATTGACCAGGTCAGCATCAAGGCCAAGACCCCCGAAGGCCTCAATCTCGACCACGTAGCCCAGTGCCACGCCATCGCCCTCGTCGAGCGCATGTCGGAGCCGGACGAACTGAAAAGCATGAGCGCCGTCATTGAAACCCAGCGCCAGCTAGAAGACGTAGTCGAAGACCTGCTCAGCACCGTCCACGGCGTCCCCAAAAAGCGCACCATCGCGCCGGTCTACGACACGGAAGATATTACTTAGTGTGGCGAATCCGAAGTTCGCACTCAGAATGACTGTCCTCCTGAGCGTAGTTGGGCGCGTTTTTTGCGCCCAACGGAGTCGAAGGATCTGCGGTTGCCTTTGGAGGTTGTGCGGCGGATTATCGACTCAGGCCGCGATAGCAATACCACGGATGATGTATCCCGAATCCAAGGCGCTCAAGTTGACAAGAACAACAGGAAGCGGCGCCCCTCAACGCGCCCGGCGAGGTAACCTCCAGGCGCATCTGCTTCTCTTCGCTCCATAAAGTTAGCCTCTTCGATTTTTCCTCTTGCAGATGCAGCGCTTTAGCCGTACCTTTGCTGCAACCCAGAATCCCATCTCCGGAGACCCGTCTATGTTTTTCGATCCGAGCGACTTTAACGGCGGAATCATCGCCGCCTTTGTCGGCGTTTACCTTGTCTTCTTTGTTGTCCTGCTGGCGATCGTCATCGTCCCCTTCTGGTTCATCCTGAAGAAGGCTGGATTCTCGCCCTGGCTCTCTCTCCTCAACATCGTCCCCCTCGGCACCCTGATCCTGCTCTACGTTGTAGCCTTCGCGGAGTGGAAGGTGATTCCCGCGCCCCCGGTAGGATGGCAGCCGCCTTACCCGCCACAGCCGCCTTATCCCCCTCAGGCCTGAGAGTGTCTCGGTTTCACCATCGGGTCGCCAACGAGTTCCGCGGGAGCGGCAAATGCTAGCATCGTGATTGGAAAGATACCTTCACCATGCCTGATTCCGCTCCCTCCAACTTCCTGAGTGATCTCATCGCTGAAGACGTCCGCACCCAAAAATTCGGCGACGCCCAAATCCAGACCCGCTTTCCCCCCGAGCCCAACGGCTACCTGCACATCGGCCACGCCAAGGCCATCTGCCTCGACTTCGGCCTCGCCGACGACTTCGGCGGCAAAACCAACCTGCGCTTCGACGACACAAACCCCGAAAAAGAAGAGCAGGAGTACGTCGATTCCATCAAGAAAGACGTCCACTGGCTCGGCTTCGACTGGGAGCGCCTCTGCTACGCCTCCGACTACTTCCCTCAGCTTTATGACTGGGCTTTGCAGCTTATCAAGGCCGAAAAAGCGTATGTCGACGACCTCTCCGCCGACCAGATCCGCGAGCACCGCGGCACCCTCACCGAGCCCGGCAAAGACAGCCCCTATCGCACCCGCTCCGTCGAAGAGAATCTCGACCTGTTCATCCGCATGAAGCAGGGCGAGTTCCCCAACGGCAGCCGCGTTCTGCGCGCCAAAATCGACATGGCCTCGCCCAACATCAACATGCGCGATCCGGTCATGTACCGCATCCTGCACGCCACGCACCATCGCACCGGCGACGAGTGGTCCATCTACCCCATGTACGAC
>JBEKFD010000204.1:0-8625 GCA_050013495.1 Occallatibacter sp. | reverse complement strand
GGCGTCTTCAACCGTACGGCTCTGCAGCATGGCCACATACATGTCATTGGGATTCTTGAGCCCCAGGCTTCCGCCGGCCAGCGCGGCTACGTTGCCCAGGTTGCCAAGCTGTGAAGCCAGCGCCGCGCCCATCGAAGAATTCTGCTGCGGGGGAAGAAGAGTGACGGTTGCCGTGTAACGCACAGGCATCAGAAGAGACACCACGATGCCCACAACCGTGAAAGCCGCGGTAATCAGGAGAATCAGCCGCTTCCGCTCTGCAAGGATCACCAGAAGATCGAGCAGCGATGTATCGTCTCCCCGCGTTCTTCCCTTCACGGCCGCAGGCTCGGCGAGAGGAGCGCCGGCGCTCTGAGTTGCTTCGGAATTCGGCATTTCAGTCGTCATCGGTTCCTGTCAGACTTGCGAGCTTGCCAGCATTCCAATCTGCATTCGCAAAGTGCATCCACCTACTTGAGAATGCTCAATGCCGCCGCGCCCAGGGCGAACTGCGAGAACAGCTGCGACCAGTCAATGAAACCGCGCAATGCCGACGGCCTGAACGTCTTCTCCGGAACTACGACAGTATCTCCGGGACTTATGCGCAAGTTGTTAAAGTCGCTGCCCCATACGCCCTTGTTCCTGTCGTAGCTCACAACGTCTCCGTTGGCGCGAATGATGAACTCATGCTTGCGGTCTCCATCCCGGTCGGCACCACCGGCATAGCGCAGGTAGGTCCCCACCCTCGCCCCATGCACGAAAAGAAAAGAGTTCTGATCGTAGACCGCGCCCACCACGTTCACACTGGCTGGAACCGGCGGTACCTGGAAGACGTCTCCATCCTCCAGCGTAACGTCGGGGATGGTGTTCATCCCTTCGCTCTCCGGGCTAAATGTCAGCACTATCCTTCCCGTGGCGCGAATCTGGCGCAAGCTTGCCAGCAGATCCTGCTCGTTGGTCTGCGCCGCCGCGCCGCTGGCCAGGTCAGACGCTGAACTCGTCGACGATGCTGCCAAGGCCAGGTTGCCCCTCTGGATCTGAATGCCCAGGCTCTGCACGTACTCGTCAATTCTCGCCTGCTGCACGGCGCGGGTCGACTCGCGTGTGAACTCTGACCCGTATAGATAAGCATTGGGCGTAAGCCCGCCGGAGCGCTCCACCAGATGGCGCAGCGTCTCGCCGGCTTGGGCCGTGTACACGCCCGCGTGGGCAAATTCTCCACCCAGCTTCACCTGCTTCGTCTGGTGGGCGATGGGAACCCGGAAATCGGCTTCTGAGAAGATGGACAGGACATCTCCCGCCTGCAATTCAAGATCCTGAGATGCGTCGTGCTGCAGCAACAGTTTGCCCAGATCGAACGGAATGATGACCGATTTCAGCGTTTCGGTGTCAAGCCGTTCAATCACGGCATAGTCCCAGTCGATCGCCGGCGCCAGTTCGCGAATCACATTCTTTGGCGCGAAGCCGATTCCTCGAGAGGCTGCGGCGGCATTTTCCGCTGCTGCCAACGACGACCCGCCCGTACGTTGTTGCGCACTGGGATTCTGGTTCTGAAATTGATTCGGATATTGATTTGGGTATTGGTTCGGATATTGATTCGAATATTGATCCTGGTTGAGGTTTTGAATCGAATTCGGATCCTGGTTCGCATTCTGGTAGAGAAAGGGGTACTGCTGCGGGTTCTGGTTCTGATAGGGATTCTGGCTCTGGTTCTGATTTTGATTCTGATATGGAAATTGGCCCTGGTTTTGATTCTGGTTTGGATACTGGAATTGCCCCCGATAGGGAAACTGGTCCGGAAGCGGATTCAGCGTGATTTCCTGATTCTGGCCGATGTGCAGGACAGGCGGAGTGGGCGCGTCCAACTCTTCCGGCGCCGGCAATCCAAGCCGCGCCCTCCGCCACCAGTAATTGCGCGTGATCAGCGAATCCTTGTCTGGAATCAGATCGCTCACGTGCATGCCGGGGTGCCAGGCAAAGCGGCCGGGGTTGGCCGTATTCCCTCTCAGAATCACGGTCTTCTGGTACTTGGGGATGATGGAGTAGACCCGCACCAGGTCACCGTCAGCCACCGTCGTCGCCAGCCCAGTGGCATCGTAGGCCACTTCCATCGCCTGCCTGTCTCGATGTTCATCGATGCGCTCAATGGACACGCGGGCCCCGGAAGCGACTGTCGAGACCCCTCCCGCGTCGGCCAGCAGGCTGGAGAGCGACTCGCCCGCAACCAGCTCGTAGATGGCCGGATTCCTCACGCTGCCGGTAGCTGCCGCCTGGGCTCCCGCCGGGGGAATGAAGATCACATCCCCCGACTCGAGCTTCACGTCCTTGGATTTGTCGCCGTCGATGAGCAGGTTATACAGGTCGAAATCGGTGATGGTCGCGCTCCCGCGGCGTAGTTGAATGTGGCGCAGGGAACCTTGCAGCGAAGGCCCGCCGCTGGAGAACAGCGCGTCGACCAGTGTGCTGAGCGAACTCACGGTGTATACGCCGGGGCGGCGTGCTTCTCCGGATACATAAACCTGGATGGCACGGATTTGACCCACGTCCACGGTCAGATCGAAGTTGTGGTAAACGCGCCCGATTGCGCTGCGCAGATGCCCGTCGAGCTCGGAAGACTTGAGACCCGCCACATGCACCGGGCCAATCTGCTGAAGAAATATGTCGCCTGAGCGGTCCACGCGCACATTGGCCTGGAAGTTGACCTGGCCCCAGACGCGGATGCGCAATTCATCGCTCGGTCCGATCACGTAATCGGGCGGCACCGGAGCCATGTCAAGGGGCGCAAAGGTGGACGGAACAGAGTTAAAGAGCTTGGCCCCATAAATGGGCAGACTCTGACCGGTGGTTGAGGTGACGAAATTCTGAAATTCGGTCGGCGGCTCCGGCGGAAGGGCCGGTTGCTGGTTCTGATTTCGTGTGCCCGGCTGCCGCGATAACTGCTCGACATCGGAATAATTGCCGTTCACAGGGGACGATGTGGGCCTTGTTTGGGGAGCTGGAATCGAATTGAGGTTCTGCTGACTCTGTCCCGAACACTCCGGCGCGCTGGCCATCAACGGATCGGTGCAGTCCTGTGCGGTGGGCGTCTGCGTTGCGCCCGGATTGCTGTTTTGGGAGTAGCCGGTTCCGGCAAGCAGGCCTAGAACGATGAGCAGTCCAATCAGCCGCGGCATTCGAAGCCGGCGATTGGACCGGCCAGAGGCAAAACGGGCATTGCAACCTCCAATATCCACTCCGCACTGGCAACGATTCATATGGGTTGAGTCTACCACGCGCCGTTCGCCATCCTCCAGACAGGATTCGAGTTCACCCCTGCAAGTGGCGTCCGGGTTTATGTGTCCACGGCCCGGTAACCACGCCTTGGGTTGCGGCCTTTGAGTGAACGATAAACAACGTGAGAGATTGAGCAGTAATTCATTGACTTGCAAGGTACCCAACGGGCCAAAGCCAAGTTAATTAATTGAGTAATACCTATGTTATCAATATAAAAGTTACTATAGTAATTAACTGGCTCAAAACATCAAACCAATTCCGGCAAGCGAAACCCGCAATGTGCATGGCCATCCCGCTCCCCGCTCAAATGGGCAAGAACCAAATTGCACATTGAAACGGTTCCGGCCGCCCTTGGGGAAAAAGACAATTGCGTCTGATGCCTCAAAGGGGACAGAAAGCGGCCAACGTATGGTAATTCATCTATAAATAAAACGAGTGAGCAGTCCGGTACATAAAAGACGAATTCGCTCTCATTACACCAGTTTTTTTCTCCCCCCTCATCCCAATCTGTTAGACTTTTCTTTAGATGCATCGTCAAAGAATTCATTACGTAAAACGGACATGCGAACCGTTGACTGGACTCCTGCTGTCACATTTTTGTTGCTCTGCGAAACAGCTCATCTTCATGCAAAGGCATCTCTAGAGTGAGAAGGCCGGTGTAAAGGCTTGAATCTATCGGAGGCCATGATGCCCACCTCAGTAACCAAAGCATCATCTTCGTGGTCAGATGCACAGGTCTCAGTTTCGCAATTTCATAACCCGATCATATTTGTTCTTCTTGTGGAGGGTCACTGTGAGCACCAAGTCGTATGTTCCCGAAGCTTCTGAGCCGACAAGGATGAATCGATCCTCGCGTCCCGGCGCTTCAGAAGGCGGCGACAATCACTCCAGGCTCCTTTCTGGGAAAAAGCTCTGGTTGGTTTCTCCTCCATCGCCATCTTTGGGCGGGAAACGCTTGAGTCCCTGGTCGCAATCGGGCGCCAAGCACGTCTTCGATTGCATTTGTGTCGTATCCATGTTGCCGATCTTGATTCCGATTTTCCTGGTTGTAGGCATGGCGGTGCGGCTTACATCTTCCGGTCCTGTCCTTTTTCTCCAGAAGCGCATGGGCCGTCACGGCCGCGAATTTACCATCTTCAAGTTCCGCACCATGATCCACTGCTCAGACAAAGCCCACCATCCCGTTACCACGTCGGGCAACCAGCTTTTCACTCCCGTTGGCCCTTTTCTGCGTCGCTGGAAACTGGATGAAGTGCCCCAGCTCTTCAATGTGCTGGCCGGCCATATGAGCTTGGTCGGCCCACGCCCCAAGTTGCCCGAGCATTTCATTTCATGTGTCCCCTGCCGGGCGGGGATCACCGGCGCGGCGACCATCGCCTTCGCTCGCGAAGAAGCAATTCTCGATCGCGTTCCCAAGCATCTGCTGGAGTCGTTCTATCACTCGGTGGTTCTCCCCGCCAAGCACCAGCTCGATGAGGATTACATGTCCAGCGCCACGTTCGCTTCCGATCTCAAACTCATTATCGACAGCGTATTGCGGCGCTGGGACAGTGCCGTGATCGAACGCCTCTTCAAGACCTGGGCATACGAGCAAGGAGATAGAACTCTGATGTCCGCCATTGCCGCACCTGAGAGTGCATTTGCTCAAATGCCGGTGCTGGCCCATATCGATCGGCCTGCCTCGACCGAAGAGATCAGGGCATACTGACCGGCCGCACCCGCGAGGAGCCTGCATTTCCGCAGCAATCTTGCTTGAGGCTGCA
Source organism: Occallatibacter sp. (assembly GCA_050013495.1). Classification (GTDB taxonomy): domain Bacteria; phylum Acidobacteriota; class Terriglobia; order Terriglobales; family Acidobacteriaceae; genus Telmatobacter. The sequence continues at coordinate 3,610 of JBEKFD010000204.1, read as the reverse complement.
GAATGGTTTCACTCCGCAGTGAATTGAAATCCGGGCCCTTCTTCAGCTCTCTCTTCCTTGCTCCTGGCTTTTGCCCCATCCGCCGCCGCCCGGGGTCTCTATCCGCACGGCATCCCCAACGCTCAGTTGCCGGCTGCATTTCCCGGGCAATTCCGTTGTCTCGGCACTACCGCCCTTCACAACCCATGCCGCGCCCGCAGAGCCCTCTTCGCCTCCCTGCAACCCATAGGGCTGAAACCGCCTTCGCTCGGCCAGCAGTGTTAACTGAACTGGGGCCAGCATCTCCACTTCGCGGATGAGGCCGTCGCCGCCGCGAAACTGGCCTCCGCCGCCTGACCCATCCCGATATGCATAGCGCCTGACGCGGAATGGGTAGGCGTATTCAAGCGCCTCGATTGGCGTGTTCAGAGAGTTGGTCATGTGCGTCTGCACGCCGGAGATGCCATCCATGCCGGGACGCGCACCCATGCCGCCACCCGCAGTTTCGTAATACGTAAATGGCTCGCCGCTGCGCGGATCAACGCCACCGATTGTAAGGTTGCTCATGGTGCCTGCACTGGCCGCTGGTACGCGTTCTGGAATGGCCTTGGCCAGCGCCCGCAGCAGCACATCGACAATGCGTTGCGAGGTCTCCACGTTGCCCCCGGCCACCGCCGCAGGCGGCAACGCATCGACGATGCTCCCGGCCGGGGTAGCAACCGTCAGAGGCCGCAGAATTCCATCGGTCGCAGGGGCATCCTCCGCGAGCAGGCAGCGCAGCACATAAAAGCACGCTGACATCGTAATGGCGCGCACCGCATTCACGCTGCCTGCCACCTGCGGCGAGGAGCCGGCAAAATCCATGTGAATCTCTCCCGCCTCAGGATTCAGCGTTAGCCGCACGGCGATCTTCCGCGGCTCATCCGTCACGCCATCGTCGTCCAGCCAGTCTTCAGCAATGAATTCGCCTGCGGGCATGGTGCGCAATTCTGCCCGAACCAGCCGCTCCGAGTAATCCAGCAACTTGTCGATGATCGTATCCAGCCCGCGCTCGCCATGCTTCCCGGCTACGTCGAGAATCCGCCGCTCGCCCACCCGGCATGCGCCGATCTGCGCCTCAAGGTCGCCGTCGCGTTCACGCGGAGTCCGCATATTCAACAGGATCAGATCGAGCATCTCGCGGTCTAACTGGCCGCCGCGGACTATGCGCACCGGAGGAATACGAATGCCCTCCTGATATATATTTTCCGCCGGACCCATCGAGCCCGCGAATCTCCCTCCTACGTCGGCGTGGTGAGCGCGATTCGAAATGTAGAAGGCCGGCTTTGCGCCGCCCGGCAGGAAGACCGGCAGGACCATGGTGATGTCCGGCAGGTGGGTTCCGCCCGCGTAAGGGTCGTTGAGAATGGCGATATCGCCGGGCGCAAAGGCTATGGCCGCGACGGCTGCCTGCACCGACATGGGCATGGAGCCCAGGTGCACGGGCATGTGATCGCCCATGGCGATCACCCGGCCCTTGCCGTCGAAAATGGCGCAGGAGTAGTCGCGCCGTTCCTTGATGTTGGGCGAGAGAGCCGTGCGCCGCAGAGCCGTGCCCATCTCCTCGGCAATGGAATGCACCGCGTTCTGAAAGATCGCCAGTTCCACTGGGTCAGGTTTCATACGCGCCCCCGTTGGCGATGGAGATAATGAGATTCCCGAAGCCGTCAACGTGCAGTGTGTCGCCGGGCGGAAGCACGGTGGCCGCGGTGTACTCGGTGATCATGGCCGGGCCCCGAATCACATCGCCAGTGACGAGTCTGTCTCGGCCGTAGAAGCGCGATTTAAGGAAATGGCCATCGAAGAACACATCGCGCTCCGCGTAGCTGGCCGCATCGCCGTCGCCGGGCACAGGTTCACGGCGCGTTGGAACGTAGGGTTCGCCCATGGCAACCATGCGCAGCCGCAGGTTGACGATCTCGACAGGCCGCGCAACATCGCAGAACCCATAACGCTGCAGGTGAAGCTGGTGAAAGGCATCCAGCGCGGCTTGCGGAGACTGCCCATCCCAAACCACATTCAAGTCGTAACCCTGGCGCGCATAGCGCACATCCACGCTGCGCTGGCCCGCTCCCTCAAGCCCCTCGGCGGCAAACTCAGCACTTCCGCGCCGTTCCAGTTCTGCGAAATAGCCGCCGAGTCGTTCCATCGCGTTTCCGGGCAACATCACGGTGCGCGAGTAGTCCCGCACTGTAGCGGCGAGCAGGATGCCGACCGCAGAGAGCGCGCCCGGCATGGTTGGAATCAGGACCGTAGGAATGCGCAGAGCACGCGCCAGCGAGCAGGCATGGAGCGGACCGCCGCCGCCAAACGCAACCAGGGTAAAGTCACGCGGGTCATGGCCGCGCTCGATGGAGATGATGCGAATCGCCTTCTCCATTGCCGACTCAACCACACGCAGAATGCCGGCGGCGAATTCCTCGACCGAGGCGAGCGAGCCTTTCTGCTCGTCCATCGAGCGTTCGGCTCGATCGCGGTCCAGTTGCACGCCGCCACCCAGAAAGCTCGCAGGATCCATGCGCCCAAGCAGCAGGTTTGCATCCGTCACGGTGGGCCTGGTCCCGCTCCCAAAGCAGATTGGGCCGGGGTCCGCACCTGCCGAATGCGGCCCCACGCGCAACATGCCGCCGGAATCGAAGCGGGCGATGGACCCGCCGCCAGCCCCTGCCGTATGAATATCGAGCATGGGGACGCCGATGGGCACGCCAGCCACCACCGATTCGTGCGTCAGGTGCGCGCCGCCCGCGGCCGCATCGGCAAGGAACATATCCGTTGAAGTGCCGCCCATGTCGAAACCGATGATGCGCTCGAAGCCGGCCCAGTGCGCCACGCTGCAGGCGCCCACTACGCCGCCCGCCGGCCCAGACAAAACTGTCCGCACCGGTTCGCGCGCCGCTACGCGTGCAGGCAAAATGCCGCCCGATGACTGCATCACATCCACGCGCCCGCCTTCGTGCTGCGCGGCCACACCCTTTTCCAGCGTTTGAAGATAACGTTGAATGCGCGGCGCCAGGTACGCGTTTACGACCGTCGTCGAGGCTCGTTCATATTCGCGAAACTCAGGCAGAATCCGATGCGACGCGGAAACCGGAATGCCCAGGCTTTTGAGGGCCGCTTCCACCCGCTGCTCCGTTTGCGGATTGGCAAACCCGAAGAGGAGCGAGATGGCCACCGATTCCGCTCCGCTGGCGCGCACCTTCTCCACCAGGTCTGCGAGTTCTTCCTCAGAAGGCGAACGGAGAATCTCCCCTTCGGCGCTCACCCGCTCCGCCACGCCGAAGCGCAACGCCCTGGGTACCAGGCACACCGGTATCGGAGCGAACCAATCGTAAAGGCGAGCGCGCGTTTGCCGGCCAATGGCAATCGTGTCCTCGAATCCCGCCGTGGTGACAAAGGCCACGCGCGCTCCGGTGCGCTCCAGCATGGTGTTGGTTCCCACGGTGGTTCCGTGACGCACGTCAAGGGCCTGGCCGCCGCCAATCCTTTTCAGTCCGTCCAGCACCGCCAGCGAAGGGTCGTGCGGCGTGGAGAACAGCTTCAATACCTGCAACTGCCCGTCAGTGAGGAAGACGCAGTCGGTAAAGGTCCCGCC
>JBEKFD010000203.1:0-8715 GCA_050013495.1 Occallatibacter sp. | reverse complement strand
AGCCTCGCGAATAATTTCCGCGAGGCCTGGGTCAAAATCGATTGGGCTTACTGTTTTCCGGTCAGCTTTTGCGAGGCAATGGAGCCGGCTGCACCTGTCTTGTCAGCATCCTTGACCTTGGCCCACAGCGCGCGCGCCTGGTCCTGCTTGCCTTCGCTGACGTAGAGGTCCGCAAGGTCAAGCTGAGCCACGCTGGCTGGAACCGTCACGGATGGCTTGGCGATAAGCTGGTTGTAAAGATCGATGGCCTGCGGATCGCGGGCGGTCTGGCGATAAACCCCGGCGAGCGCCACCTTGGCAAGGTTGGAGAGATTGTGGTCCCACGAGCCTTCGGCCGCCTTCAACTCCGTCTCCGCAGAAGCTGTCTGGCCCAGTTCCTGGTAGGTGATGCCGGCGAAGTAATGTGCCTTCGCGCCGTCCGGAAGCCAGCCATACTTCCCGGCCACGTCCACAAAGAGTTTGTTTGCGGCACGGGAGCGGTCGGCGGCGGCGGTATAAACGCCGGTCTCAGGCGGAGCGCCCGGCGTGGCCAGCGGCGCGTTGTAGATGTCCAGGGCCGCGCCCAGGGCGGTATCGGCCGCAGTAGCCCGCAAGTTCCAGAAAACGATCCCTCCAATGCCCAGGGCAAGTACCACAACAACAGCAATAGCCCAGCGCAAGACGCCGGAGCGGTGACCACTGACCCAACTGACGCTGCTGGCAGTAGCCTGGGCAAACTTGTCTTTCTTCAGGGCATGGCGGGTTTGAGTATCCACGGGGTTTTTCTTGTCCTTCGTTGATCAGACTTGCAGGCGGGTGTGTACGGTTTATGGCACTTCCACTGCAACCTTACTAGTCTATCAGCGCGCCAAGAGCAACGTCCACCGCAGTGGGCCGCTAAACCGGCTAAAACCCACTATCTCCTGCTGTCGCCCGATTTGGAGCTCAAGGCGCGAATGCGCTCGATGGCGCTGTTGAGTACGGGCCGTTCTTTCGATTCGAGCAAGCCTTTGTCGATGAGGGATTCAACGAAGTCGATGACTGGCAATCCGCGGGTTCCAGCTTCGCGGACAATGACGTCGGAAATGGTAACTGTGATCTGCATGGTTGGCGGTTCCCCTGTCTGCTTCATCGGCAGCGAAGGGCGCGAGACCAGCCTCGGTTGCAGGAAGGGATCGCGCAGGCGTAACCGGTTCCGAAGGGCAGCGGGTGCCCAGAGGCGTGCGTTGTGCGCTTGCCGTCCCCGCTCCAGAACGATAGGCTAGTTGCATGTACGAAGATTTTCACGTAACCGACCGCTGGAGCGGCGAAGACCTGCACTGCACCTGGAAAGGCACCGTGGTAGCCATCGCCACGCGCCACGCGGACGCCATCGATGTTCGCTTCGACGTGAATGGCCGCCCCATGTGGATGGCCCTGCCATCGACCGCCTGGGTGGCGCAGAAGGAGCGCAGCGGCAAGGTCATTACCGATCAACTGGCGGTGCAGATCGCCGGCCGCCACCTGCGGCAGTTGATCGAAGAAGGCTACGATTCCCGCCGCGAAATCTACACCATGACCGTGCCCGAGGTTCTGGAACATCTGGATGTAGTGGTGGACGAAGCCAAAGCGCTGGGCGCCATGCCAACGCTGCCGGTGATTGCGTAAAGGCAGGGATCAGGGAATAGGGATTAGGGAACAGAGGGCTGAGCTGCAGAGCTCAGCCTCATCGACCCGCAGTTCCGACTTCTTACGCGCAGATACTCGCTCTGTTGCCGTTTTTCTAATCCAGGTTCCCTAATCCCTATTCCCTAATCCCTATTCCCTGCTTCATTCATGCCGCAGCGCCTCCATGGGCTGAACGCCGGCGGCACGGCGGGCGGGAATCCAGCTTGCGGCCAACGCAACGGCCAGCAGGATCAAGACGCCACCGACGAGGGTAGGCGGATCGTACGGCTGAATGCCGTAGAGCATCGACTTGACCAGGCGCGTGAGGGCAAGAGCAGCGGCCACGCCCGCAACAATCCCTGCTATCGCCAGCCAGCCGCTCTCGCGCAGAATCATTCCCCGCACCTGTCCCGGCTGAGCACCCAGCGCCAGGCGAATACCGATCTCGTTTCTGCGATTGGCCACCGAATACGCCATGATGCCGTAGATGCCCACGCACGCCAGCACCAATGCAAGCAGGCCGAAGCCCGATGTGAGCGCGGCGAACACCCGCTCCGTCTGCGTGGTTGCGTCAATCTGCTCCTGTTGGGTGCGGATGTCGATGATGGGCAAATCGCGGTCTTGTTTTTGCGCCACATCCCGGAAGGACGACATGAGAGCTGCTGGCTTGAGGCGCGTCCGGATGAGAAAGGTGATGGCGCCAACCTGTTGCTGCTGCCGGTAAGAGGCGAAAAATTGCGATGGCGCATCGTCCCGCAAATTCGCGTAGCGCGTGTTGCGGCAGATGCCCACAATGCGTGCAGAATTGTCCACGCCAAGGCCGATCTTCACCATCTTGCCGATGGGGTTTTCGTTTGGAAATCTTTTGCGCGCCAGGCGCTCGTTGATTACAACCACCCTTTGCGAGGATGCCGTATCCTGCGCGTCAAACGGCCGCCCGGCAATCATCGGAATGCCCATTGTTCCGAAAAACCCATTGCCCACCACATTAAAGAACTCGGCCTGGTCTTTCGTGTCGTCCTGCTTCTCTCCCTCCGGCAGAAAAAAGTCGTTCGACATGGATTCAGAGATGTACGGAATGGTGACAGCGGTCACGGCCTCCACGCCCGGAAGGCCGGCGAAGCCCTGTTCGAGCCGCGCATACAGCTCCACATCCTTGCCCCCGGAGTAGCGCCTGGCCGGCGGATTCACCTCAAGCAGGATCAGGTGGTCGGTCCGAAACCCCACCTCGACTGCGTTCAATGCGAAGACGGTTCGCAGAAACAGCCCTGCCCCCACCACCAGCAGCGTCGAAAGCGCAATCTGAAACGCGACCAGAAACTTTCCCGCCAAACCCCTGCGGCGCGTTGCCGTCTGCGCGCTTTCCTTCAGGCCGCTGCTCACCTCAGCGCGCGCGGCGAGCCACGCCGGCGCAAGCCCAAACAGCAGCCCCGTTAACAGCGTAACGGCCGCGGCAAACGCAAAGATGCCCCAGTCGAACCGCACGGCGAATTCGTTGCGCTCCCATGCGTTGCTCATCAGCGTGGGAAGGAGGTTGCGGCCCGCGTACCCGAGCAGCAGCCCGCCCACACCGCCGATCGTTGCCAGCAACAGGCTTTCGGTAAGCAGTTGCCGCAAGACACGCCCGCGCCCAGCACCCAGTGCCAGCCGTACGCTCAGTTCCCGCTGCCTGTGCGCGCCTCGCGCCAGCAGCAGGTTGGCAATGTTGGCGCAGGCCAGCAGAAGAACAAAGCCGGCGAGTGCCATCAGCACTGAAACAGGCTTCCTGAACATTTCCTCCGCCCAGTGCAAGCCGCGGCTCCCGTCCGTCAACTCCAATGTCGGAATGGTCTCGCCGGGCTTCACCTGCATTGTTGCGCGTACATCCGCTTCAAGTTGCGCGCGCAGCACTGCTTCCGCCTGTGCGTCACCCACACCGGGGCGGGCGCGTCCCATCATATTCACCCACCAGAAGTCTGGATCCTCCAACAGCGACGTTTTTCCTTTGGGATCGATCACCGGCAGCATCGTGATAGGCACAAAGATTTCCGGGGAGACCTGCGCCCCTTTTGCCCCCGTAAACCCGCGCGGGTTGACGCCCACAATCGTCATCACCGCCTGGTTCAAAGTAATCGTTTGGCCCAGGACTGCCGGCGAACGTCCAAACGCACGCTCCCAGACCCCATCGCTGATCACGGCCACCGTTCCCGCGCCGAAGTGCCGTTCGTCGGAGGGTTGGATCGCGCGCCCCAATTGCGGACGCACGCCGAGACAGGCATAGTAGTTCCCTGAAACCATCTCCGCCTGCACACGCTGCGCCTGCCCTGCAATCGTCGCGTTCATTCCGTCGTTTTTAAATGCGATGAGATCTTGCAACGACCTGTTTTGTTCACGCAGTTCGTTGTACACCGGGTAAGAGAAGATGTTGCCCGCCATTCCACCGTCTGGCGCCGGGTCAAACTGCCCCCACATCCCATGCACTGCCTGATTCCCGTTGCCATGCCAACTCAACAGTCGCAGCTGCTCAGGATGCGGTACGCCCAGCCGGTCGTAGAGCAGGCTCTTGGCTATGGAAAAGATGGCAGTATTGGCGCCGATGGCGAGCGCCAGCGACGTGGCTGCAATGAAGGTGAAGCCGAGGCTCTTGCGAAGAATGCGCAGGCCGTAGCGCAGATCGGCCCAGAATTCGTCCCACCAGCGCAGTCCCAGGGACGCGCGCATGCCTTCTTTGTGCACGGTCACCGCGCCCAGCGCGATGCGGGCGCGCCGCGATGCTTCGGCCGGGGAATGCCCAGCGCGCAACAGATCGGCGGTCAGGTTCTCCAGGTGATGGGCAAGCTCAGCCTCCATCTCCGCCTCAAGCTGATCGCGCTGGGAAACGGCGCGAATCCACGAGCGCGGGCGAGAAACGATTCCTGTAATCAATGAACGCACACGCATAGCACCTCCGATGCACAGACCCAAGCCCCTGTTCCCTGCCTTTTTCAAGCCCCCTCTGGCGTCGCGCTCAGAATGGTTCCGATAATGCCGGCCATACGATTCCACTTCCCCGTCTCCTGAACCAGCCGGTCCCGCCCCGCGGCTGTGAGCCGGTAGTATTTGGCGCGGCGGTTGTTCTCGCTCTCGCCCCACTCGCTGGCGATGACCCCTTGATGCTCCAGCCGGTAGAGCGCCGGGTAAAGCGACCCCTGCTGGATGACCAGCTCCTCGCCGGAAATCTGCTGAATGCGCAAAAGCACGCCGTAGCCATGCAACGGGCCCAGCGAAACCGCCTTCAGAATCAGCAGGTCCAACGTGCCCTGCAAGAGATCGATCTGCTTTTCGTACGTCATCCGGAGTTCTCCAATGTGCTTCCCTAGCCGCTCTAGGAAAGAAGGTAAACCAGACTCTCCTAGATTGTCAAGGAGAGATTTTGCATCCGGCGACGTGACCGGTGATGGTTTGCACCTGACCGCATGGCATGTGTCGTGGGACAATGGGTTTTCTTGAATTTTCTGCTGAATTTCTTTATAGGAGTTCTGTGTATGGCAAGTTCCTCGATAGCGGAGGCGGTGCGTGCCCTGGCGGCCGGACCCCAGGTGCATCAAAACCTGCCGGCGGCGCACCTGGTGGAGAGTGCGCTGCTGCGTGGCGAAGCGCGGCTGGCGTCGAACGGCGCCCTGGTGGCCACAACCGGTACGCGCACTGGACGCAGTCCCCGCGACAAATTCACGGTGGACGATGCGATCACCCATGATTCCATCGACTGGGGCCGCGTAAACCAGCCGTTCCCTTCGGAAAGATTCGATGCGCTGCTGGAGCGAGTATTGGCGCACATGCGGGAGCGCGATCTCTTCGTGCAGGATCTCTATTGTGGAGCCGACCCCACCTACCGGTTGCCCATTCGCGTCATCGCCGAATATGCCTGGCATGCCCTGTTTGTGCGCCAGCTTTTCGTGCGTCCTCCAGCAGCCGATCTGCCCGCGCACAAGCCCGAATTCACCGTCATCGCAGCGCCGGAGTTTCAAGCCATGCCGGATCGCGATGGAACTCGCACCGGCACCTTCATCCTGGCCGATTTCACGCGGCGGATTATCTTGATTGGTGGGACCAAATACGCCGGCGAGATGAAGAAATCCATCTTTGGCGTGATGAATTTCCTGCTGCCTGTGCGAGGTGTCCTACCCATGCATTGCTCGGCCAACGTTGGCGCTGACGGCGTAACGGCCTTGTTCTTTGGGCTTTCAGGGACGGGAAAAACCACGCTCTCCGCCGATCCGGCGCGACGACTGATTGGCGACGACGAGCACGGGTGGGGTCCTGCTGGAGTCTTCAATTTTGAAGGTGGATGCTACGCAAAATGCGTTGACCTGAGCGAAGAAAAGGAGCCGCAGATTTATCACGCTATCCGCTTCGGTTCGGTTCTCGAAAATGTCGTTCTCGATCCAGCCACCTGCGAACCCGACTACAAGGACATTCAGCTAACCGAGAATACCCGCGCCGCCTACCCGGTGGACTTCATTGAGAACGCAATGATTCCCGGGGTGGGCGGGCATCCCCGCAACGTGATGTTCCTCGCCGCGGATGCCTTCGGCGTGCTGCCGCCCATTGCGCGCCTTACCCCCGAGCAGGCCATGTACCACTTCCTCTCCGGCTACACCGCAAAGCTTGCCGGGACCGAAGCCGGCATGGGGTCGGATCCAGTGCCTGAATTCTCTGCTTGCTTTGGCTCGCCGTTTCTGCCGCTGGCTGCGCACGTCTATGCTGAGATGCTCGGCAAGCTCCTCAAGAAGCACCAGGCCACCTGCTGGCTGGTGAATACGGGTTGGTCCGGAGGAAGATTTGGCGTAGGGAAGCGCATGAGCCTCAAGCACACACGCGCCCTGGTAGACACTGCCCTCGATGGCCTTCTGGACGGGGTGGAATTTGTTACCGAGCCGGCCTTTGGGTTGCACATCCCCGTCAGTTGCCCCGGCGTGCCCGCGGAGATCCTGAATCCACGCAATGTGTGGGCCGACAAGAAAGCCTACGACCGCCAAGCCGCCGACCTGGCCGCGCGCTTCGAGGCAAACTTTCAGCAGTTCGATGCGCCGGAAGCCGTGCGCGCCGCCGGGCCAACCTGCCGAGGATAGGATCGTTCGCCTCGGTGTAAGCGGGAATCGAGCCCGACCATGATTCCCGTTCGATCTTGCGGCGGAGATCACTTCACTCCTCGCACGAAGTGGATAATCTGCCTTATCGTAAGGATGGTTAGACAGATGACGAACGATATGAATAGAAGAGTCTCGCAAATCTGAAATGCCCAGACTCTCAATTGGAACAACAGGGCGCTAAATTGTTGATGCTCCACTTAAGTCCTCCAAGTTGGATAGCCTGTTCAAAGGCGAAGAAACGAGATGTCCGGATCTTTCCTTAGAGAAATCAAATGGATGAAGTACCGTCCCATATTTGAACTGGGCATTGCAAGAGGGAAAATTGGGCGAACCGAGTCTCTTATAGACGGAATTAAGTCAAGGAATCGAGATAACTTCCAAGAAATCAGCGTGCTAATAAATTGTGCCAATTCGTGGAACCGGGGAACCGAAACAGGACTCAATACCGAAATGAAACCATTCAATTCTCCTCATCGAAGGAGCCGGTTCCTTGAGAGGTTCGACCGTCGGGTGGGTCAGTCTGTTTGAATCAAGACCGCTCCTTACGGCCAACCATCACTGGCGTGGCCGCAGGCAGCGCGCAAATATGAAGCAAGTCGCCTGCGCCTATTCTCGCAATCTTAGCCGTAGGCTATATTTCGCACTTCGAGCGGGAAACCAAGCAACGCAAAGGCCCCTGCCGCGTTGCTTGACGTGATCCGCCCCAAGGGCCTTGAAGGGATTCTGTAACCATGCATGAGATATTGAACGCATGGGAATCCGTTTCGACCTATGTTGCCGCTGGCCACCACGCAGAATTACTTGGCCGAAATAAGGAGCAATTGGTCTTCCGCTGCTTGAGCAATGTCTCAGCATTGCAGCACCGGGTATCAAGCTCGGCGTAATCCGCTGAACACCTTTCCAGCGTAGTAAAAGCAAGCCCAAGGCGACCTGCGCAACGCCATCCCCGTTGTCAGCTGCCTTGCGAAGCCATTGAGCAGCCTGCGCATAATCTTACGGGACGTCGTCGCTAGTCGCTCAGGCAAGCCCTAATGCCCTCTGCGAAGCCACATCACCCGCGTTTGCTTTGGCCACAAGCCCGGGGTTGATCTTTTTCGCCTGGAACGAAGCCTGGCCATGGAGGTGCATGGGTAGGGCGGCATTCGGGTGCGCCGCGAAGGCAACCGCTACAAGGAACAACCAATTCACGAGATGATTCCAGCGTGCTTGCATAAGCCGTAGCGCCCATGGTGTTCCAGCACCACGGCCTGAATGGCGGCGCGGACCTCCATCTCTTCCTCCACCGGCATCGACGGTTCCAGCCAGCGATAGATGCTGGCCCGGCTCACTGCAGCCACTCGGCACATCCGTTCCACACTGAAGCTGCCTTGCATCGGCATCACTCCCCGGATCCGGGCGTAGATGCCCTCGCGCCACTGGCGGTGTTCTGCCGGAGTCGAGCCTCGACTTGCTGCAAGGCACCCTGTTAAAAATCCACCTCCAGCACCTTCTCCGCAAGAGCGCGCTTCAAACGCTGGTTTTCCTGCCCCAGCGTCTCGCCAGCCAACTCAATCGTGGCCGGCCATACCGCATGCAGCGCCTCCTGCTGCTTGCGCCACGCGCGAAGCGTACTGCGGCTGATGCCCAGTTCCTCGCACCGTTTTCCAATGTGATTGCACGTCCGTACTCGTTCCAATGCCATATCCCGGAACGCCTCAGGACGCCAGCCTACACCCTTCTTCGACATTTGCAGTCCTCACTTCCCTACAAATGCGCCTATTTTAGGCTGTCTCACTTTTGGGGGTCACTCCGGACCCAAACCGGAGCTTTTCGCTCCGTTTTTCGCCAATTCGCGAGTGGATCATGTCTTGAGGTTGGAAGCCAGGTGCCCAAGATTGCGCTTTGAGATTTGGGACTCCGAGCGCTAAACGCGGTGCGTTTTAGATATCAGTCTAAGCGCGACGTTTATCTTTGAGAGAAGCTATATCGGCATCGCGCC
>JBEKFD010000202.1:0-8716 GCA_050013495.1 Occallatibacter sp. | reverse complement strand
GGTGACGGCGGAACGGGCGGCGTTGGCGGAGTTGGGCGGCGGATGCCAGGTACCGATTGGGATTCATTGCCGGGTTCGTCCGCAGGAAGAGTGGGAGACGGCCAGCGGATCGAGGCCTGACGACGAGATATTTGGCGTGGTGGCCGCTCCGGAAACGGGTGCGGCGGTGCGCATTTACCGTCGCGCGCCGCAGGGTGAGTTTGCTCCGGATGCGCTAGGGCGGCTGGCGGCCCGAATGCTGATTGAGGCAGGAGCGGGGCCTCTGCTTGCGGCGGCGGAAGATGGGGATTCGCGGTGAGCTCGTTGCCGTTGGCCGGGAAGCGGGTACTGGTGACTCGCGCCGCGCAACAGGCGGGAAAGCTGAGCGAGGGATTGCGGGCGCTGGGAGCCGTGCCGGTCGAGGTTCCAGTGCTGGAGATCCGGCCCCCGGAGAGTTTTGGGGCTCTGGATGCTGCTCTTCGGTCTCTTGGAGCCTATGATTGGCTGATTCTGACCAGTGCAAACACAGTTCGCACGCTTGCCGAACGGGCGAGTTCATTGGGGATTGGGTTGGTTCAGCCGGCGGGGTTGAAGGTGGCTGCGGTCGGGGAATCGACGGCGGCAGCTGCTCGGAGTGCTGGATTGGCTGTTGCCTTTGTTCCGGAAAGCTACTTGGCTGAAAGTTTGGCCGATGGATTGACGCGCTACGCGGCAGGACAGAAAGTCCTGCTGGCGCGGGCTGCGATGGCGCGCGACGTGATTCCGGATGCGCTTCGGGCTGCCGGGGCTGTGGTCGATGTCGTGGATGCTTATCGGAATTGCATGCCGAAATTGGCTCCGGAGCAGTTAAGGCTGGCGCTGGCGAAAGGCATTGACGCTGCCACCTTCACGAGCTCATCGAGCGTGACTCACCTGGCTGAGGCTGCCAGCGCGGGCGGGGTTGCATGGCCGTTCGCTGGAGTTCAGGCCGTCTCAATTGGACCGATCACCAGCGGGACGTTGCGGGAGTTGAGATGGGAACCTGCGGTTGAGGCAAACCCATCGGATATTCCTGGGCTGGCTGCGGCTGTCGTTCGGGCATTTTCGAAGATGAAGTAAGGGAGGGCCGCAACACTCTCTCAGCGTACTCGTATTTGCCGCCAGGCTTCTGAGTCGAAAGCTCGCTGCATAGAGCTTCCGAAGTGCAACCGCAGATTCTTCGAATTCGTTGGGCGCAAAAAACGCGCCCAACTGCGCTCAGGATGACAGCGTTTTTCAATGCTTTGAAGCGATAACTACTTAATGCGATTGGTAAAGATTGCGGCGAGAGCTTCGACGTTGCGCGCCAGGTTGTAGTGCTCCATCACGCGAGCGCGGCCGCTTGCTGCGAGGCGATTGCGGAGTTCGCTGTCGTCCATCAATCTTGCAAGCGCCTCGGTCAGCGCGTCAAGGTCGGAAGCTGGAACGAGAAGCCCGTCGATTTCGTTGCGGATCAGCTCGGGAATGCCGGCAATGTTCGTGGAGACGCACGGAATCTGCATGGCCATGGCTTCCATGAGCACAACGGGAAGGCCTTCGGCAACGCTGGGAAGGCAGAAGACATTTGCGGCGGCATACATGCCGCGGATTCGATCCTGATTCACGGCGCCTTCGAAAATGATGGTCATGGGCGATGCGAGCCGGCCGGCGTAATTCCGCAGCGATACTTCATTCGGTCCGCTGCCAACCAGGCGGAGGCGAACGCTGCGCCCTTGCCGCGCTAGACGGTCCACGGCGTTAATTAAAAGATGCTGGCCCTTGGCCGGTGTTAGACGGCCCACGCAGAGGATTTCAAAAGCCTCCTGCGGGGCGGGCTGTGTCTGCGGCGCGAAGGCAGCTGAATCCACGCCGAGACGCGAGACGACTAACTTATTCCAGTCGGAAAACGGGGAGAGATTCATCAACTGGCTGCGCGTGTAGGAACTTATGCAAACAATGAAGTCGGCGGCGGCGATCTTCTGCGCGAGATATTGCCCGCGAGCGTCATAAAACTCATCCGGCCCATGCACCGTCAGCGAGTATCCAACGCGGAAGACGCAGTGCGTGAAAAGCCCCACACTGGCGGCCTGTGAGGCGAGGTGCACATGCAGGTGGCTCTGGCCGTTGCGCCGCATCCACTGGCCCACCATCAGGCCCTCAGTGAAATAGGCCAGATTGAGAAGCAGGCGGGCAAGGTCGAGCCCGGCCAGGCGGAATGCCAGCGTCAGGCCGCGAAAATACCCGGCGAAGTTCCTTATTAGCGTTTGAAAGTGGGCCGCAGCGGCTCCGCCGACGCCGTGGCATTTCATGCAGTAGGTGCGGGCGGCTTCGTCGCGCTCCTGCGGGGTGAGTTCTTCCGGCGGCCGGTCGGGCGGGTTGATGGACGCAGTTTCAATGCAGAAGCCCAGAGCGCGCAGGGCCAGAACTTCGCGCAGAACAAAGATCATGGATAGCGCGGGGTAGCGGCTGACCAGGTATGCGATGGAGCGCGCCGGGGCCGTAGCCTGCGGCTGGGCGGCGGCTTCGGGTTGGCGTGGGGGAGGCATGGCTGAGGCTGCCCAAAGTATAGAGGCTCAAGCCTGTAGGCAATCGCTTGCGCGTCTGCGGAACGAGTCGGAGCGGAGATTTCTGCGCTTGTGCCGCCTTTGGTGATACTTTACCTTTTGGCTGCGTTAGGGCTGGGCGGCATCCGTCTAATTGCCGGGCAGAGCGCGCGCCCTAAGTTGCGATATTGTCTTTCTGGCAGGCTGAACGAGTTTCTGGAGCTGGCTTTTTTATGATGGAATTCCATATTTCGCGGAATGCGCGTGAACGCTATCAGTTCGCGGAGCTTCTTTTTTCCTACACCGGAAACGTTGTGTTCGCCAACATGGCGGCGTGCCGGCAGTTTGCGTACCGCATGAACCTGGTGCGCGATGTCGAAAAGCACCCAGAGCGCGCGGTTCACGCCGGGCAGCTTTTTGCCATGGGCCTGATTGACGAGGCCAGCCATGTGCTGATGGCGCGTTACCGCGAGCAGTTCGATCCTGAAGTGATGACCAGCGCGCTGGACTTTTTTTCGGCGCAAGTCGGCGCTGAACAGCTCGACAAAATGTTGCTCACCTTCGTGGAGCATTTCCCCGGTTCGAGCGTTATCCAGGGCAAGGAAACGCCGCAGGAATGGCTGGCTGGGACAACCGAGGGAACGCCGCACCGCGCCTCCGCGCTGGAAGAGTTGCTGCTTCTGTGGAGCGCCAATCGCAACGAGGCTTTTCGACCCTTCGACGAGCTCTTCGAAGACAAATCGCTGGCCGAGAAGACGGTTTATCGCGAGGTCACCAGGCAGCTGCCGGAATATTTCGCCACGCGGCCGCTGATCCCGCTGGAAGGCGAAAAGCCACTTAGCCTGCTCGATTTGTTGCGCGCGCCGGCGGTGGGCTCACCCGCCTCGCTGAGCGACCAACTGGAGATGATCCGCAAGCTGTGGAAGCCGCTGCTGGGCGAGGAGATGGAGCGGTTCCTGCTTTTGGCAGGAGAAATCCTGCATGAGGAGGAACTGGCCATCTGGGCCAGGTTCAACCCTCCAGACCCAGACGCGCAGGCGAAGGCGCTCGCGGCGGCCGAGGCGGCGGCAGCACGCCGGCGCGCGCTTGGGCACGAGCAGTGGCCTTCCGTGGTGAGCCACGCCGATGTGCCCGAATTCGGAGACCAGGCGCACGAATACGAGAAGTTCAGCTCGGACACGGCCTGGATGCCGAACACCGTGCTCATTGCCAAGAGCACGTATGTGTGGCTGGCGCAGTTGAGCAAGCAGTACAGCCGGCACATTCACAGGCTCGATCAGATTCCGGATGAAGAGCTGGCCACGCTGGCGGCGCGCGGGCTCAATTCACTGTGGCTGATCGGCGTGTGGGAGCGGAGCCGCGCGTCCAAGACGATCAAGCAGTTGTGCGGAAACACCGACGCGGTGGCTTCAGCCTACTCGCTCTTTGACTACAAGATTGCCGAAGACCTGGGCGGCGAGGGCGCGTACATCAACCTGCGCGACCGCTGCTACAGGCACGGCGTGCGGCTGGCCAGCGACATGGTTCCCAACCACATGGGGATCGATTCGCCCTGGGTGATCGAGCACCCGGAGTGGTTCATATCGCGGCCGGATTCGCCTTATCCCGCCTACAGCTTCAACGGTCCCGATCTCTCCCACGACGGCCGGGTCGAGATCAAGATCGATGACCACTACTTTGAGCAGACGGACGCCGCGGTCGTCTTCCAGCGGCGCGACCGCTACACCGGCGAAACGCGCTATATCTATCACGGCAACGACGGCACCAGCTTTCCCTGGAACGATACGGCGCAGCTCGACTACCTGAATCCGGCGGTGCGCGAGCAGGTGATTCAGACCATTCTGCACGTGGCGCGGCTGTTTCCCGTGATCCGCTTTGACGCGGCCATGACGCTGGCCAAGCGGCATTTTCACCGGCTCTGGTTTCCGGGGCCGGGTGCGAGCGGGGCCATTCCTTCGCGCGCCGAGTACGGCATGAGCCAGGCGGAATTCGACCGCCACATGCCGCACGAGTTCTGGCGCGAAGTGGTAGACCGCGTGGCGGCTGAGGTGCCAGGCACGCTGCTGCTGGCCGAGGCCTTCTGGCTCATGGAGGGTTACTTCGTGCGCACGCTGGGAATGCATCGCGTGTACAACAGCGCCTTCATGGTGATGCTGCGCGATGAGGACAATGCCAAGTACCGCTCGGTGATCAAGAATACGCTGGAATTCGATCCGGACATCATGAAGCGCTACGTGAACTTCATGAGCAATCCCGATGAGCGCACGGCGGTTGACCAGTTTGGAACTGGCGACAAGTGCTTTGGCGTGGCGGCGCTGATGGCCACGCTGCCTGGGCTGCCGATGTTCGGGCACGGGCAGATCGAGGGATACACTGAGAAATACGGGATGGAGTATTACCGTCCGCGCTACGACGAGACGCCCAATAAGTGGCTCATCGAGCGTCACGATCGGGAGATTGCTCCGCTGCTCAAGCGGCGCTGGCTGTTTGCGGAGAGCACCAATTTCCTGCTCTACGACTTCTTTCTGGATTCCGGCACCGTGGACGAGAACATCTTCGCCTATTCGAATAGAAACGGCGGCGAACGGGCGCTGGTGGTCTATAACAACCGCTACGGGTCGACGCGGGGGACGGTTGATTTTTCCGCGGCCTATGCCGACAAGGGGGCGGGACACCTGCGCCAGCAGCGGTTGAGCGAGGGCCTGGGCCTGAGCGGCGACGGACAAGCAATCCTGTCCTTTCGCGACTCGCTGACCGGGCTTGAATTTCTGCGCCGGAGCGGGCAATTGTCAGGCCAGGGGCTCACGCTCGACCTGCACGCCTACCAGTGCCATGTGTTTCTGGATTGGCGTGAGCTGCATGCTACTGCAGACCAGCCCTGGGATCGGCTGTGCGATCAGCTCAACGGCGCCGGCGTGCCCAGCCTGGACGATGCGTTGATCAACCTGGAGTTGCGCCCGGTGCACGACGCGCTGCGCATGCAGCTCGACTCGGGCGTTGTGCGCCTGCTGGCCGACCTGGCCGAGCACCCTCGCTCCATCTCAGACAGCATCGACAAGAAGCTGGCCGAGGAGCGTGCTGAGGCGAAGAAGGAGTTCTTCGATCTGGCCTGGCGCAAGTGCGAGAGCTTTCTGCGCGCTGCGCAGACAATTTATGTTTCACGCGTTGCGCGGGAGGGCCGGCAGGTCGCACAGCCCACCGCTTCCGCGCTGCTGGGGCCTGTCTTCCGCAAGCGCCTGCTGGCTGCCATGCGAATTCCGGTGATCGAGGCGGCTTTCCCGCATCCGTGGACTGCCGCCGCTCGCCGCGTGCTGCCCAGCCCCAGTCCGCAATTCACTGCGACGGCCATGTGGGGACCGGTACTCGGTTGGTGCGCGCTTGAGCTGCTGGCGGAATCCATCGACGCCGAAGCGCCTGAGAAAATGGCGCTGGACCTGTTTGACCGCCTGCGCCTGCGCGAGCCGTTTGGCCAGGCCTTTGGCGCGCTTGGATTCGAAGGCGAGGAGGGCTGGCGCGTGGCGGCGCGCATCAAGGTGGTGCTGCTGAGCGAGGCGGGAATTGGCAAGGAAGAACCGGATGCGCCCGAATCCGGGCCGGCGAAACTGTTCGCCGAACGGCCGGCAACTGCAAGGCCGGAATCTGAACGGGACCAGCTTCCCGCATGCGTTGAGAGTGTGGCTCTCGCACCCGCACTCTGGCTCGATCCCGACGTTCGGTGGCTGACCGGCGTGCATGAGGCCGAGGGCCACGCCTATCTGGTTCGCGAGCGCTATGAGGAGCTGCTGTGGTGGTTGCTGATGCCGTCGCTGCTGTGTCTTGCCGGCGAACCAAAGCTCGACCGCAAGGCCATCGGCCAGATCGGCAAGCTGGTCGATGAAGCGCTGGAGTCCGCGGAAGCCGCGGGGTATAGGATCGATCGGCTGCTGGGAAAGCCCGCAGACGAGGATGCGAGTGAGGATGGGCCAGACTTGCCGGAGACAGATGTGTTGAAAGCAAAAACGGGTTCAAAGGTGGCGGAAGTCCTGGATTCGAAGACTACGTCATCGGGAGGATCGGTGCAGAGCGAAGAGGACGACGCTTGACCTTTCTTTGGGCGCATTCGGAAGAACGATCTGCGTTCTGAAATTTGGTGCAGCAAGTTAGCCCCCGCTTACGCGGTCAGCGAGTTAGCCAATTCGCAGCGGAGTTGCTCCCAAGTCGCTGTATGGCTGTGCGGGGGCGATTGCATTTGTCCGCAGGGGCTGGGACCCGTAGAATCACAGGAGGGCTGGCGGCGACGCTGGACCCCAATGGCACCAGGGCATGGCAACGGGGCATGGCAACAGGAACAGATGAGCGAACAGCAATCAGGCAGTCCCAACCAGGCGCAGCCGGCTTCTCCGGCGTGGATCAATGTTGAGCGGGCGCGGCATCCGCAACGCCCCACTCCCATGAACTTCATCGAACGAATCTTTACCGATTTCAGCGAAATTCACGGGGATCGCGCCTTCGGCGACGACGAGGCGCTGGCTTGCGGCATGGCGCGGCTGGACGGCGAAGAGGTGCTGGTGATCGGCATCCGCAAGGGCGGCCTGCTGAAGGAGCGGATCAAGCGCAATTTTGGAATGCCCAGCCCGGAAGGCTATCGCAAGGCGCTCAGGTGCATGAAGATTGCCGAGAAGTTCGGCCGGCCGGTGATCAGCTTCATCGACCTGCCGGGAGCCTATCCCGGCGTTGGGGCCGAGGAGCGCGGGCAGGCCGAGGCCATTGCCCGCAACCTTCTTGAAATGTCGCGGCTGCGCGTGCCCACCATTTCCGTGATTACGGGAGAAGGCGGCTCGGGAGGGGCGCTGGCGCTGGCGGTTTCCGATCGCGTGCTGATTCTCACCAACGCCATCTATTCTGTGATTTCGCCGGAGCAATGCGCGGTGATCATGTGGCGCGATGCGGCGCAGAGGGAACTGGCGGCGGCGGCGCTGCGCATTACCGCGCGCGACGTTTCGGCCCTGGGCTGCGTGGACGAGATTATTCGAGAGCCCATCGAGGGCGCGCACACCGATCCTGAGGCAGCCGTTGTAATGCTGGGCGCTGCGCTGAAGAGGCATCTGGCCGAACTGAAGGCCATGCCGGTTGAGAGCCTCGTGGCGGCGCGGCAGAAGAAATTCCGCAACATTGCTCAGTTCTACACGGAAGGTTAGCGCATGAGTTCGCCTGAGACCGGCGGCGGCCGCATTCGCGCCTATCTGCAATTCATCGCCGCAGTCTGCTACTTCTTTCTGGCGCGGTCGCTGGCGCGTCACGGCGCTCTTGGGCTGGCAAGCCGGGCGTGGGCGCCGCTGGTAGAGCAGGCGATGCTGGTCTTCCTGCTGCTGCTGGGCTATGCCGCGATGGGCTCGTACATGGACCGCCAGAGCCGGCCGGCGAGCGCGCAGGGGTTGCCGCGACGGACGTGCTGGCTGGGTGAGGTGGGCCTGGGGCTGTCTGTCGGATGGACTATCGCTGTGATCTGCGTGCTTCCGCTGGTTGTGGCCGGGGGTATCGCCATCGTCCTGGTGCTGCAACCCTCCGCGTGGGAATGGCTGCTGGCGGATGCGGCATTCTTTGCGCTATGGGCGCTGGCCGAGGAGATCGCTTTTCGTGGCTATGGGTTCCAGCGCTTTGTTCATGCGGTGGGGCCTCTCGGCGCGGCGTTGGGATATGCCGCGTTTTATGCGATCCTGCAGGCGCTTTTGCCGGGGGCGAGCCGCGCCAGCGTCGCCGTTTCAATCGCGTTCAGCCTGGTTCTCTCGATGGCGTATCTGCGTACGCGCGCGCTGTGGATGAGCTGGGGAATCAACTTCGGCTGGAAGGCAAGCCAGGCGCTGGTCTTCGGTTTGGCCGTGAGCGGCCTGAGCAGCCACTCGCCGGTGGTTCAGGGGGACCCGATGGGGCCGTTCTGGTTGACCGGCGGCGGGTTTGGCCTGGATGGAACCTGGTTTCCCTTCTTCGTTTTTTTGGCCGCGCTGCCGGTGGTCTACCGGCTCACGCGGGAACTGGATTTCGTCCACAACGCGCCGGTGATTATTCCCGGAGGGATTCCGGTTGACCTTGACGCCGCGGCCCGCGCGCAGCACGAAGCGGCCATGGGCGCGGCCGAACCCGCGGCGCCGGGGCTGGTGCAGATTCTGCCTGCGACTTCGCCGGCGCCAATGCCGACGCAGGAATCGACGGCGAACGAA
>JBEKFD010000201.1:0-8803 GCA_050013495.1 Occallatibacter sp. | reverse complement strand
ATCGCCTTCTTCAATGAAGCGCGAGATGTTCTCGATCATCACGATGGCGTCATCCACCACGAAGCCGGTGGAAATGGTGAGCGCCATCAGGGTAAGGTTGTTGAGCGAGTAGCCGAGCAGGTACATGACGCCGAAGGTGCCCACAATGGAGAGCGGGACGGCGACCGATGGAATGACGGTAGCGGCCAGGTTGCGCAGGAAGAGGAAGATCACCATGACCACCAGAGCGATGGTGAGCATCAGCTCAAACTCGACGTCTCTGACGGAAGCGCGGATGGTGGTTGTGCGGTCGGTGAGCACACGCACCTGCACGGAGGCGGGAAGGCTGGTGCGCAACTGCGGCAGCAGCTTCTGGATGCGGTCAACCACGGCGATGATGTTTGCGCCGGGCTGGCGCTGGATGTTGACGATGACCGCGGGCTGGCGATCCATCCACGCTGCCTGCTGCGAGTTTTCAGCGGCATCGACAATCGTCGCTACGTCCGATGCGCGAACGGCTGCGCCGTTGCGATAGGCCACGATGATGGGTTTGTAGTCAGAGCTCGAAACAAGCTGATCGTTGGCGTCGATGGTGAAAGACTGGCGCGCGCCGTTGAGCGTTCCCTTGGCCTGGTCGATATTGGCCGCGGAGACGGCGGCGCGCAGATCTTCGAGACTGAGGTTGTACGCGGCAAGCTGCGCGGGGTTGGCCTGGATGCGGACGGAAGGCTTTTGTCCGCCGGCAATGGACACCAGGCCAACGCCGGTGACCTGCGAAATCTTCTGGGCAAGATTGGTGTCGGCGGCATCTTCAATCTTATCCAGCGGCAGGGAGTCGGAGGTCAGTGCCAGCGTGAGGATGGGCGCGTCGGCGGGGTTGACTTTGCTATAGATTGGCGGATTGGGCAAGTCGGTCGGCAGGAAGCTGTTGGCCGCGTTGATGGCCGCTTGCACTTCCTGCTCGGCTACGTCGATGTTTTCGTCCAGGTTGAACTCGAGGGTAATCACCGACCCGCCGCCGGAACTGACCGACGTCATCTGCTTGAGGCCGGGCATCTGGCCGAACTGTCGCTCGAGAGGCGCGGTAACGGATGAGGCCATCACCTCCGGTCCGGCGCCGGGGTAGAAGGTGAGCGTCTGGATGATCGGGTAGTCGACTTCAGGCAGCGCCGAGACGGGTAACTGGCGGTAGCCGATGACTCCGGTCAGCAGGATGGCCACCATCAGCAGAGAGGTAGCCACCGGGCGCAGAATGAACGGCCTGGAGGGACTGAGGCTCACGGCTGAGGCCTCTTCGGAGCCTGGGTGACGGTAACCGACTGCCCGTTGCGCAGCCGGTCAGCGCCGTCGATGACAACATTCTGGCCCGCCTTGAGGCCGCTGTCGAGAATGGTGAGCTGGCCTTCAGAAAGGGCGATCTTCACCGGCTGAAGGCGTGCGGCTCCAGCGCCGTTGGCGGCGATAGAGTCAATGACCCAGACAAAGGAACCTTGCAGCCCGCTCTGAATTGCTGCCGACGGTACAACCAGGGCACTGGGACGGTCTTCAAGCACCAGGTGGATGTTGACGAACTGGTTGGGGAATAGCGACTGGTCGCGGTTCTCGAAGACTGCTTTTAGTTTTACCGTTCCTGTCGTGGTGTCGATCTGGTTGTCGCCGGTCAGGAGGTAGCCGCCGGTCAGCTTTACCTGATCATTGCGGTCGTAGGCATCCACGGTCAGGCGCTTGTCCGCGGCCAACTTGTGCAGCACCTGTGGCAGCTCGTTTTCCGGCAGGGTGAAGTAGACGGCGATGGGCTGGAACTGGTTGATGATCACCAGGTTGGTGGTGTTGGCGGTAATAATGTTGCCGGGATCGACCAGCCGCAGTCCGATGCGCCCGTCAATGGGCGACTGAATGGAGCACCAGTCGAGCTGGAGCTGCGCGGTCTCGATGGCGGCCTTGTCGGCGGCAATTGCGCCCTGATACTGGCCTTGCGAGGCCTCGTCGGCGTCGAGCGTCTCTTTGGAGGTTACGCCGGCTTCGTAAAGCGCCTTGTAACGCGCGAATTCCGCCTGCGCGTTCTTGAGCAGGGCTTCATCGTGCAGCAGGTTGCCTTTGGCCTGGTTCAATGCGGCCTGGTAGGGCTTGGGGTCGATGACCATGATGGTTTGGCCCTGCCGCACCTGCTGGCCTTCCGTGAATTTGACTGGCTCCAGTTCCCCGCTGACACGGGCCTTTACGGTGACGCTCATGTAGGGTGTGACCGTGCCCAGGGCAGTCAGGTAAATGGGCATCGGCTTTTGCTCAGCGGCGGCCACCTGCACCGGGATGGGCTGGTTGGCCAGCATCGCCGCCTGGTTGACGCTGTTTTGCGCGCTCAGCTGCTGGTTTTTGTGGATGCGCCAGACAACGAAGCCGAGGCCGGCAATGAGCACAACATAGACAACGATCCGAAGCCACGAGCTTTTGCGGGCTGCAGTGGGCTGCGAGGGGCCGAACGGGTCAGTTGGAGGCAAAGGTGATTGCGGAATGGTTTCAGTGGACATGGCAATGCTTCCCATCGTAGTCCCAAGTGTAAAAGCAAACATAACTGCCAGGGGGTGGCATGAGTCAAAGGAAGGCGAGGTTATGGGCACACTTTTCTCTTGCTACGGACGGAACGGCCTGCAGGGAAGTTTCTTCCCCCGGGAAGCCGGTTTCGACGCAATAGCCGAGCTGGGCCTGATCGGGGCCATCGAAGGGTCAAGGCGGATAAGCCGGAAGGACGCTAATCGGGGCTTCGAACTCGAACTGTTGGGGAGGGCGGCGGGAGGGTGACGATCAGTTTGGTGCTCCTTTTTGAGAATTGGTTGCCTTCCCAGAATGAAATTTCCGACTTCTTTGTGGCTGCCTGGGCGGGAGGACTGGAAAGCAGTTATCTGCATCTTTCGCACGATTTGAGCGTCCATTAGAACGTGGTTACACGGCATTTTGTTCGGACTTCGGACTGAATCGACCAAATCGTCTAACATAGTATTTCAACTGCATGTTCAACCGGTCCCTGGGCCGCACCAGCCAGGGTGTTCCGGAACCCCGGTGAGCCGGTAAAGGCCGGACGGGGGTCGTCCAGACTTTTTGTCCATCGACAAAGGTACGGCTGTCCGGCTCAGGAGCGAGAACCAGCCTTATGATGTGGATTGTCCGGCTTGCGCTGCGGCGGCCTTACACCTTTGCCGTCTTTGCGTTTTTGATTCTGCTGCTCGGCGTCTTCAGCATTGTCTCGATGCCGACGGACATCTTTCCCAATATCGATATCCCCGTGGTGACCGTGGTGTGGCAGTACGCCGGCCTTTCGGCGCAGGAGATGTCGACCCGCATCGTGTTCAACAGCGAGCGCGGCATGACCACCACGGTCAACGACATTGAGCACATCGAATCGCAGTCGTTGAACGGCATTGCGATCATCAAGATCTTCTTCCAGCCGCATGTCAACATCGGCAGCGCCGTGGCGCAGATTACATCCATCAGCCAGGTGCAGTTGCGCAGCCTGCCACCGGGGACAACGCCTCCTTTCATCATTCAATACAACGCCTCGAGCGTGCCGGTATTGCAGCTGGGCCTGAGCGGCCAGGGGCTGAACGAACAGCAGTTGAACGACCTCTCCACAAACAACATCCGCACCCAGTTGGCCACCATCGAAGGAGCGCAGACGCCGTTTCCCTACGGGGGCAAGCAGCGCCAGATCCAGGTAGACCTTGACCTGCACGCGCTCCAGGCCAAGGGGCTTTCGCCGGTGGACGTGGTGAATGCCGTCAACGCGCAGAACCTAATTGCGCCCTCGGGAACAATGAAGATCGACCGCTTCGAGTATGCCATCGAAACCAACTCCGCGCCCTCGGTGGTGAACGATCTGAATAATCTGCCCATCAAGGCGGTGAACGGCGCAGTCATCTACATCCGCGACGTGGCCCATGTGCGCGACGGCTTTCCGCCGCAGACCAACATCGTCCGCGTCAACGGGAGCCGCGCAATCTTGATGAGCATCATGAAGACCGGCTCGTCGTCCACCCTGGACATCATCAAGGGCGTGCAAAACGTGCTGGCAAATATCAAGGGCCAGTTGCCGCCGCAGTTGAAGATCAATCCGCTTTCCGACCAATCGATCTTTGTGCGCGGCGCCATCAACGGCGTGGTGCGCGAAGCGCTGGTGGCCGCCTGCCTCACGGCCATCATGATTCTCGTCTTTTTGGGCAGTTGGCGGTCCACGCTGATCATCGCCGTGTCGATCCCGCTGTCGATCCTGTGTTCGCTGATCATGCTCTACGTGCTGGGCGAGACGGTCAACATCATGACGCTGGGCGGGCTGGCGCTGGCCGTGGGCATCCTGGTGGACGATGCCACGGTGGAGATTGAAAACATTAACCGCAACCTGGAATCGGGCAAGGAGATCGAGCAAGCCATTCTCGACGGCGCGGCGCAAATTGCCACTCCGGCGCTGGTCTCCACGCTGGCCATTTGCATCGTATTTGTGCCCATGTTCTTTTTGAGCGGGGTGGCGCGCTACCTGTTTGTTCCGATGGCCGAAGCAGTGGTGTTTGCCATGCTCGCCAGTTACCTGCTCAGCCGCACCGTGGTGCCCACCATGGCCAAGTACCTGCTGCACGAGCACGACGATGCGGAGATGGCGCGCAAGCAGCTGAGCCGCAATCCGCTGGTGCGCTTCCAGGTTGGCTTCGAGTCGGGTTTCACCAAGATGCGCCTCGGATACCTGCGCATCCTGACCATGTGCGTGGATCACGCGCGGCTCTTTCTGATTCTTTTTACCTTGTTTGCGGTGGGCTCCGTGGTTCTGCTTACGCCGCCGCTGGGGCAGGACTTCTTTCCCTCTGTCGATGCCGGCCAGTTCAAGATTCACGTCCGCGCCCGCACCGGCACGCGCATTGAGGAGACGGCCCTGCTGTGCGACCACATCGACTCGACCATCCGCCAGCACATTCCCGCCAAAGAAGTTGTCTCCATCGTCGATAACATCGGGCTGCCGTACTCGGGATTGAACCTGTCGTACTCGACTTCTGCGCCCATCGGGCCGGCTGATGCCGACATCCAGGTACAACTGACAGAAGATCATCACCCCACATCCGATTACGTGGAGAAGCTGCGCGCGGTGTTGAACCGCGAGTATCCGGGCGTGACGTTTTACGTTCTGCCGGTGGACATTGTGACGCAGATTCTCAACTTCGGCCTGTCCGCGCCGATCGATATCCAGATCGTGGGGCCTGATCTTTACGGAAACCGTGCTCTCGCGGAAAAAATGCTCAACGAAGTGCGCTACGTTCCTGGAGCGGCAGATGCCCGCATTCAGCAGCCTTTCGATTATCCGAAGATGACGGTGGATGTGGACCGGACGCGCGCATCGGACATCGGGCTGACCCAGGCCAATGTCGCGCAGAGCATTCTTGTCGCGCTGAGCGGCAGCTTTCAGACCACGCCCAACTTCTATCTCGACCCCAAGAGCGGCGTCACCTACAACGTGGCCATCCAGGCTCCGCAGTACCGCATGGACTCGCTGGCCCAGCTTAAAAGCCTGCCGGTCACCGGCTCTGCGCAGACCGCGCAACAGGCTTCCGCCGTAACCACAGCCGACTCGGCGCAGACCAGGGTGCCGGGAACTCCGACGCCTGTGAACGTGCTTGGGAATGTGGCTTCCATCGTGCCAGGAACGGAATTGGGCACGGTGAGCCACTACAACGTGCAGCCGGTGCTGGATATTTATGCCAACGTAGACGGCACCGACCTGGGCACGGTGACCCGGGCCATGGAGAAGATCATCAATAATCACCAGCACGATTTGCCGCGCGGTTCGCACTTCATTCTGCGCGGGCAGAGCGACACCATGCGGAAGAGCTACATCGGCCTGCTGGGCGGCCTCGCGTTCTCCATTTTGCTGGTGTACCTGCTGATCGTGGTGAACTTCCAGTCGTGGCTCGACCCGTTTTTGATTATTGCCGCGCTGCCGGCGGCGCTGGCGGGAATTGCCTGGTTCCTGTTTATAACCCACACGCGGCTGAGCGTACCTGCGCTTACCGGCGCCATCATGTGCATGGGCGTGGCCACATCCAATTCGATTCTTGTAGTGACGTTTGCGCGCGAGCAGTTGGAGGTCCTGGTAGGCGATGCGCGGCGCGCGGCGCTGAATGCCGGCTTCGTTCGTTTGCGGCCGGTGGTGATGACCGCTCTAGCCATGATCATCGGCATGATCCCCATGTCGCTGGGCCTGGGCGATGGCGGCGAGCAGAACGCGCCACTGGGCCGCGCAGTGATTGGCGGACTGCTGCTGGCCACCGTGGCCACCCTGTTTTTTGTGCCCGCGTTCTTTTCCGTCGTCCACGGCTGGCTTGAGGGCCGACGCAAAGCGACGGTAACCCGGGCGGGAACGATCGACGAGTTTGACGAGCTAGCGGAGTAGCGATCACTATGAGCAACGAAAACAAACCGAACCCACAAACATCGCCGCCGCCGAGCCACGAAAGCGGCCACGCAACCGAGACCGCGCCGGAACAGAAGCCCATCTCCGGCCGCCTGGCGCTGATTGGCCTTCTGGCCGTCGTGGTGGTGACCATCGCGCTGGCAGGCTGGGGCATCCTGAGCCGCAGGAATGCGAACACGGTGCTTGCCGAGCGCACCACGGACCTGGCCGCCCCTTCGGTGATTGCGGTGGTCCCCAAACAGGGCGCGCCGGTGGATAGCTTTGTGCTGCCGGGGAACGTGACGGCCTACACGGATTCGCCCATCTACGCGCGGACCTCCGGCTACCTGACCAAGTGGTATTTCGACATTGGCGCACGGGTCGAGAAGGGCGCGCTGCTGGCGGAGATCGCCACTCCAGAGCTCGACCAGCAACTGGCACAGGGGGAGAACGACCTGGTCACCGCGCAGGCCACGGCAAACAACGCCCGCATGCAGGCAGATCGATACATGGGGCTGGTGAAGACGGATGCGGTTTCGCACCAGGATACGGACACGTTTGTGAACCAGGCTGCGGCGACAGCGGCGGCGGTCAAGTCCGCCGAAGCCAATGTGCAGCGGCTGAAAGAGCTGCAATCGTTCGAGAAAGTGTATGCGCCGTTTGACGGCGTGGTGACGGCGCGCAACATCGACACCGGCCAGTTGATCACCGAAGGCTCGAGCAGCGAGCTGTTTCATATGCAGGCCATTCAGACGCTGCGCGTATTTGCGAACCTACCGCAGGCTTACTCCGCGAACGTGAAGCGCGGATCGAAGATCGACCTGACCTTCGTCGAGTATCCGGGAAAAACCTACCAGGGAACACTGGTGCGGACTGCGGACGCCATTGATCCGGTGAGCCGCACGCTGCTGGTGGAAGTGGATGTGAACAACCGCGATGGACAACTGCTGCCCGGCTCGCTGGCCCAGGTTCATTTCAAGACGCCCGCTGCCACGCAGACGTATATCGTGCCGTCCGCGGCTCTGATCTTCCGCAGGGAAGGAATGCGGCTGGGGACGGTGGTCGATGGCAACACCGCGCACATGGTCCCCGTGGTGATTGGCGAGGACGATGGCGCCACCGTGCAAATTGTGAGCGGATTGAATGGCGGCGAAAAGGTGATCCAGGACCCGCCGGACTCGCTGATTGAGGGCGAGAAGGTGTACGTGGAGAGCCCAGGCGAAGCCGCCAATGCGGGGGGCAAGTAGCGATGCTTAGCCTTCAAAATGCGAAGAGGCGAGCGGCTTTGAAAGCGAGCCTGGCCGCATCTTGTTTCGCCACCCTCATCGCTCTCGCCGGCTGCAAGCCAGTCGGCCCAAACTACAACCGCCCAACCTACACCGCCCCGCCCGCGTACAAGGAAACTGGCGCATCCATCGTGGTAACTCCACCGCCCAATCCACCTGGGGGCGGCTGGCAGGCTGCCTCGCCCTCCGACGGAATGCTCAAGGGTAAATGGTGGGAGATTTACCAGGACCCCCAGCTCAACCAGCTTGAAGAGCGGATCGCGACCAGCAACCAGGGACTGCGGCAGGCGCTTGAGACCTATCTCGCGGCGCAGGACCAGGTGAAAGCGGCACGCTCGGCGCTTTTTCCCACGCTGTCCGCTGGACCCTCGTTCGCGCACGACAAGAACTCCGCCCATCGCCCACTGGTGACGCCGACTACGGACAAAAACTTCAACGATCTGATCCTCGCCGGAGGGGGTAGCTGGGAGCCCGACTTCTGGGGACGCATCCGTCGCACGGTGGAGGCGGCCCACGAGAACGCGCAGGCCAGCGCCGCGGACATGGCCAACGTGGACCTGAGCCTGCAGGCCACCATGGCCACCGACTACTTCCAGTTGCGCGGGCTCGATGCGCAGATCAAGCTGCTCAACGCCACCATCAAGGATCTTGAAGGCCAGTTGGATCTGGCCGAGCGGCGGCTCAGGGGCGGCGTCGCGACTGAGGTTGACGTGACCCAGGCCCAGACGCTGCTCGAAACCACCCGCGCGCAACTCGTGGACGTGGGCGTGGCGCGCGCGCAGTACGAGCACGCTGTGGGCACCATTGCCGACTACAAGCTGCCCACCTTCAGCATTCCCTTTTCTCCGCTCGATCTGCCTCTGCCGAAGATCCCTCTCGGCGTGCCCTCGCAGTTGCTGGAGCGCCGTCCGGACATCGCCGCCGCCGAACGCCGCACCGCGGCGGCCAACGAGCAGATCGGCATTGCGGTCAGCGCGTTTTACCCGACACTCAACCTGACGGGTGAGGGCGGCTTTGAAAGCACCCACGCCGGCAACTGGATTCAGGGGCCTAGCGCCCTGTGGTCGCTGGGAGCGCAGGCCACGGAGTTGCTGTTTGACGCCGGACAGCG
>JBEKFD010000200.1:0-8828 GCA_050013495.1 Occallatibacter sp. | reverse complement strand
CTGAGTGGCACTGCAACCACTGTTTGTTTGCGAACGCATAAGCAATGCCGACATCGAATGGATCGTACCGGACCGGTACCGATTGGCACTCACCGGCGAAATTGCGGAACGCTTCACACCAATAATAAATGTGGTTGATTTTCACGCCTCTGCCCGGCATCAGCTTCGCTGTTCCTTTGGGAGTCGTAGGCAGTGTGAGCATCAGAAATTCCTGGTTGTAGGGAACGACCCGATGGAGGCGCTGACCGCATCGAGTCATGCCCGCCTCGAATGCCTGCCGCGGACTCTCTCCGAGCGCGGGATGAGCAATCGTGTCGCGAATTTCGTACAGGTATTGCGACAATCGCTGATGCAACTCCGCCAGCGGCCATATCGCCCGCGACTTGGGATTCACCGACTTGGTGACTTGGCGGACGTTGCGGGTGATCTGCGTGTTTCCGGTCAGGTTGTGAACGAACTGGGTGTTCGCAACACCGAAAAGTCTTTCACAAATAGAACCAAATCGTGCTTTCGCTGGAGGTCTGGTCTTCTTCATGCACTCATAGCGCGCCAGTAGAGTTTCAAAGTACGTACTCTCGAACTCCCGACCACCATCGATGACAAATATCTGCGGCAGCCTGCTGAAGCGGCGGACGCACTCTCGCAGCGTCATCATGCAGGAGCGATAACTCGGTGCATCGAACGTCAAGTAAAATGCGAGTGTCCGACGGGAAAATGCATCCGTAGCTATCGTGATCCACGGACGGCCAAGGTTTTGGCCGGTGCTGGCGACGGTTTCAACGTCCAACTCCGTGTGGTCGATATGAACGATTTCAAATGGGCGATCACCGTGCCGGGGCGTTTTCATATCCAACTCCCAATAAAACGTCTCCAACTTGTAGCTCGCGCGCCGGCCTTGACGTTTCAAGGTTTGATTCAGAGCCGGTCGTTTCTTCACGGCAATGCAAAAGGTCTTGTAGCTGGGAGCGACAACTGCATGATTCTCACAGGCAAGCTTCAGCCCTGCCCACGATGCGAACCGCGTTTTCTGCTTGAGCGTCTCGTAGTCATCATCGAGAAACTGTTCCATTAAACTGCGCGTCGCTTCGGACAGTCGCGGCGTGCAGTTTCCTCTATGGGCAGACTCGGGCAACAGACCCAGGTATCCGGTGCCTGAACCGGCCTCTGCTGCGCGGTACCGAGCAAGCCAGCGGAAGAATGTGCGCCTGGTCGCTTCTGCCTGGCAAGGCAACTTCCCACTTGCCAGATAGTCGCTAATGAGCCGGACGCGTTGATTGGCAACACACAAATCGCTTTCTCGCGCTCGGGACAGCCGCTCGCTGATAGCAGATTTCGCACTGACTTTGGAGGCTACGACTTTAATTCGATTCTGACCAATCAAAGACTCAATGAGCCGTCTCGGCAATTCGCTCAGCCTCTGATCGTCTGAGAGTAGACTCACAGAGGCCTCGCCAAGGTTCACCACATTCCACAGGTGACCATCCCAATTGACCGTACTTCCGCACAGAAGATCAGCAAATATGGGTGTATGAGGATCTCGGGCCAGATTGGCTGTTGTCTTGGAGATCACTTCTGGCCCAGCCTGAAGCTGTACGCGTCCCGGCTCTGCGAGTGGAGCGGCACGAAGGTCCACGGGGATAATGTTCGCCGCGATCATGCTGAAAATGTCGTCCGGAGAAACCTTGCCTTCGGTCAATTGCAACAGCCCGTCCAAGGTCACACCCGGGCTAGCCGACAAATATGCGAACGCAATTTCGCGGGACCTTGCCGAGATTGTTTGAGGCTCCCGCAGGTAGTCCTCAAGAAACTGGATGTTTCGCTGAAACACCCAATCAATCTCTGCCGAAGAGCGAACACGGTAGTAAAGCCCATGCCGTTCCGCATAGGCAGCGCCGGGCGGGCAAAACCATTGGCCATCCTTACCGCTGGAGTAGCGGTTCGAATTGTGCGCTTTGAGCCGATGCAGCTCTTCCTCTGTCTTCCATTCTTCCCAGCCCGCTTCTTGCCGGCGAATGACGAAGAAATCGGGCGTATGCAGAACGCCCATTGGCCTTCCCGACGTGCTTTCGTAATTCAATTTGATTGGCGACGGCTGGTCAAAATACTCGAGGACTGTATCGTCGTGCTCCATCTCATAGATACCAGCGAGTTCAACTCGGTGGCTTTCAAACTGGATGGTGACGCCCATCTTCCTGCTCGGGTACCGGCCGCTCACATTCGAGCGTCCACCGCCCACGCGCCGGGATGGACCTGACGACCGAATCTCCTCGATTAGCGATCGCGTCGACTCGGCAAGGGCCAGTTTCTGGAACCATACCAACAGATCATCGTGTCCGAGCATCGTGGGCACCTCGATTCGATCTGCATACTTTCAGCCGCGCCAGCACTGCTCACTTTTGCGACGCAGAGCTCCGTTCCCGCTTCTGAGCACGCAAGTAACGAACCCCAGCTTCCTTGATAAGGTCTTCCAATAGCCGGCCCTTCTTGATGGCTTCCTGAATCTCCGGAGCCAACTGTTCCGGCACGTAGATCGAGAATCGGCGATTCGCTTGGTAGCCGGATAAAGCGTAGCTGCTGTGGCCTTTGCCCGATGCACATGCCGAGCAGTTTTCCCGAATGCAAGGACTCTTTCGCAAGGAAACAGAACCCATCGCAACCGGCCACAAATTCCGGATCGCGTTCAAGAACCATCGCCGGACATCTTCAGAAGTTTCGTTCTTACGCATCGTATGTGTGTAAAATAACACCTATACATTTCTTGTCAACTGCAGTCCTGTTTACTGCCTTGATTCCGTTTTCTGAGAGAGCACTGCGGCCGACGCTGCGGAGTTCGGCTGCCATTTCCGCCAAGCGATACGGCGCGACGCAACATCCGTGTACTCACTGCCACTTTATGCTTCTCTTTTGCACTTACTGCCATTTTATGGTTCAAACGAGACTTCCCGCCCATAGGAACAGGCGCAGATCTGAAAGGGACTACAAACGCGGTAGTGCCACTTTATGGTTCAACCCGGTGCCATCTTATGGTTCAAGGCACACTCTGTGTGATTTAAAGCATATTTTGGCCGAGAATAAAGCATATCTTGGCCACTCTCCCGTGCGAAAGCGATGTGTCCGCGATGCCGATTTAACAGACAAGTGGGTGCCCCTTCTTTGTTATGAGCGCTTTGGCGGTTTGACATGAATCCGGAACTTTCCAAGTGCAATCGGCGCTCAGCGGGATCAATTCGTCATCCGGAAGCATTGGTCGATCCCAGAGCCCGTATCTTGTCAGGAGAATGCCTTCGTTCTTAATGCTTGGAGACACAACCTTAATCTCCCTGCGACCACGTCCACTTGACGGTCGAGAGGAGAGATGCTATATCTCGAACATCGAGGGGAGAGTGCTATGCCGAAGAAGAGCCGTGAGCTTGTTCAGGGGACTCTGGAAATGCTCATTCTGAAGACCCTGGCGCTTGAACCTTTGCATGGTTATGCGATAGCCATGCGAATTGAGCAGATCAGCGAAGGCGTATTCCGAGTGGGCCCCGGTTCGTTGTTCCCTGCCTTCAGCCGGCTTGAAAGCGCCGGGCACATCGGCTCAGAATGGCACGCGACCGAGAACAACCGCCGCGCCAAGTACTACAGACTGACATCCTCCGGCCGCAAAGCTCTCAAGCTCGAGACACACACCTGGGAGCAGCAGACCGCCGCGATTAACCGCATTCTTGAGGCTTGAGGGAGCAGACAATGACCATTTTCCGGAATCTTCGTCGCGGCCTCCGCGTTCTTCTAAACAAAGAGAAACAGAGCCTTGAAATGGATGAAGAGCTGCGCGGCTTTATGGAGGCCTCTACACAAAGACATTTGCGCGATGGAATGAGCGAGACGGAAGCGATCCGCGCCGCACGCGTCGAGATGGGCAGTGTGGAATCCGTGAAGCAACAGATACGCGCGTCGCGCTGGGAATCAACCGTGGAGTCGGTGTGGCAGGATGTTTGCTACGGCGTGCGTCAGTTGATCCGCAGCCCTAACTTCACGCTCGTGACAGTTTTGACGCTTGCTCTCGGCATCGGTGCCAACACAGCCATCTTTACCCTAGTGCATGGCGTAATGATGAAGACGCTTCCAGTCGCGCACCCGGAGCAACTCTACCGAGTCGGCTCTGGTGATCTTTGCTGCGCATGGGGCGGGCTTCAGGACTCCTGGGGCCTGTTCGACTACCCGTTCTATCAAAAGCTTGTGAACGAGCCTTCCGGCATGGACGAACTCGCGGCCTTCTCTGGAGGTTCGAACTCAAAGACGGTTCGCCGGGCGGATTCGTCTGGGGTGCCGCAGACTCTCAGCAGCATCTATGTCTCCGGCAACTATTTCTCGACGCTCGGAGTTCAGCCGATGGCCGGCCGACTGCTGACCCCGGATGACGACCGGCCCGAATCGCCCGCAGTCGCGGTAATGGGCTACGACTTCTGGCAAAACTATTTCGCTTCAGACCCCTCTATCGTGGGCTCCAAACTTACGATCAATGGACTGCCATTCACGCTTGTGGGCATCACCCCTCCCGGATTCTTCGGGGCCAAGCTCGCGGCAGACCCTGCGGAGTTGTGGATCCCACTTCATCAACAGCCTGCCTTTGAAGGGCAGGGGCAGAAATCCCTGCTGTATTCATCGGGCATGACATGGTTGATGTTCATGGGCAGGCTGAAACCCGGAGTCAAACCGGCCCAGGTTGAAGCTCAGACAACGGCGCAGGTGCAACAGTATCTCCGCGACAATCGTGAGATGAGTCAAGAGGATCTTTCCAAACTGCCGAGGCAGAAGATCCAGATCACGCCAGGCGGTGCGGGCATCTCAGATCTCAGAAGCTCTTCAAAGACCGGGCTGATACTTCTTTCCGCAGCTTCAATCCTCGTTCTGCTGGTTGCGTGCGCCAATATCGCGAACCTGTTGCTTACACGCACCACGGAAAGATACCAGCAGACGGCGCTTCGCCTTTGTCTTGGGGCAACCCGTGCGCGCCTCATGCGCGCAGTACTCACTGAGAGCCTGTTGCTCTCAACCGCTGGCGGGACAGCCGGATTATTGCTGGCATACGGCACTTCGAAAGCGATCCTCCTCGTTGCTTTCCGCGGTGCTGTCTACGTCCCGATAAGCGCAACGCCATCGCTCCCGGTCTTTGCTTTCGCGCTGCTGATATCGGTTGTAACGGGCATTCTTTTTGGAGTTGCGCCGGCGTGGATCGGAGCGCACGCCGCTCCGGCGGATGGGCTGAGCGGCTGCGGGCGCAGCACACAGGGACGGACGTCGCTGCTGCAAAGGTCAATGGTGGTGGTGCAGACGGCGCTCTCCATTGTTTTGCTGGCGATGGCCGGGCTGACCACGCAAAGCCTGCGCAATCTTGAAGGCGAGGATATGGGTTTCAAGCCTGAAGGCAGATTGCTGGCGACGATCAACCCATCGGGCGCGGGATATAAGGTCGAACAACTTCCCGCGCTTTACCGTGCTCTGGAAGACCGGCTGGGTAGTATTCCCGGAGTTCGCAGCGCGAGTTTTTCGCTGCACAGCCCACAAAACGGGTGCTGTATCAATGTCGGTATAACGATAGGTGGCCGGTCGGACAGCTGGATCGGCAACATCGACACGGCCCTGCATCGAGTTAGCGCACACTACTTTGAGACAGTCGGCATCCCGATTGTGCTTGGGCGGCCGATTTCCGACCAGGACACGGCTTCGTCGCAACACGTGGCAGTCGTCGATCAGAACTTTGCTCGAACCTTCTTTGGCACGGAGAGCCCGATTGGAAAGCACTTCGGCATTTCACTGCCCGGCCATGGATTTGACTATGAGATTGTTGGTGTCGTTGGCGACACACTCAATCGGCGTCCAGGATCAAAGAAGGAGCCTGCTTACTATCTTCCATACACGCAGTCGACGCGGTACGAAGTCGCAGGCTACCAGCGTTTAGAGGACGATACGCTATTTCCGCGCGCGATCGAGCTGAATGTTTCCGGCAGGCCCGAAGGTTATACCAATATTCTTCGCAGCACCCTGGCGGGAATCAATCCGGAACTCTCTGCATTCGATGTCAAGACCTATACAGAGCAGGTGGCTATTCAATTCAATCAGGAACGGCTTGTAGCTCGCATCACTGGCCTCTACGGCGTCGTGGCGCTTCTACTTGCCTCAATCGGCCTCTACGGAGTGACCGCTTACAACGTCACACGGCGCACGAGCGAGATCGGGATTCGGATGGCGCTTGGCGCAAATCGAAGCGACGTCATCAGGATGGTGCTTAGAACCGCGCTGTCTCAGGTTGTGGTGGGTTTCTGTATCGGCATTCCGATCGCTTATGTGTGCGGCCACTATCTGACGCACCTGTTGTATAACGTAGGCCATTCGAATCCGTTGATGCTTGCGGGAGCCACAATCACACTTAGCGCCTTTACTCTCGTCGCCAGTTTTCTGCCGGCGCGCCGCGCAGCCTCCATTCAACCCGTCCAGGCTTTGAGGAACGAATAGTTTCGCTGTTTCGGGGTAAAGTGCAAGTGGAATCGTTGGCTTGAATTTCTGCCACACTGCGCAGATATAGGTCCGTTTGGTGCCGCTCCGAACATGATTTCAAACGGGAACCAAGAATCGGTACCGATGTGTCGGCCAGTGTTCGCCGATCTAAATGCGCATGTCTCGATTGACTGGGCAAAGCGCTCATTGAGCTGCTCAAAGCGTCACCCCGCTTGTCGGTATATCCGCTTCGGGGACAAGTGGCTTTCATGCGGCAAAATGGCACGGTGGAAGGGTTCAATTGGGGCAGACTGGGTGTTGGAATCTGACGCTCTACCCCTAGACACGGAGAGCCTGGCGCGCCGCATGAGTTGCCAAACTAAGATTCTTCCATTCGGTACAGGAACCCTCTGGAAGCTCCTCGCGGATTCGGTTTATCGAGGGGTACTCGCCTCGCCTCTGAAGTTCTGCGGCGATGTTATATGTATCCTGAAGCAACTTTTCGCGACGACGCTTTGTACTCTCCGTGGCTACTCGGCGGCGTTTCTCGGCGATCATGTGACGAACGGATGGGAAGTACTTACCCATGAACCAAACCGTCACGCCCAGGCGCTTGCAGAGATCGCGCACCGATGGGATGGGAGTCTCATTGAGGGCGGCTTTTGTCGCTTTTTTCAGATCAGATCTGTACTTCCTCACGCTATCTCTGTGCCGTCTCGCAAGTAGATCGCATAAGTCAGGCTCGTGCGCTCGCAAGACGGTCGAGGTTGAATAGCCAAGGCGACGGCTCAAGTCGACCAGGGTCGGCGTAGGGGACTCATTGAGCGCGCCTTCCAGGGTCTGGCGAATCCTGAGAGAACGAATTCGCTTCATCTGTGATACTCTCTTGCTGATTGCGACGCACAACGCCGGAAATTTCTGACGAATGTATCCTTCGTTCGCGTAACCAAGGTCCGCGGCGATTCGATGAA
The DNA here is from genome assembly GCA_050013495.1 of Occallatibacter sp. GTDB lineage: Bacteria > Acidobacteriota > Terriglobia > Terriglobales > Acidobacteriaceae > Telmatobacter. Next base: position 1,377 of record JBEKFD010000200.1, on the reverse strand, counting down.
CCGAGACCGGTTCAGCCGAATTAAGAGACTGTTCCAGGAGTTCTTTGATTCGCGGGGGTTCACAAATCCTTGCGGCTCCGGGCCGCCTCCACCAATGACTTTGACCAGAACATCGATATCGAGCAGCGATCTTGTGGCAGAGGTCCCTGTCGGCTTGATAGAGCCTTTCAGTGTCTGCATAGCCCATTATCCGTGCAACATCTGAGAGACTTCGCGGCACGGGATCATGAAGAGTTCTCAGAAGCGCTTGCCTGACCTCGCTCTTCTTCTGACATAGAGATACACCCCGAATTCCAGCCCGAGCGATCGCCTCCTTGGCGGTATCTATATTTGCTGGTAAGGGCCCAGATGAACCGATCAGACTTGTGATTGGAACATTCAAGAATCTACAGGTTCGCAGCAGATTCTCAAGTGTGGGAACGGTTGTACCGTCCAACCAGTTTCTGAGAATGCTCGGTGGGCAGTGAATGTACTCTGCCAAGGCAACGACATTGCCAGCGGTAAGTTGATCGAGAAACGCAGCCAGGCTTCTGCAAAGGGCAGCACGGGCTCCCATAGGGTCGATCAAAGGAATCATTGTCAGCAAACCTCCCACCTGTATGGTGGAGCACGCATTGTGTCCTTCTTCACCCGGAGCGTGAAGTAACCGCCTCCCATTGCTGTCTGACATACCTAACCAGCTATCACAACGTTCGCAATATCCAGGCCGAGAGAATACGCCAAGCGGACTCAGTGTGCTGGCGCAGTTGCCACAAGTTTGATCAAGCGGCCGTGCGTGGACCTGACAATTCGCTGCCGCCTGGATTGACCAGATGAGCGGCTCATAAACTATCTGCCGGGCTGACCGCCATTGTTCAAAACAATGTGCGCACCACGCGCGCCGACGCCTGAACAAGCGACTTGGAACTATATAACGAAGCGGAAGAAGGGTTAGATATTGCAGATCGTTTCGATTGGTGGCGGCATCGAGCGCATCAACCCATTTCACCGCTGTCTCTGTAACGCCGTTGGGTGTATAGTTGCAAGCTCGAAAGCCATGACCACCGACTCTGACTGCCTTGGCAGTCTGCGTGATGATTGCATCCTTTGTATGCGTAAGATCTGCAAGAACTCTGCCGACAAGGTCCCCCACGCTCACTGAGTGCGCATCGGCTAATCGAGCGACATAACCCGTGAGGCTCTCGACCAATTCCGTGCCAACGCCCATCGGTTCCAGAGAATAGAGTCGGCTCCTCGGCGGCAAGAGTGGGCGTGATAGGGACCATGACTCAAGCAGAGGTTGCATTTGCCTCCGGCAGTCCGACAAGATCACGTATTGGAAGCCTGTGACCAGGCCGGCGATATTTACCCAAATGAACTTCCTGCGTCGGATCCGTC
>JBEKFD010000199.1:0-8853 GCA_050013495.1 Occallatibacter sp. | reverse complement strand
TGCGCCGCCAGTGGGCAACTGCGTAGCGGCCAGATCGAGGATGCGCTCGCGTGCGCGCGAAGGGACCATGTGCACGAATCCGAGCAGGTCCTGGTTGGAGTCGCGGAAGCCCAGGCCGCGGCCGATGCCGGACTCGTAGAACGAAGCCGAGCGCGACATGTTGAATGTGGCCATGCACTGGTATGCATTCCAGATGTTAACCATGCGGTTGGTGTGAATGTCGGGCGTGTTGACCTGAAACACGCTGAGCGTTGTTTCCCAGTAGGCACGGAGCCGTTCGAAAGCAGCATCGGCTTCCCGGTTGTCGAGATACTTGGCGATGACCGGCTTGACAGTTTTCTTGTTGATGGTCTGCGAGCCGGGCGGATCGAATTTCTGGTCAACCGGATTTTCGTGGTAGCCCAGCACAAACACAACCTGGCGCGTCTCTCCCGGCTCGAGCTCAAGCTTCACTTGGTGCGCGCCGATGGGCGACCAGCCGTGCGCGATGGAATTGGTGAGCTCGCCCGCTTCGACCGTTGCCGGTTTGTCCCAGGCGCGGTAGCGGCCAAGAAATGACTCGCGCTGTGTGTCGAATCGGCCCGGCTCGGAGCAGGCGAAATACGCGAAGTGGTTGCGGCGCTCGCGGTACTCGGTCTTGTGATAGATGACGCCCTCTTCCACTTCAACCTGGCCGGTATTGAAGTTGCGCTGGAAGTTGGTGGCGTCGTCCTGCGCATCCCACAGGCAGAACTCGATGCTGGCGAATCCGGACAGCGTGGCCTTTGTGGCGCGGCGGTTGGTCACCGTGAGCTGCCAGATCTCCAAGTTTTCATCGAGCGGAACGAAGTAGCGGGTGTGTGCTTCGATGCCCTCAAACGACGACCCGATGACCGTGTAGCCCATGCCATGGCGGCAGGTATAGTCGGTCAGTTCGTTGCGAGTCGGCTGCCAGCTTGGCGACCAGAATTCGTTCGACTCGTTGTCGCGAAGGTAGATGTATCGCCCGCCGAAATCCAGCGGCACGTTGTTATAGCGGTAGCGCGTGAGCCGCCGCAGCCGAGCGTCGCGATAGAACGAGTAGCCGCCCGCCGTATTCGAGATGGTGCCGAAGTAAGCCTGGCAGCCCAGGTAGTTGATCCACGGCAGCGGGGTATCTGGTTGCGTTATCACGTACTCGCGATTTTGATCGTCGAAGTATCCGAATTTCATCGCGCCTGCTTCCTTGCTCTAAAACGTCTCGCAAGTATAGTCTCCCGCGCAAATCCTAATCAATCGATTTTGTAGAACTGTTTGCGATATTTCCTGAAGACGGGATTCCATTTGCGCATTGTTGCGTGAGTGTGCAAAAGTATCTGCGCAAGCGAAATCGGGAATTCGTTCGTTGTGTCCGGGATCACTGCCGGATGGGCGGGTCAGTGTGAGACACTTCGCCCGTGGTTTGCTCTGGTCCTGATCGTTTGCGTGAGGCAAAACGGAAAGCATGGCAAGTTCTCTGTTCCTGTCGCCGCTCGGTTCACGATCCGTACGCGAGTTGCTGCTCCTGGCTGCGCTGGCCGCTCTTTTCGTCGCCCCTCCGGTGCGTGGCTTTGGAGCAGAAACGCCAACCACGGCCATCAAAGTGGACCAGGTGGGCTATCCGCTGAATGGACCCAAGGTAGCTTTGGTCAGCGCAATGGGCAAGAGTTTCGAACTCAAGCGATCAAGCGACGGAGTGGTTGTCTTTCGCGGGAATCTAACCGCCCCTCAGCCAGACGTGGACACGGGCGATCAGATGCAGGCGGCGGAGTTTTCCGGGTTTTCAAAGCCGGGGACCTACTACCTTGACGTGGCTGGCGTGGGCCGCAGTTGGAACTTCACCCTGGGCAGTAACGTCTACGAGCGCCCATACTACATGGCCATGCGCGGCTTTTATGGGCAGCGCTGCGGGACGGCGGTGGACATGGGGCCGGAGTTTCCCGGCTTCAGCCATCCGGCGTGCCACCTGCACGGCGAGTTTCACCCCTCCTCTGGCAAAGCGGGCGAACGCAATAACGTTGGCGGCTGGCACGACGCCGGCGACTACGGGCGCTATGAGGTGAACTCAAGCATCTCGACCGGCACGCTGCTTTGGGCATGGGAAATCTACGGACCCAGACTCAAAAATATCCAGTTGAAGATTCCGGAGACAGGCAACCGAACCCCCGACATTTTGAATGAGGCGCGCTGGAACCTGGAGTGGATGCTGAAGATGCAGGACGAGGACGGCGGGGTGTGGCACAAGCAGACCAGCGCGCACTTTTCCGGGTTTATTGCGCCGCAGGACGACACCCTGCCCAGCGTGGTGATTGGAACGGGCGCGGCGCCCTATAAGAGCACCTGCGCGACAGCCGACCTGGCTGCCGTGGCCGCGATTGCTGCCCGCGTCTACAAGCCGTTTGATGCGAAGTTCGCAGAGCAGGCGCTGCGAGCCGCCCGCCGCGCCTTTGAGTGGGCAGAGAATAATCCCAATGTGACCTTTCGCAACCCGCCCGGCGTCTCGACGGGTGAGTACGGCGATCGCAACTGTGGCGATGAGCGCCTGTGGGCTGCGGCGGAGCTCGCGCGCACCACCGGCGAAACCACTTTCAACGACTATTTGATTCAGAATTACGCGCAGTTTCTGCACACCTTGGACTCGCCTCCGGCGGAAAGCTGGAGCCAGGTGGCGCCGATGGCCCTTTGGTCCTACGCGCTCTCCCATCAAAAGAACGCAGACTCCAAAGCTGTTGAAGCGATCCGCCAGCGGACCCTGGCTGCTGCCAAGGCTGTCGTCGAGCGGACGCGCGCCAATGCTTACCACACCAGTATGAAAACGTCGGATTACGGGTGGGGCTCGAATGGCACTGCGGCCGGCTATGGGATGTATCTGCTGATCGCCAACGTGTTTTCTCCCGCCGCGAGTTTCACCGATGCGGCGTGCGACAATCTGCATTATCTGCTTGGCCGCAACACGTTTTCGCTTTCCTGGGTCACGCAGGTGGGAGAGAATCCGTTTCAGCACCCGCATCATCGTCCCAGCGGCGCAACAGGCAAGGCGTGGCCGGGCTTGCTTTCCGGAGGCCCCGACGCAGGACGCCAGGATGCGGTACTGAAGAATCTACCCAGAGATTTGCCTCCAGCGAAGGTCTATGCCGATCAGACAGGTTCGTATGCAAGCAATGAGATTTGCATCAACTGGCAAGCCGCGCTGGTGTTCTTGTTGGCTGGAGAATTGAACTAGCTAACTGCATGGTTGAGAGCCGCGGGAAACTCCAGCATTGAGGGACCCGGGAAGTGTGAAATGCGTTGACAGCGCGCGAGCGGAGAATTGCCGGCAAATTGGACTCCCGCTTGAAGCGCCTGTTGCGGCGCTGGCTTTCATCGGCCACAGCGTGGGCATGAACTATTCGCGGCGCGGATAGACGGTGTCCGAGTGGCCTGAATCGAGGGATTGAATGCACCTCCACGGAATTGACATCGCCATCATCGTGGCTTACCTGCTGAGCACGGTGGTGATCGGCTACTGGGTTTCTCACCGCGCTTCGCAGAGCATGCAGAACTACTTTTTGGGCGGCAACACGATGCCCTGGTACATGCTCGGCATTTCCAACGCATCGGGCATGTTCGACATCAGCGGCACCATGCTGCTGGTTTCGTGGATGTTTGTCTACGGCCTGAAGAGTGTTTGGATTCCGTGGCTGTGGCCCACGTTCAACCAGATATTTCTCATGGTCTATCTTTCCGCGTGGCTGCGCCGCTCCAAGGTGATGACGGGAGCGGAGTGGATCAAGACCCGCTTCGGCACCGGGCGGGGCGCGCAGTTGTCGCACCTCATCGTGGTCATCTACGCGTTTGTCAGCATCATTGGATTCTTCAGCTATGCGTTCAAGGGCATCGGAAAATTTGCGCAGACGTTTTTGCCCTGGCATCTTTCCGCCAATGAATACGCGCTGATTCTGATTGCCATTACCGCGATCTACGTCATCAAGGGCGGCATGATCAGCGTGGTGATTACCGAGGTGGTGCAGTTCTTCATTCTCTCGATTGCATCGTTCTCGGTGGGCATCATCGCCATGCGCAAGGTGGCGCCAGAGATGCTGCATCGCGTGGTCCCCGCCGGATGGGACAATATCTTCTTTGGCTGGCATTTGAACCTGGATTGGTCCACGCTGCTTCCCGCGGCCACGGATAAAGTCGCGCAGGATGGATACGGGCTGTTCGGATTTTTCGTTGTCATGCTGCTGTTCAAGGGCATTCCCATCTCCGCAGCCGGCCCCGCGCCCAACTACGATATGCAGCGCGTGCTTTCGGCGAAGGACCCCCGCGAAGCGTCGATGATGTCTGCATGGGTGAATATTGTGCTCACGCCGCCGCGCTACGTTTTGGTCATGGGTCTCACTGTGCTGGCGGCGGCCTTCTACGGCCCCAACCTGCGCGCCATGGGAACCAACATGGACTTCGAACTGGTGCTGCCTTACGCATTGGGGCGATTCGTTCCGGTGGGGCTGCTGGGTTTTTTGATCGCCGGCCTGCTGGCAGCATTCATGTCGAATTTTGCCGCCACGGTGAATGCGGCGCCGCCGTACTTTGTCAACGACATTTACAAACGCTTCATCAATCCTCACGCTTCGCCCAAGACTTATGTCCGGCTCAGCTATCTGGCATCGTTCGCGGTGGTGGTGATCGGCGTGGCGATCGGCTGGAAGGTCACTTCAGTGAATGCCGTGGTGGTGTGGATTGTCTCAGGATTGTGGGGCGGTTACACGGCGTCCAATGTCCTGAAATGGTACTGGTGGCGCTTTAACGGATACGGGTATTTCTGGGGCATGATTACAGGCATCGCCTCCGCGCTGGGCATGCCGCCGCTGGTAGCGCAGATACCGTTTGTGCAGCACATGCTGGCGACGTATTCGATCAACATGGACGTTGTCATCATCTTTCCGGTCGTGGTGGGAATTTCGTTGATTGGCTGCCTGCTGGGCACCCTGCTCACCAAGCCTGAGGATGATGCCGTGCTCAAGGATTTCTACCGCCGCGTGCGCCCATGGGGATTCTGGGGACCTGTGCTGAAGATGGTTCTGGCAGAAGATCCCGGCTTCCAGCGCAACAAGGATTTCTTCCGCGACATGTTCAATATCGTCGTGGGCATCGTCTGGCAGGTTGCGCTGGTAGCGCTGCCTCTTTACGTCGTAATTCAGGAGTTCAAGCGCGCAGCCCTGGCGCTGGGAATCATTCTCGGAACGTCGCTCATTCTGAAGTTCACATGGTTCGACCACCTGGTGGTGCGCGAAGTGGAAACGAACAAGGCGGCCGCACAGGACAAGGAGCTGGTGAAAGCGCGGGAGTGAATTTGCGGCTTCTATCGAGTTCTTCCGCAACCGCCAAAGGCGTGTCTTTCCCCGAAGCGGAATTATGCAATACGCTCTTGTTTTTGTCCAAAGAGGCTGAATGTTCTTTTCTTCTCTTCGAGTGCGGGGAGTCCGCACTCTGCCCTCGCCATCTGCCGGATCGGCTTTGAGATCGCCGACTCCTCCAGCGCGAGATCGGAGATGGCTCGCCTGGCGCGCATGCCGGTCGTGTCCTCATCGGGAATCTTCCATTGGACGCGCCGAGTGAGTACTTTCGCAACCTGCTCATCGCTGAATCCCAGCGCGTGCGATTTATGCCGATTCAGTACGACCTGGAGTTTGCCGAAGCGCGAGAAGAACTGGGTCAGGAGCCGATTTGCATTTCTCATTTCCGAGATTCCCACTTGCGATACAAGGTATAGGTGGGTCGAATGATCGAACAGCGCCGACCCCATCAGGTCCATACGCGACCCGATATCCACAATGACGTTTTGGAAGTTTTGGCGAGCCACGGCCAGCAGCCGATTAATGGCCTGCGTTGTCGCCTCCGTTCTGGGGAACTCCCCCGGAGCCGACAGCACCGAAAGTCCTGAATCGTGGTTTCCCACCAGGGAGCGGAGAAAGCTTGCATCCAGGCGGTTCCAGTCCTCGAGAGCGTTCGTGGTCGAGTAGTCGCACACCATTCCCAGGTGAAGCGCGGCGTCTCCGAGCGGCAGGCCGAGGTCGATAAGCAATGTGCTTTGTCCGGAATCCTGCGCCAGCGAAACTGCAAAACTGGTGGCAATGGTGGTCACTCCGCAACCGCCTTTGGAGCCCAGAAACACCATCAGCTTCCTGGTGGGAGCCGCCGCCTGGCTCAGCGAGGGATCGCGTACCGGCACGCGAGCCAAGGCGCCGGCCATTTCGCCGGGAGCGAGGGGAAGATTGAGAAACTCGCGCGCACCCGCACGCATGCAGCGGATCACCAGGTCGCGGCCGGCCTGCGCGGAATACACCATGACCGTTGCAGAATTGTTTTCGCTGAGGCTGTGCACCAGGTTCAGCGCGTGTTCAGTGTCGCTGCCCAGGTCAATGAACATCACGTCGAACATTTGCGCGAGCATGCGTGGCAATTCATCCAGGTCAAGAGGGTAAGAACAAAACTCCTCGATGGCGCGGCCTGCGCCGGGCCGAACCGAGCCGTACACTGACCCTTCATCGCTTTGGCTCAAGGCAATCGCAATTGCCGCGCGTCGAGAGTCGTCCGGGCCAATGATGGCGATGGACAACGGTTTGGCGGCGGTTGGGGCATAAGCCAGGGCCGAACTCGACATTGCGAAACTCCTGATTACCATTGCGCACGAACGGCAGATTCATCGTTAGGGGCGAGGTTTGCTCGTTCGGCTTGAAGAAACCAATCGGCTTGTTGATGAAGTTATCGGCGGCGGAGGTGAAGAGATTAGTTTCCATTAAGAGTGCGCTTGCGCCGATGTGTCTTTACGGAGTCTAAAGCGCTCATTGAATCGGGTCGATTATGATTCCCCAATGCGGTTTGAGTATCATTCAGAGTCCTGGGGAATTCATGACGATTCCAGCGCCCGCTTCGCTTGACACCAAATCCCAACTGCGCAAGACCATGGGCTTCTGGGATGTGCTCCTGTTCAACATTGCCACGGTGCTCGGTCCTCGCTGGATCGCCGCCGCCGGACATAACGGGACGTCGTCCATCAGCCTGTGGGTGCTCGCGGCCGTGTTCTTCTTCGTGCCCGGCGCGCTGGTGATCAACGAGCTTTCATCGCGGTTTCCTGAGGAGGGCGGACTGTATGTCTGGTCGCGCGAGGCCTTCGGTCCCTTTCACGGCTTTGTCGCTGGATGGACTTACTGGATCTACACCGTCTTCTATTTCCCCGGCCTGCTTCTCGCCAGCGCTTCCATGAGCGCGTACATTATCGGCGGGCGTGGCGCTCAACTGGCCCAGGACCGGACCTTCCTGATGGCGGTGTCTTTGGGGCTGCTTGTGGTTTCGGTTGTGCTCAATATTATCGGGCTCAACATCGGCAAGTGGCTGCAGAATGCCGGCGGTGTGGGGACGTATCTGCCGCTGCTGATGCTGGTGGGCATCGCCGCAATTGTTTGCTGGCGCTACGGGTCGGCAACCCACTTTACGATGCAAAACATGATGCCGGCGTGGAACTGGGACACAGTCAATTTCTGGTCGCAGATTGCGTTTGCATTCACCGGGCTTGAACTGGTCTCCGCCATGAGCGAAGAGGTGCGCAATCCGCGCCGTACCTTGCCGCGAGCAGTGTTTGGCGCAGGCGCGCTGATCGCGCTGATGTATATTGCCGGCACCTTCGCCATTCTCGCGCTTGTGCCCGCCGCCGATCTCGATCCGCAAAGCGGGGTATTCCATGCCATCACCATTGGATCGATCGCACTGCGAGTCGGCTTCCTTGGAATTCTTGCCGCCATCCTGGTCACGGTAGGCAACGCAGGCGGCGTGGGCAGTACTGTGGCCGGCATCGCGCGCGTTCCGTTTGTTGTTGGAATCGACCGCTATCTGCCCGCGGCGTTCGGCAAGATTCATCCCCGCTGGAAGACTCCGTACATCTCCATCCTGGTACAGGCTCTGGTGTCCGGCGCAATTCTGCTGGGGAGCCAGATCAACGAGACCACGCGCGGCGCTTACCAGTTTCTTATCGACGCCGCGATCATTCTCTATTTTATTCCGTTTCTCTACATGTTTGCAGCCGTGATCAAACTGGCCGGTCGCAAAGATCGCAGCGAGAATCCGCAGGCCATCCTGGTGCCTGGCGGAGCTTTTGGCGTATGGATCGCCGGTGGCCTGGGGTTTGTTGTTGTGCTGATCGGTATTCTTGTGTCGCTCGTGCCTCCGGGGGATTCTGCCGATAAACTTGGTTTTGAACTGAAGCTGGTTGCCGGTACTGCCGCTTCAGTGTTGCTGGGCCTCATACTCTATTGGCGCGGCGCACGCGCAAAGCAGAGCCAGCACTGACTTCGGCAATCGGCTGACCATCTCATTTGCGCAGGGGTTTAATTCTCTGTGGCGCTGCCGACCATGCTCTTCTTTCACCGGTTCAGTTAAGATTTGCGAATCGAGGTATGATTGATTCGATTTTGTCAGGCAATTGTCACTGCTTTGTCATTTTCGACGGCTTTCGATTTCAGCGAGACAGCAATTAGGTGACAATTACGGTATGTTGCAAAGCGAGAAGGTAGCAATGGAATTCGGTGGAGTGGATGCGCATACCCAGGCTGTGCGGACGCAGATTCTGGTCATCGAAGACGATCCGCACATCCAGAAGATTCTGCACAGGCTTTTCCGCGAGCAGGGTTACAGCGTTACGGTGTGTGGCGATGGGCAGGCGGGGCTGGATGCATTTCGCTCGGGCGGGCAGTCTGCAGTCATTTTGGACCTGGTGCTGCCGGGCATATTCGGACGCGACCTCTGCAAGATCATGAAGGCCGAGCAAGCCGGCGTTCCTGTGATTGTGCTCAGCGCCATCAGCGAGGTCGCGGATAAGGT
>JBEKFD010000198.1:0-12978 GCA_050013495.1 Occallatibacter sp. | reverse complement strand
ACGGAGCTGAGCAAAACAGTGGTGCAGTCGTTTTATTCGGGCGCCGCGCAGCACAGCTACTTCACTGGTTGCTCCGATGGCGGGCGTGAAGCCCTGATGGAGGCACAGCGGTTTCCCGGCGATTACGACGGAATTCTTGCCGGCGCACCTGGCTACAACTGGACCAGCTTGTTCAGCAGATTTGCACAAATTGCCGCGGAGCTTCAGTCGAGCCCGGAGAACTACCTCCCCGCGAGCAAGGTTCCGGCCCTCAACCAGGCCGTTCTCGCAGCGTGCCACGCGAACGAGCCGGGGGCGTTTCTGGCCGACCCGCGCGCTTGCCATTTCTCTCCGGACGCACTGGTTTGCAAGGGCCCGGAGACAGACGCCTGCCTGACCCCGGCGCAGGCCGGCAGCGTGAAGGCGCTTTATGCTAGTTCGTATCTCAAGGACGGAAGCCTCGTCTATCATGGGTTGCTGCCCGGCGGGGAACTGGGCGGCAACGGATGGCCGGTGTGGATTACCGGAGTTAAGCCGGGCGCTAACGCGGCGGCCGTGTTGTCGGAAGGTTATTTTCGCAATCTGGTGTACGCCAATCCGAGCTGGGAGCCCAAGAGCTTTAATCTGGACAGGGATTTGAAGGCAGCCCAGGAGAAGACGGCAGCGGCTTTGGACGCGGTGAATCCGGATCTGCGGTCCTTCAAAGCGCGCGGCGGCAAGCTGATTCTCTATCAAGGATGGAACGACGCGGCGAGTTCGCCTCTGGCCACGATCGACTACTACAACAGCGTAGAGCACACCGTGGGGCACGAAGAAACCGAGCAATTCGTGCGTCTCTTCCTGGTGCCGGGAATGCAGCACTGCTACCGCGGTCCCGGGCCTGCGGAGTTTGGACAGTTCGCGCCCGCCTTCAGCGCCGCTCCGGACGCCGCGGCCCACAATATTACAACAGCGCTCGAACAATGGGTGGAGAAGGGAATCGCCCCCGAGCAGGTGATTGCACGGGGAAATACCGATGCAACCGGGGCCGGCAAAGGCGATTCATTTGCGCAGCCCATCTGCGCCTATCCCCAAGCGGCCGTGTACAAGGGAAGCGGCGACCTGAAGGACGCTTCGAGTTATACCTGCGCCGTGAAGTAGGTGCAGACGCGCCGCCGGCGCATGGCACTCCAGGGCCATTCGACCCTTACCCCACAGTGGTATTGCCGACGCTCGCTGCTAGAGCTAGCATCGTCGAAGATTCAATCTCGAAGATCGGAAGTTTTCACAGTGGGCGAACCAGTAGAAATCGGCGCCGGAGTTCTGATGCGCGAGCGTCGCAGCAAGAGCCGCGACCTGAATGCGATTCTGGGCAGCGGGCTCTTCCATCCCGGCTGGGTGGAAGGCGACGCGGACGTGATTGCATGCTCCACCCCGGTTTCATGGCGTTCCACTTCAACTCCGCTGGAGGGAGGGGGACCGATCCGGGTTCTGCCCTACGTCGTCACTTTTCGATATACAGTGAAGGGCAAGAGCTATGAGGGAATCATCAACTCGCCTGACAAGGTTCAGCGGGGCGATACGTTCACTATCCGCTACGATCCCCGTCATCCGGAGAAGAACAATACACTCGATTCAGAAACCAACTGGACTTATACCTATACGACGGTCTTCAGCGTTGTCATGCTTTTGCTGATGACTGTTGTTTTTATTTGGAGCTACTTCTTCAACGCCTGAACCGAAACCGAAGGTACGGCGAGGCCGATCCCTCAATTCTTCAGTCGAGCACCGCGAAGGCCTTCTCGATGCGGGCGGGGAGCGCGTGCGCGTCGTCTCCGAAGGATTGGTGGATTTCAAGGACTGCGGCCGGGGGTGTAGGCAATGCTTTAAGGTCCTTCACGGCGGCAGGCCAGTCGATGTTACCGTCACCTGGCCAAAGGTGCTCGTCCTTGACGGCATGATTGTCGTGGACGTGCAGGCTCACGATGCGGGTGCAGAGCGTGGCGATGGCGCTTGCCACGCCCACGGTGATGTGCGCATGCCCAAGATCCAGGCAGATGCCGACGTTGCCCTGGTGTCCCAGATCGAGGATGGTCAGGAGGTGCTCGGGAGTGGTGGGCTCGCTGGTCAGGTTTTCCACCAGCAGGCGCACGCCGAGCGGATGGGCGAAGGCACCCAGGTGTTCCAGGGCGTTGATCGCGTACTCAATGGACCGCTGCGACCAGCCGTCCGTCCGCTCGCCGAGGTGCAAGACCAGGTTGGTGAAGGGTATAACCTCAGCGCATTCGAGGGCGCGCTTGATTTCGTCCATGGCGTCGATGCGGCGGGCCTTCTCCGGGTGCAGCAGGTTGACGGGGGGTGCGCCGGCGCGGCCCATCTCGCGGTCGGGGAACATGGGCGCGTGCATGGAGAACGGCTGAAGGGCATTGGAGCGAAACCAGGAACCGAGCTCGGCGATATGCTCGCGGCTGGAGTAGTCAAAGTGCTGCCGGGCGGCAAAAATCTCAACCCCCTGCGCGCCGGAACGTTCGGCCAGTTCCAGCAGCCCAGGGTGCAGGCGCTGGTTGAGGAACAGAAGCGTTGAGAGCACTCGCAGCATGGTCGGGGGATCTCCGGCATCCGGCAAGCCCTTGGCGCGAGCCGGTCACTGCTCTGATTGTCTCATTTTTTTGAACAGGTTACGACGTATGGACTATTGCGTGAGATGGTGCATATCTCAGGCGTTGGGAAAGGCTGACCGCTTGGGGCCGGATTGGGACAGACCTGAATCAGGGAAGGGCGTTGCGATGGGAAAGACGCAATGCAAGCCGGCGACGATGGGTCGCCGGCTTGCACTGCGTGACTGCAAGACTGGAGAAGGGTGAAGCGGAAAGCCGATGGCCCGAAAGGAGATTCGCCGCATTGAATGCAACGGCTCCGTTGGAGTCAGGCAAGTTAGGAAAAACAAATTACAGATCGGCTGAATCGCCGTCTGTTTTGGCGGTTGGGCATCCCATTATGGGACTCTCGAACCGCTGTAATTCCAAGAACTAACACAAACCTTGGTTGAAATCTGCAAAAAAGTGAGCAATTTTGAACGCATTTCCGTGGATCCAGATTCTTTTGACCCTGTCGAAAGAACTTCGGGCGCGCTGAACTTCGGGTTGCCATGCCGAGGCGGATGGGCCACTCACAAAAGGAACACTCATTAAAAAGGGTTCAATAGCCGGCGGCTTTTCCGTAGTGGCTGCGGCGGTCCTGCCCGCCTGCAAGTTCGCCGGTTTTGGGGTCGATGGCGATGCATTCGCCGTTCGACCAATGGCGGCTTTCGACATCAAGGGTGTAACCGTGGGTGCGGAGAGCAGCAATGACTTCGGCCGGGAAGCCGGGTTCTAGGAATAGCTTGTCGGGCTGGTACTGGTGATGAAAGCGTGGCGCGTCCACGGCCTGCTGGATGTTTAGGCCGCCCTCGGCCGCGGAAAGAAAGATGTTGGCCACCGTGGTGATGATGCGGGCGCCGCCGGGCGAGCCAAGCACATAGCGGAGCTTGCCGTCTTCAAGAACGATGGTGGGCGTCATGGAACTCAGCGGGCGCTTGCCGGGAGCGATGGCGTTGGCTGGTCCCTGGATAAGACCAAACATGTTGGGCACGCCCATCTTGGAGGCGAAGTCATCCATCTCGTCGTTGAGCAGGAATCCCAGCGGGCCGGCGGTTACGTGCGAGCCGAAGCTGTCATTGAGTGTGGTGGTCACGGAGACGGCGTTTCCTTCCGCGTCGACAACCGAGTAGTGGGTGGTGTCCTGCGATTCGACGCGGCGCTTGCCGGCGGTGGAGGGCGCAGGCGGCAGAAAGCCCGCCGGGCGGACGAGCGAATCGGAAGGCGTAGCGGCGTTGGCGTCGATGGTGGCGCGCCAAGCGTCGGCGTAAGGCTTGGCGGTGAGGGCGGCAGTGGGGATGGTGTTGTAGTCTGGGTCGCCCAGGTAGTCGGCGCGATCCATGTAAGCGCGGCGATAGGCTTCGGTGATCAGGTGAATGGCCGTCGCGGAGCGGTCGCCCAACTTGGCCAAGTCGAAACCTTCCAGGATATTCAGCGCGCTGACCAGCACGATCCCGCCCGAAGGTGTAAGCAACGCGCCGCCTTTGTGCAGTTGGTCGATCAGCTCACGGGCGATTTTTCCGTGATAGAAGTCGTCCGGGTCGGCGGCGATGCGCTCAAGCGTGCGGGCCAGTTCCGGCTGGCGGAAGGTTTCGCCTTCCTTGTAGAGGTTGCCGTCGCGCTGGAAGATGCGCTTCGATTCAGGGAATTTGGCCAGGTCGGGGTCGCTGAGCTCTTCCGCTTCTTCAGCCGAGAGAACAAAGCCGCCGGCGGCCAGTTTGATGGCCGGAGCCATGACGCGCGCCAGTCCCAGCTTGCCGTACTTTCGCTCTGCATAGGCCAGACCGGCGACGGACCCAGGCGTAGCGATGGAGCGGTAGCCGATGACGCTGGAGAGCAGGCTTTCTTCGGGAATGATGTTGCCCTGCGCGTCCTGGTACATGGTCTCCGTCGCGGCTAGCGGAGCCTTCTCACGGTAGTCGATGAAGGTAGTCTGACCGTCATGGGTGCGCAGCAGCAGGAACCCCCCTCCGCCCAGGTTTCCGGCGGCAGGATGCACGACAGCGAGAGCGAATCCGGTGGCCACCGCGGCGTCCACCGCGTTTCCGCCGGCGCGCAGGATTTCAAGTCCGGCGTCGGAGGCCAGGTGGTGCACACTGACCACCATGCCGTGCTGGGCGCGGACAGGTTGCTCGTCGAGGTAAGGAATCACGGGCTTCGGGCCCTCCTGTGCTGCGGAAAGAGCGGATATCGAGAGCGCGGCGCCGGTGAGGACGGCGAGGATGGGGAGTGGGTTCCGTCGGGTCATGATGTCTAGACAGGATAGCGCGACTGGGCGCAAGGCGGAGGTTCTTACTCCTGGCAGTAGCCTGAGGTTGGCGGTGCCCGTCAAATGACCGCGGGTCAAGCAACGATCTGCCCAAGGCTTTACCGAGTTGGCGTGTGGGTTAGCCGTGCAAGGCTCCGTGCCCCATCCATTCCTTTTTTTCCTGCGGAATGGGTGGGAAACAATGAACCCCAACAGCCTATCGAGCCTCATTAAGCCAGCCGCTTCACTCCTCGCGCAGAAGCACCATCGGATTCACTGAAAGCGCGCGCTGCGCCGGAATCCACGTAGCCAGCAGGCCGAGCAGCCCCATGGCCACGACCACTCCAGCCAGCACCAGCGGATCGCGCGGCGTAGCCTGGTACACAATGTAGGCCAGCACCCGCGTAGCCAGCAGCCCCAGCAGCAATCCGGCCGCGGAACCAAAGGCCAGCAATTTCAGTGGCCGGCCCAGCGCGGCCTGCAGCACTTCTTTCCGCTTGGCTCCCAGCGCCACGCGAATCCCTAGTTCTCTCAGCCGCTTGCTGACTGAGTACGCGGCCATTCCAAAGATGCCGGTGATCGACAGCATCCCGCCCATTACGCCCATAACACCCAGCGCCATGGTCGCCATGCGCGAAGGAAACATTACCACTTCCAGCAGGTTGCCCCAGGTTTGGGTGTCAACTGGCAGACCCGCATCGAGCCCGCGAACCTTGCTCCGAATGGCTGTGGCAATTTCCTCCGGGTCGCGTTGCGAGCGTACCACCAGATACGCCGATGCGGATGGAGATCGCAGAAATGAGAGAAACATCGCCGGTTCCTGGGCTTCGGTCAAACTCATATACTTTCCGTCTTCGACTATGCCGGCCACTTGAACACGCGTTCCGTCCTGCAGCTTGAAATTCTTGCCGACTGCGTTTGCAACTGAGCCAAATATCTTTTTCGCAAACTCCTGATTGATTACGGCCACCGCGGGTGCGTTCTTGTCGTCATTCCATGAGAAACTTCTGCCCGCCAGCAAGCTTGTGTGGGCCGCGGCGAAGTAACCCGGCGATACATCGTACGAAAAGGGCATAAGGGCGGCATTCGATGCTTTCAGATCGCTGGCGTCTTCTTTGAACACGTTTGCCCGGGTTCCTGCCGTATAGACCAGAGGGGGGTAGCCATTCACCAACCCCACTGCTTCTACGCCGTGGATGGTTGCCATCGCATCGATCATGCGCCGCTGCATGGCGGGCACCTTATCCATGCTGTAGCCGGCCATTGTCAGGTTCACTCCAGCTGTCATGGTATTGCGCGGATCGAAGCCGAAGTTGCTCTGTAGCGAGCGCACCAATCCGCGCACCGCGACCATCGAGGACGTCACAAGCACGGCGCAAATTGCAATCTGCACAACCAGGAGCACATCGCGGACCGTTAACCCGCGCCCAAGCCGAGCGCTGGATCCAGCCTTGACGATCTCATACGGATTGGCCCTGAGCACCTGGCGAACGGGAACAATACCGAATAGAAATCCGCTCACCAGGGCCAGCGCCAGAGCGAACCAGAACAGTTTTGCGTCCGGAGATACCGGCAGGTGGATGGGGGCGCCGGGAATCGGCTGCCAGGTGCTCAATTTGCGCAACAGGGCCACGCTCCCCAGCACTCCAACGCCACCCCCGGCGAGCGAAATCAGCGCAGCTTCGGTCAGTAACCCCCGCAGGATCCGCCTGCGACTCGAGCCAAGCGCCAGCCGCAGCGCCATTTCCCGCGAACGGTCGGCAGCGCGCGCCGCAAACAGGCTGCCGAGGTTGGCGCATGCGGCCAGCAGAATAAGGCCGGCCAGCAACATCAACCCAGAAACGAATCCGCGAACCGCCGGGCCGAAAGACGTGAGGCCTTCCCGCGAAAGGACCGTGCTTTTGCGGCCAAACTCTTTGGGATAGGTCTTCACCAGGTACGCGTTGACTGCATCCACATCGGCGACAGCCTGCTCGGGAGTGACTCCCGGCTTGAGATGTCCGAACGCTTCAAATACCGAATGCTCCGTTTCGCGAGTGTTCAGACTTTCCATTCCCAACTGCTCCTGGTTCACGATAGGCATAAAGAAATCGGGTGAGACGAACAACAGTGTTCCCTGGAAACCTGGCGGCGCTACTCCAAGGATGGTGTAAGGATGCTTGTCGAGCCGTACAACGCGGCCCACCACGCTTCGGTCGTCCTGGAAACGGCTATGCCAAAGTGCGTAGGTCAGCACCATATAAGGAGCGCTGTTGGGTCCGCGCTCATCCGATGCTTGAAAGAAGCGGCCAAGGTAGGGATGAACGCCCAGTACATCGAAGTAGTTCCCTGTTGTTGCAAAGCCGTTGGCGACGACCGGCTCCTTGCCCGTGTCCAGGCCCACGCCGAGGACCATGTTGAATGCTGCCAGATCTTCGAAGCTGTGGTTGCGATCGCGTAGATCGAGATAGCTGGGATAGGATTGCCAGGCGGGATTGTCCCCGTAGTGAGTTCCATAGAGGCTCTCCGGCCGCGGCACATTCAGCGGTCGCAGGATCAGGCCATCCATCAAGCCGAACACCACCGCGTTTGCACCGATGGCCAATGCCAGCGTCAACACGGCTGCAATCGTGAATCCGGGAGACTTGCGCAACTGCCGCAGGCTGAAGCGCGCATCCTGCAGGCACGTCTCGATGAAATTTCCGCCCAGGGCCTTGTGGATTTCTTCTTTGTATTTCTCCCGCCCGCCGAACTCGATGCGCGCACGCCGTTCCGCCTCGGCTCGGCCCATGCCGGAGCGTTCCAGGTCGTCGGCGCGGTGCTCAATGTGCGAGCGAAGTTCTTCTTGCATCTCGGCGTTGAGCTGGGAGGGGTGAAGAACCGCAGCGGTAACAGAACGAAGGTAAGCCAGTAAATTCATCGTTATTCCTCCTAAGCGCCTGCCCGCTCGTTCCATCGTTGAACATTCACGCCCTTCACAATCAGCCATAGCATCAGCGAAACTTCCGCAAAGATGCCGAGGCCTTCAATGTAAGGGGTTAAAGAACGGGCAATTGCGGGCGCCAGAAAGGCCAGCCAGCCCACGCCTGCCAGCGCCATGAACACGCCAAGGAGGCGAGGCAGGAAGGTGGACTTGAAGACCAGGTAGCCGATCAGCAGGCAATATGGTCCAAAGAACCACAGCGGGCTGACCGGCGTTTCCGTGCGGGGAAACATGGCGAGGGTCATCACCACGCAGCCGCCGAGGCTGACCAATGCCGCCAGCAGTGACAGCCACCGGTTCACCGGCTTGAACAGGCTATAGAAGAGCACGGTCAAGACCGCGTAGCAGCCACTCGCAATCAGGTTGGTGGCGTTGCCGGCCGCCACAAGACCGCGGCCAGTGAGGAACTGCGCGAGTATCGCCGTCAGAAAATAGATCAGATAAACGAGGCCTGTCATTCTGGCCCTGGGACGAGGACTCGCCTCTGTGACTGGTATTGTCATTTCAACTGTGCCGATCATTCAATTCTCCTTGCGCGGAAATCAAACCTCTTCCGGTTGCTGGGAAAGCGCGGTAGCGATGGCGTTGGCGAGCAGGTTCCAACTGATGGTTTCCTCGCGCAGACGTTTGCGGCCCGCGGTCGTGAGTTCATAGAATTTGGCGCGGCGATTGTTCTCTGAAGTGCCCCAGCTGGCCTTGAGCAGTCCTTGGCGCACCAGCCTGAATAGGCCTGGATAGAGCGCGCCCTGCTCAATCAAGAGTGAATTGCCGGAGATTTGCCCGATGCGCAGCAGAATGCCGTATCCATGCAGGGCCCCAAGCGAAACCGCACGCAGAATAAGCAGATCGAGAGTGCCAGGAAGAAGCTGAGCCTGATCCGTCAAAGGAGTTCCCCCTAAGTTGATTAGGAGAATATCGCGATCACTCCTAAGCTGTCAAGGAGAAAAAACGCAGGCCTGATTTCGGCTTGCCCGTGCAATTACAATCGGGGTGGAGAAATACCATGACCCAGCTAAGCAGAACGGGAGTTTCGCTGGAAGACGACCTGTTGAAGGAGTTCGACCGGTTGATCGCCAAGCGCGGATACGCGAACCGCTCGGAGGCCATCCGCGATCTGATTCGCGAGGCGCTTCTATCGGAGATGGTCGAGTCGAACAAGCCCGTGGTCGGGACTTTGACGATTGTTTACGATCATCACACTCCAAATCTCGCGCAGAAGCTGACCGAAGTTCAGCACCACGCCGGAGCCATGATTCTGGCGGCCACGCACATCCATCTCGATCACCATTCCTGCCTGGAAGTGATCATTATGAAAGGCAGGGGCAAAGACCTTCAGGCGGTGGCCGACGGCATGCTGGCTTTGCGCGGCGTGGAGCTGGGAAAGCTTGTGCTCACCAACTCCGGCGCCAACTTGAAGCGTGCAGCGCATTCGCATTCACATTGAGAATTGAGTGTGCGCAGCGCGGCCATTTGCGCAACGCGGGAGGCCTGTGACGGGCGGCATACACATGGTTTCCAAAATCGTGTTACGCTGGTTCGATACGATTTCCGGAGGCACGTTTCTTACATTCGTGCCACTGGAGCCATAAGATTTGCATCACAATCGATGCACGCTGAGCGCAGAGATCCCAATGCGACCCTTCCTAAAGAGCCTGATGAATGACGAGCCGGGCAGCACCAAAGCCAAGGTCATCGCCTTGTACGTTCTGCTGGCAGGGTTCAACGGGTCGGCCTGGGGATGGGCATTCGTCGCATTCCACCGCTTTCCCGTATTGCTGGGCACTGCGTTCCTTGCTTACAGCTTTGGCCTGCGCCACGCTGTGGACGCCGATCACATTGCCGCCATCGACAACGTTACCCGAAAGCTGATGCAGCAGGGCAAGCGTCCCGTTGCGGTGGGGCTGATGTTCTCGCTCGGCCACTCCACCATTGTCATCGTGGGCTCCATCGCCATTGCCGGTGCTGCCCTTGCATTGCAGCATCGCATTGACTCCATCCGGGAAATTGGCGGGGTCATCGGCACCCTGGTGTCGGCGCTGTTCCTGTTTGGAATCGCCCTCGTCAACCTGATCGTGCTGCAATCGGTCTGCTCCTGCTTCCTGCGCGTCCGGCGCGGCGAACCCTACGTCGAAGAGGACTTCGACCTGCTCCTGGGCAATCGCGGCTTTCTTTCCCGGCTGTTCCGCCCCATGTTCAATCTGATCCGGTCCAGTTGGCACATGTACCCGCTGGGCATTCTGTTTGGTCTCGGATTCGATACCGCAACGGAGATCGGTTTGCTCGGCATCTCCGCAGCCGAAGCGTCAAAGGGGCTTTCGCTTTCCTCCATCCTGGTTTTCCCGGCCCTTTTTGCCGCGGGCATGTCGCTGATTGATTCGACTGACAACATCCTCATGCTGGGCGCCTATGGCTGGGCCTTCGTCAAGCCCATTCGCAAGCTCTACTACAACATCACCATCACCTCGGTCTCGGTTGTGGTTGCGCTGGCCGTGGGCGGCATCGAGGCGCTCGGCCTGCTGGCGGGGCAGTTGCACCTGACCGGCACGTTCTGGGGCTTGGTCGGCAAGCTGAACGAAAACTTCGGCATGCTCGGCTACGCGATCATCGTGCTCTTCGCCGTGAGCTGGATTTTGTCCATCGCCATTTACAAGTGGCGCAGGTTTGACGATATGGAATTTGGCGCCAAGGAAGCCATTCCGGTCGAGACTCAGGGTTGAGCCGCCAGCAACCAACCATCCATATTGGCATCCAACATCCCGGTTGCGGTTTTGTTGGCCTCTAACCGAAGCGCCCCCGGCTGCGTCAAAGGGGTCAAGAGGTAGCCTCGACAGAGAGCCTACGATCGGAATCATTTGTCTATCGGATTGTGAGGGCGTGATGCATACAAGATGGATGCAGGCTGCAATTCTCGCGGTTGGGTTGGGTGCGCTCGGCAGTGTCGCGGCAAGCGCGCAAATGAAAGAAGTCAACAGTCTGTCGAAGACCGATGTCTCGGCGAGCGTTTACGGGGCGTTCAGCGGAACCACGTCGGCGAATGGGGCTCAACAGAGTCCCTCGAATTCAGCGGGCGGAATCATTGAGGTGCGGTACCTGGCAAAGACGCTGGTGGGCTTTGAAGGCACATACTCCTTCAACCATGCCGACCAGACGTATAGCGAGTTGATATGCCCTGTCAACAGCAGCGTTCCAACATGCAACGTGGCGCAAACAGTGAAGGCGAATGCACACGAACTGACCGCGGATTACGTGCCGTCGGTCAAGATTGGCAACCTCAGGCCCTTTGGAGTTCTTGGCTTGGGGCTGCTGCTCAATGAACCAAGCAGCGGCCAGACTTCCACCACCTCATCCAACAAGGCTGTCTACGTGTACGGAGCGGGACTGGATTGGGGTTTGCTTCCGCACATCGGTTTGCGGCTGCAATACCGCGGCAATCTTTACAAGGCGCCCGACCTCAGCACCGTCTATGGGTCAACTGGTGCATTCACGCATACGGCGGAGCCCATGGTCGGCGTGTATTTCCGGCTCTGACAGCAAACCCTTCAAACGCGGCTCTAAGGCGGCACGAGGAACGTGGCGTGCGGCGAGTCTCGTTCAAGAAGCATTACGATACGGCACTGAAAAAAAGACAGCTGAGCAACTTTTCAGCGAAAGCCGTGTCAAAGCTAAGGGAGAGATTCGTGGGGAGTATCGGGGCCCACCCGAACCCCTGAGGCTTATGGCCTGCGCAAGCGTAGCGGATCTCCAGCACACCTTCATCTGCCCTCTGCAACTTGTATGAATGCCCTTGGCCGTGCATCGAACGATCGCAGCCTGAGAGGGTAATTGTGTCCAAACTTTCAACCTCCCCCAATTCGAGAAGGATGGCAATGAAGACAATGACTGCAGATTCACGAACAAAACTTCTCTGGGCATGCGGTCTGCTGGCCGCCTGTTCCATGATTGTTCCGCCTGCGAGCGCGCAAAAGGTAAATCCCCGCATCGGCGGCGAAATCAGCAGCGCGGAACAGACAGTGTTGAAGCACTCGCTGCACCCCATGGCACAGCCGCAATTCGATGCAGGCAGGCTCACAGGGGACACGCGGCTGAACGGCATCACCCTGGTCTTCAATCGCTCGGCTGCGCAGGAAGCCAACTTGAAGACGCTGATTGCCGATCAGCAGAATCCGGCGTCGCCGCTCTATCATCAGTGGCTGACCCCGGACCAGTTCGCGGCGCGGTTTGGAATGGCGGATGCGGACCTGAGCAAGGCCCAGAGTTGGCTTGAGCAGCAGGGCTTCTCGATCGACTCCGTGGCGCGCAGCAGAAACGCGATCCACTTCTCCGGAACCGCGCGCCAAGTGGAGCAGGCATTCTCAACCGAAATGCACATCTACAAGATCAACGGGACGCAGCATTTTGCGCCGTCGACCGATCTGAGTGTTCCATCGACCATGGCGCCTGCTGTTCTGGGCATCAGGAACCTTGACGATTTCCGGCCCAAATCGCATGTCGTGGTGAACCGTAATGGGCGGGTGAAGCCGGCATTCACGCCTGAATTTACGTCAAGCCAGTCGGGCAATGTGTATTTCGCCCCCGGCGACATCGCCACGGTCTACGACATCAAGCCGCTCTACAACAGCAGCATCAACGGACAAGGGCAATCCATCACCCTGGTCGGCCAGTCGGCCATTGAATCCAGCGACATTGAGGCATTCGAGAGCGCGGCCGGGCTGCCCGTGAAGGATCCAACCCAGTTCCTTGTTCCTGATTCGGGCAACTCCACCGTTTATGCCGACGGCGACGAGTCGGAATCCGACATTGACATCGAGTGGTCGGGCGCCATGGCTCCGGGGGCCACCATCAACTTTGTCTATGTCGGCAACAACCTCAACTATGGCGCGTTCGATTCCATTGTCTATGCCGTAGACCAGAAGATCGGCAACATCGTTAGCAGCAGCTATGGGGAATGTGAAGCACAGCTTGCCGGCGCAACGCTCGGATCGGGAGCGTCGACGGAGCCAACGCTGGAAGCGGCCCTGGAACAGGGCACGGCGCAAGGACAGACGTTTGTTGCGGCCGCGGGCGACGAGGGTTCCACCGACTGCTTTGGCACCAACGGACTGACGATAGCGCAGCAGGAAGCCCTGGCAGTCGATTACCCCGGCAGCAGCCCCTTTGTGACAAGTGTGGGTGGC
>JBEKFD010000197.1:0-8952 GCA_050013495.1 Occallatibacter sp. | reverse complement strand
GAGACGCTCGCCGTCGACTCCAACTTCGAAGATCGGGGCCGAGCCACGCGCGCCCGAGACAAAACAAATTGTCTTCGAATCCGGACTCCACGCAAACTCATCCACCCAGTTGTCAAACTTGGGCAGCAGATTCTTGATCGTTTTCGCTGCACGGTCGTAAACCACGAGTCGAAACTTATCGCTTTCGTACCCCGCTCGCGCCTCCGACCGCCATGCCAGATATTTCCCATCCGGCGAGTACGCCGGATTAAAATTCCCGCCCGCCGAATTGCTCACCGCAACAGGCTTGGCCGCCGGATTCGTCAGGTCCAGAGTAAAAATCTTCGCGCTCACGCTGGTCGCCGGCTCGGGATCAATATTCTCAGTAAACGCCAGCTCCTTCGAGTCCGGCGAAATGTCGAACCCGCCCCCGCCCATGATTGAAAACGGCGGAACATCGTGCGCATCGTTGGGCGTCAAATCGCGCACCCAGTAGTCCGTATTGTCCTGAGGCACGTCCACCATCACCTGCATCAGATGGCTGCGCTTGTCGCCGGTGTAGTGGTTCCAATGCCGGTAAAGCAGGTAGGTGAAAATCTGCGCCTTCACCTTGCTCTTGTCCAGCGCCTCGTCGCGATTGATATTGCACGTGTCGCCCGAGGCGAAATCGTCGTAGCGGATCGCTGGGCAATCGGGATAAACCTCGGAGGTAAACAAGATCGATTTTCCATCCGGAGCCCACAGCGCGTTATCCGCCTCACCCCAGATGAAGGTCACCCGTTTCTGGTTCGAAGTGGCCCCGGTCGCGGAATCGAAATCAGCCATGAAGACCTGCTGATGGCCGCCGTCGCGGGCCGAGAGAAACAAGATCCGCTTCCCGTCCGGCGAAAACTGCAGCCCGCTGTCGCCGCGCTGAGCCAATGCCAGCTTCATCGGCTCGCCGCCTGCGATGGCCTGTAGCCACAGCTCCGGAGTCTTGCTGTTCTGCTCCAGGTCCACGGTGGTCACGGAGTAGGCGAGCCATTTGCCATCCGGCGAAACAGCCGTTTCCCCCAGCCGCTTCATCTTCATCAAGTCTTCAAACGTCATGGGGCGTTTTGCAGGGCCGGTTTGAGCGGGACAAATCGGAGCGGCAATCAGAAGAGCAAGAAACAGAGCGAACAAGATTTTGCGCATTGAATTTTCCTGTTCGCGCGGTGAAGTAGACCGCGCCCGCGCGAAGGAGAAGTTTACACCGCAAGCGGTGGCCAGTTTTTTCTCACATCCTTTGCATATAATTTCCGGCCTTTGGCGCACAATGGACTTGGAACGGTCGAGAGAGGGAGATCTGCATCCCAAACCGGACGGCAAAGCAGCACGAAACAGGCAAATCTGCACCGCACCCTGTTCCATAGCGAAGGGGAAAAATGGTGCCCCTCCCGGCATTTTCTTTCAGTCCCTTGAAAACAATAAGGTTACATGCAAAAAGCGCGAAAATAGGCTCTTTTCTAAAGGACTTACAACCACAGAGATTCCTGAGCTCCGCAGTCTTAGGGACCAAACCTACTTGTTTTCGTTCCCCGTCAGCCGAAAGGTGATCGTCCCCCAGAAGAGCCGTGCGCGCATCTGCACCGGCAAATGGCGCTCGTCGTCGGTATACCAGATCCAGATGTTGCCGCGGTTCTTTACCACGCCGGCATCGGCGGTGGGCTGCACGCGCAGTGTCTTGAAGGTGCCGAGGGTGGTCTTGATCTCCTCGCGGCCTTCCACCTTCATGGTCACCGGCACCGTGTGCAGCGCGTCCACCACCGGGATGACGAAGGTCTTGCCCACCTCCATGGGCTGCGACGAGGCGTAGTAAACGCCGGTCAACAGGTCTGTCAGGCAGCCGGGAATCGGCGTCTCTACGTGCTTGGTTTGCCCTGTAACCAGGTTCTTCTCGTCCAGAATCGACTTCCCGGCGGCGTAGTCCAGCTTCAGCGTGGAGTTGATCTGCCGCCGCCCCTCCACTGTCTGCTTGTCGAACTCGTTGGTGCAGCCTTTTTCCCGGTCGAAGGTAGATTGAAACCGGTCGGCTACGTGAAACAGCAGATTGATGGCGCCCACCGTATCGGCGTTGGCCGTGATGCGTTCGCTGTTGCCGCTGGCTTCAAAGTGCAGGACCGCGGTCCCAGCGGGAAACACGCGCCAGTCCACGGCATAGATGAGGGTCTGCCTGTCAGGGAAACTGAAACCGGCGACCGGCGGCGCAAGTGTGCCTGCCTGCTGGGCTGCGGAGCCGGCGGCCAAGGCAAGAAAACAAGAAAAAGATGCTGCAATGTTGCGGGTCTTCACCTTCAGCGGGGAACTCCTTGATGGTTTGACTTACCTGGTGCGGGAAGCGCTCACCGCAACGCATGAACGAGTACGCTGAAAACCGGCCGCAGGAAGAGCAGGCTGAGATAGAGCAGCGCGGCCCCTATACCTGCATTGTACTCGCGATGCCTGAAGTAGAGTGCCAGGGAGAAGGCGCCGGAGCCAGCCTGATCATCCGATTGGGAAGCGGGGGTCAAGCGGGGAATCAGCCGCGGAACGCGCCGGCAATAGGCGACGAAACCGGGAAACGTGGTGCGCAGGAACCGCTCCTCCGAGGCAATCACGGGAACGTAGATGACGGCAAAGCCAACTGCCAGCACCAGCGCCACCTGCCAGCTCATCAGCGCCACGGCAAACCCGGCAGCCATCATCATCGACCCCAGATACAGCGGGTTACGCGTGTGCGCGTAGGGGCCGGTCATGGTCAACTCGCGATTCTTCTTCACGTATCCAGCCGCATAGCCGCGCAGCCAGAGGCCGGGCAGCACCAGCGCCAGGCTCCATGCAACCGCCGCCGGCTGCGGGTTGCGCCGGGACAATTCATATAGGTAGAGAACTGCGGTGACGAAGCCCAGCGGAACGCGGATGCGCCGGGCCACACGCTGCCAGCGCGCGATCCAATCCAGCTTTTGAGTGCCGTCCAATCGGCTCATTGGCTGGCCTCCTCGCCGAGCAGTTCGTCCGCGGCCCGCAGCACGTCCTCCGGCGTAATGGTCATCAGACCGGCCTCTGGCGCCTCGTTCCGGGTGTGGTCGCGGCGGCTCTCCGGGCTGCGCAACACCCTGAACCGGGTTCCGAAAGGCCCATTGCGGCTGGGATCCGTTGGCCCGTAGATGCCCACGACTGGTCTGCCGAGAGCACAGGCCAGGTGCAGCGGCCCGGTGTCGCCCGCGATGGCCAGCGCCACCTGCCGGGTAAGCGCGATCAGCTGCTCCAGCGTGCACTTCAGCGGAATTGCCGCGCCCGCCGATTGGACAACAGCCTCGGCCAGCGGTTCTTCGCCCGGCCCGGCGTTTACGAGCACGCGCATTCCGCGGTCGATCAGACCCTTTACCACAGCCGCATAACGCTCCGCAGGCCAACGCTTTGCGCCCCAGCCGGCTCCGGGATTGATGAGCACGGAGGGTCGAGAATCGTCTCGCCGCAGAATTCCATTCACCCACGCCTCCGCCGCCGGGTCCACCGGCAGCCAGGGCGCAGTCGGATTTAGATCGTCGCCGGCAACAGCCGAGGCCAGTTCCAAATCCTGCTCAATTACATGCGCGCCGTGGGTCTTCACCCGGTCGGTAAACAGCCAGCGCGCAGCTCGTTCCCGCGGCATATCCTCGCCAATCAGCCTCCCGCTGCCCGCCATCCGCCCAATCACCGCCGACCGGATAGCTCCCTGGAGATCGATCACTGTGTCGTACTCGCCGGCCCGCAGCGCCCGACGCAAAACCCTGATTTCATGAAGGGTCTTCGAACTCAACGGGGACTTTCGCCAATCTCTTGTTGGCGCCGGATGGAGCCCATCCACCACCGGCCGCGCCGAACTCCGGGTTATCGCATTCGCGGGATCTGTTGCACCATCCGCCGCCAGCAAAGGCCGCCAGCGCGGCTCCACCACCCAGTCAATCACCCATCCCGGATGCGCCTGGCGCAGCGCCGTCACCGCTGGCAGCGCGTGCAGAATGTCGCCCATGGCCCCCAGCCTGACCACAAGCAAGCGAAACTGGACCGCGTGTGCAAACTCCAATTTTCTCACAGCGCCTTTTCTCGCATAGCCTACTGCGACGGATGCAGCTTCAGGCGTTCGAGCAGCGCATCGATCATCTGCTCCTCATCCTCAATCTCCACCCGCAACCCTGCGGTGTTCAGCGGCAGAGAGTCCTCAATATGAGTGGACAGACCGCCCAACCGGAGCAGATCCTTATCCGTCGTAATCAGCGACCCGGCTCCTGCCGCCTGAGCAGCGGCCATCAGGCGGTCGAGGTCCTTCGCATCGTAGCTGTGGTGATCCGCAAACGCCTTGCGGACAGCCACTTGCAGCCCGCCAGCCTCCAGCCCGGCAAAAAACTGCTCTGGCCGGGCAATGCCGCAAAACGCAGCAACAGGCCCGTCAATCGCCGGAACCGCCATCGTGCGATGCAACCGCCAGACTGGCCCCTGCCAGCCCCAGGCCAGCAAATCCCCCTCCAGTTGCTGGTCATCCGCCGGAATCGCAACAACGCCGGCACGTTGAATGGCCTTC
Source organism: Occallatibacter sp. (assembly GCA_050013495.1). GTDB lineage: Bacteria > Acidobacteriota > Terriglobia > Terriglobales > Acidobacteriaceae > Telmatobacter. The sequence continues at coordinate 4,409 of JBEKFD010000197.1, read as the reverse complement.
CGCGGCTCACGGAGATTCCCCGCCGGCAGCAGCCTATCCGTCCAATCCCTCCGGTCGAGCAGGACTATATCCACGTCGCGATGAAGCTGGCGGTGCTGGAAGCCGTCGTCAAGCAGGTGGACAACAGGCTTTTGCTCCTCGCCCAGGACGGCAATCGCCGCGGCGTCCCCTTCGGCCAGAACCCCAGCGTTGTAACGTGAGTCGGCTACATATACGGGAACGCCTCCCTCTCGAGCAATCAGAAGCGGCTCGTCGCCAAACTCTTCCGCGCTTCCGCCCGTCTTGACCAGCGTCGTAACCTGCCCCTTCCGTCCGTATCCCCGGGAGAGCACGTCCACGCGCAAGTCACGCCGCGTGAGCGCCCTGGCCAGCGCAATGGTCAACGGGGTCTTGCCTGCGCCGCCAGTCGACAGGTTGCCGATGCTGACGACGGGAAATCGCAGCCGCCGCACCGGTTCTCCCCTTGTTCCCAGCCGCCGCTCGCGCAGCCAGAGCGCCAGCCGGTAGGCTGGAACCAGCGGTAGCAGAAGCGGGCGCGAGGAGCGTCTACTCATCTCAGTTGCTCCGAACTCGGTTGAAGGCAGAGTAGCTCACGCAGCGCCTCAACGCACCTTTGGGTCGCCCCCGCATGCTGCTCGAAGACCTGCTTCGCCCTCTCGCCCATTGCCTCGGCCGCAGCCCGATCCTCGAGCAACTCGATCAAAGCCGAAGCCAGCCCCTCCTTTGCGGTAATCCGGATCGCGTCGCGCGCGCGCAGGTCGTCTGTAATGGCGCGGAAATTGGCGTAATGCGGACCCATGACGATAGGAACCGCAAACTGCGCCGGCTCCAGCGGATTATGCCCGCCCGCCGCAACCAGGCTGCCGCCCACAAACGCGATCGTGGCCAGAGAATACACCGAGGCCAGTTCGCCGATTGTATCCAGCAGCACAACCTGACCGGGTTTGAGCGGCTCGATCACCTCCGCATCCTGCCCGCGCCATTCCGAGCGTCGCGTCCACCGGTTGCCGGACTTCTCCACCAGCCCCGCCACTCCCTCAAATCGCTCCGGACGCCGCGGCGCCAGCACCAGCGCCAGCTTTGGAACAACCTCCAGAAGCCGCGGCCACGCGTCTAGCAGCGCGGCCTCTTCGTCCCCCAGCGTGCTCCCGGCCACCACCAGGCGCAAGTCCTGCCGCATTGCCTTCAGAATCCGCGTAGCCTCCGCCTCCGCCGCCACCCGCACGTCAAACTTCAGGTTTCCCGCAACCGAAACCCGCTCCGGATCGCAGCCAATCGCCTTCAATCGCTCCGCATCCGTCTCGCTCTGCGCCAGCACCCGGCTGAGCCGGCTGAGAAATGGCCTCCACAGCCAGCGCAGCCGCCGGTAGCGCGGCCACGAGCGGTCCGAGACGCGCGCATTCACCACCACCACTGGAATCCGCCGCCGGAAACACCCGCTCAGCAGGTTCGGCCAGAACTCGGTCTCCGCCAGCACCAGCAGGCGAGGCTGCAACGCCTTCAAATAAGCCCGCACCGCCCACGGGAAATCCAGCGGGCAATAGAACACGCGATCCGCCCCAAACCGCTCCCGCGCGAGCGCCTGCCCTGTACGGGTGGTGGTTGAGATAGCAACAAAACACTCCGGAAACACGACGTCAAGCGTCTTGACCAGCCGGCTCACGGCCAGCACTTCGCCGACAGAAACCGCGTGTACCCAGATCAGGGGCCGTCCCGCCTGACCCACAAGCCCCCGCACCCTTCCCAACCGCTCCGACAGCCCCTCGCGATACTTTTCCGTCGTTGCCAGGCGAAACAGCCACCACGGCGCCCCCACCACCAGCACCGCAAGCAACATCGAATTGTAGAAAAACAGAATCATGCGTTACGGAATTTCCCCAACGGCAGTCTAACCCTAAGATGATACAGTCGAGCACGATGAGGCCCCTGCGGGCAATTCCGCTCTCCCTGCTCTGGCTGGCGCTGCCGGCCATGGGTAGCGACCATTCTCCGCCGCCCGTGTCGCCCGCGACATCCTTCGCGGCCGTCGAAGTGCACGACAAAGAGAAGGTGGCCGTCGCCGCCGAACCCTACGACACAAAGGAGAAGGAGTCCCTCTTCAAGGTGGATTATCTGAGCCACGGCGTCATGCCCATCCGGCTCATCGTCACCAATAACGGCGACCGCCCCATCAGCCTGCGCGACGCGCGCATCCTCTTCCTCACCGCCGCCGGCGACAAGATCCCGGCCGCCGAGCCTGAAGATGTCGAGCGGTTGATGACCCGCAAGGAGCGCGAGGGCGGCAAAATCCCCATGCCCGGTCCGATCCCCGCCATCAAGCTCAAACCCAAGGCCAGCAACAAGGAGATCGAGGAAGACTTCAACACCTTCGAGTATCAGGCCCTTGTCGTTGAGCCCCACACCACCCGCGCCGGGTTTCTGTTTTACGATGTGTCCGAGCTCGACCATCCGCTCAAAGGCGCCAAGCTCCACCTGCACAAGCTCCGCGACGCCGACGGCCAGGAGTTGTTCTACTTCGAAATCCCCTTCGACAGGTACCTCAAATCCCGCTCCAGCCAGATGAATTAGTGATATTGCATGTGATATGATCTGACGATGCGAGCGGTGTTCGACACATCCGTCCTCGTGGCAGCAGTTCGGAGTGCAAAAGGTGCATCGCGCGAACTCCTAAGGATGGCTCTGGACGGAGAGCTCAGGCCGCTCATTTCGGTTCCGCTAGTCCTGGAATACGAAGCCGTTCTAACAAGACCCGAACATCTAGCGTTCAGCATCGATATTCAAGCGAACATGGAGATCGTGAGGGCGTTTTGCACCTTGGGGGAACCGGTGCATGTTTTCCATCGGCTGCGGCCGCAGTTGGTGGACCCGGATGACGAATTCGTATTGGAGGCTGCCGTTTATGGGAGAGCCGAGATGATAGTGACCCTCAACACGCGACATTTTCTGAAGGCTGCAAGGCGGTTTGGGATATCGGCGCTGAGTCCCGGCGCGGCCCTGGAAAGGATCCGACTCCAATGAAGACGAGCAACTTCGCTTTGCGGCTTCAGCCCACGCTCCTTGAAGAGGCGAGAGCCTTGGCAAAAGCGGAAGGCGTGGCCCTAAATCAACTCATAAATGTTGCTGTGGCTGAGAAGCTTGCCGCCACGCGCACAATTGAGTTCTTTCAACTCTACACGCGCGATGCCGACGTCGGCCGCGCGATCGAAATTCTGAACAGAACCGGGGCCGACAACCCTCCCATGGCTGGCGATGAACTGCCCAAGTCCTGGAAACGGCGTCAGGCAGCCAAGAAGAGCAAGCCGCCCGCTACTCGTAGTAAGTAGCCGTCGTCGTGTCCGTCTCCCAGATGGTGCAGTCTTTCACGCGCACGCGCCCATGCGTCATGCCGGCAAGCTGCTCTCTGGTCTGGTCATAGAAATACTTGGCTAGGTTTTCGGCCGAGGGGTTCAGCACCGTGAAGGGCTCCAGATCATTGAGCATCTGGTGGTCGAGCCGGTCGATCACCGGCCGCATCACGTGCTTGAGCAGCTTGAAGTCGAGCAGCAGGCCTGCCTCGTCCAGCGCGGCTCCGGCCAGCGTCACGCGCACCTTGTAGTTGTGCCCGTGCGGGTTCTCGCACTTGCCCTTATAGTTGCGAAGGTAGTGGCCGGAGGAAAACCCGGCCTCCACGGTAACTTCATACATCGGCGTCTGCTCGATTCCTGCGGGAATGCGTCCCTGTTTCTATTCTAGGCTAACGGCGCTTCACAGGCCCCGGCGTTTGCGCCTTGCCGCCTGCCGCGCCTCTTCGCTGCGCCGGTCCACTTGCTCAAACAAGTGGCTCATCACGCCGATCAGCGCCGCCGCCAGCGCAAACAGCAGCAGAAACATGGCCACCGTCCGCCACAGTGACCCGTTCGCCGGCAGTCCCGGCTGAAAGCTCGACGGCACCAGCGACATCCCCGCCGAGATCAGCGCGAAGAGCCCCAGCGTAGCGGCGAGAATGTAGAAGTTGCGCGACATAGGTAAATGCGGCGGGTGAATGCCGCCGAGCCTGATGCGATTCTACGCGGACGTTGAGGGAACTGGCAGTACCTTGACAGTCCAATGGAAGCTGCCTAGTCTTTCAGCTATGGAACTTCAGCTTCCCCAGCGGCAAGCCGAACAACTCTTGAGCCTAGCGTCCCGCAGCGGCCGCAGCCCGGAAGAGTTGGTTGTCGATGCTGTGGACCGTCTGCTCGCCCACGAGTCCTGGTTCGCCGCGCAGGTGCAATTAGGAATCGATCAGATTGCTCACGGCGAATTCCTCGATGAGGAACAGATGGATGCTCGGTTAGCCCGGATGATCCGCGCTTGAGGAAGTTGCGGTGGTCCATGGCCGCTGCCGACGATCTTGAAGGGATCAGCAACTACCTTTATCTTCACCATCC
>JBEKFD010000196.1:0-8980 GCA_050013495.1 Occallatibacter sp. | reverse complement strand
ACAAATGCGCTGGCGGCACCGGCGCCGTGCTCGACAAGATCAACGCCAAGCTGTGCATTCCGCCTGAACAGATGGCCAGCCTGCCCTATCGCGGAATCAAGCTGCATCCAGTCGCGGGCAAATGTGGTGTCTTTGCCGAGACCGACATCAATGGCCTGCAAAAGGCAGGCACGCCTCCCATTGAATTAATGGCCTCGCTCTTCGATGCCATTGTGCTGCAAAATTTGAGTGTGCTCACGCGCGGCAATACACTGCTGCCCCACGTGCTCTTGCTTGGCGGGCCCAACACATTCCTCAAAGGCATGCAGGAAGCGTGGCAGGCAAACATTCCGCGCATGTGGAAAGACCGCAACATCGCGTTGCCCGAAGGCATCGCCGCCGAAGACCTCATAAAGACCCCAGCCAATGCCCAGTTCTATGCGGCGCTCGGCCTGGTTGAGTACGCGAGGACCGAAGCCGAGGACATCGGCTTTTACGCCGGCCGCTCCAAGTTGATCCAGTACCTCGATCATGGCCGTGCCGCGGAAAAGGCGCAATGCGGCGCGCGCGGTCTCGCATCTTCACCCGCCGAACTCGCGTCTTTCCTCGATGAATACCGGCCCAGGCCGTTCAAGCCGGGCCGCATCGCGCCCGGAGAGCATGTTCGTGCCATTCTCGGTCTCGACGCTGGCTCGACCTCGACCAAGGCCGTGTTGACTCGCACGGACGGAGAGCTTCTGGTGAAGTCTTACCGGCTCTCCGGCGGCAATCCCATCGAGGACACCATCGACGTTTTCGATCAGTTGCGCAAGCAAGTAGAAGGCCAGGGCGCGGCACTGGAGATTGTCGGCGTTGGCACCACCGGCTACGCAAAAGACATGCTCAAAGATGTGCTGCATGCGGACGTGGCCCTGGTAGAGACAGTCGCGCACACCATGTCGGCAATGCATCTCTATGACGACCCGCACGTGATAGTCGATGTCGGCGGCCAGGACATCAAACTCATCTTCGTCCATCAGGGCCGCGTGAAAGACTTCAAGCTGAACACCCAGTGCTCCGCCGGCAATGGATATTTTTTGCAGGCCACTGCCGAGGGATTCGGCGTTCCCGCAACGAAATTCGCCGAAGTGGCTTTCACCGCGCAATCCATGCCGGAATTCGGCTACGGCTGCGCCGTCTTTCTGCAAGGCGACATTGTGAACTTCCAGCGCCAGGGCTGGCGCGCCGAAGAGATTCTTGCCGCCCTGGCCGCTGTTCTTCCCAAAAATGTTTTCCTTTACGTGGCAGGCGTCCCCAATTTGCCTGCTTACGGTACCCGATTCGTATTGCAGGGAGGCACGCAGAAGAATCTCGCTGTAGTCAAAGCTGAAGTCGATTTTCTGCGCGGGTGCTTTCGCGGGTCCGGCAAGGAACCGGAAATCATAGTGCATGAGCACTGTGGCGAGTCGGGCGCAATTGGAGCGGCCCTCGAATCGGCGCGCATGTTTCGTCGTGGCCATCGCACCTCTTTTATCGGTCTGGACGCGGTCAGAAAGATTCACTACCACACCACGCGCAACGAAGATACCCGCTGCAATTACTGCAAGAACAATTGCCTTCGGACATTTCTCGACGTAAGCGCGGATGAAATGCCGGCCCAGCATGCTCATGTGTTGCCCTTCCCGGTGTTGGCGTCCAAGCCAGAGCCCCTGGTCAGTATCCAGGCAGCTCACGGCGCACGAACCGCGGTCGAGATGCCGAAGCCCGTGCAGCTCAGCCGGCCCGTCTCCAAAGTTCCTCTGGCGCACGGAGCGCAACGCCTCATTCTCGCAACCTGCGAAAAAGGAACTGTCGAAGACATTGAGATCATGCGCGTCATCAAGCAAGGCATGGACCAGGTGAAAGCGGCCAACCCGAATCTCATGGAGGTTGCGGCAAAGCGAGCCTTTCAGCCGGTGGACGTGCGCATTGTCGCCGATCTGCTTTCGTCTGCTCGCGGATTCTTCCAGAGCGCCTCTACGCGACAGCGCATTGGGGCTGCCCGTCGCCGCGGCAGTTTCCGCATCGGCATTCCCAGAGTGTTGAACGCATACACCTACGCTCCGCTGTTTCAAGGGTACTTTCAGAGCCTTGGAATTCCCGCTGGCAACATCGTCTACTCCGCAGAGACAAGCTCGGAACTCTACCGTGCCGGTTCTGGCCGCGGCGCAGTCGATCCGTGCTTCCCGTCGAAAGTCGCGCTGTCGCACGTGCACGATCTGTTGCAGACTCAACATGCGCGTAAGCCTCTTAACGCCATCTGGTTCCCGATGTATGACACGCTGAGAACAAAACTCACGCACCTCACGGGATCGTGCGCCTGCCCCACCGTAACCGCTACTCCGGAAGCAGCAAAGGCAGCGTTCACCAAAGAGCGCGACCTCTTTGCCGAGCATGGAATCGCATACGTAAATCCGATTCTCAATCTCGATCGGGAAGAACTCATGGCCGACCAGCTCTTCCGCGCCTGGACGCCGCTGCTAGGATTATCGCGCGCCGAAAACGATCGAGCCGTCCGCGTTGGTCTTGAAACCCTCGCGGCATTCGAGGCCGGAATCCAGCGCCAGGCACGCATCCTTCTCGATCAACTGGAGCGCGAAGGTAGGATTGGAATCGTCATGTTGGGCAGGCCCTACCACCACGATCCCGGACTGAACCATGGCATTCTCGAAGAGTTTCAGAGGCTCGGCTACCCCATCTTTTCGCAGTGCACGCTTCCCATGGAAGAAGATCTGCTCGACCGTCTCTTCGGCGACGAGGTGCGCAATGGCTTTATCGCCGGTCCACTGGACATTTCCGATGTGTGGAAGAATCGCTACTCCGCGTCCACCAATCACAAAATCTGGGCAGCCAAGTTTGCTGCGCGCCATCCGAATCTTGCGGCGATTGAGTTATCGAGCTTCAAGTGCGGCCACGATGCTCCCATCTACAACGTGATCGAGCGCATCCTCGAGTATTCCGGAACACCTTTCTTCGCATTCAAGGATCTCGACGAGAACAAACCGTCGGGATCGCTGCGCATCCGCGTGGAGACAGTCGACCATTTTCTCCGCCTGCATCGCGAGAGATTCCTCACCGCCTCAACACCTTCACACACTGTAGTGCCGCTGCACGAAGACTATCCTCCGGTTCTCGCAGCCGCGGAGTTTTAGGTGCTGGGAAGTTTAGCGCTTTTCAGGAGCCACTGCGCAAGTGCCTTCTTGGAAAGCACTGTGTCAGGGCACGACTTCAGTCGTGCCGCAAATGCAGCAAAATTATCTCGGGCATTAGCCCCTGAGGGACCGCCTGCATCGCCGAAAGACTTGTGCTTAGTTTTCTGAAAGTCAGAGTTCAGGTTCTCCAGTCAGGCGTATCACCGGCAAACCGTGCCTGCAACGATTCCTCTCAGCCGGGTGGCGTGACGCCCTTCTTCATCAGAAGGTTCCCATACTTGCGCAACTCCCCGGTCATGACCACGGCGAACGCATCCCTGGCCCGAGCGTAGAATGCCTCGCGTTGAATGCGCTGAGGCAACGGAGCCGCAGGCGCATACTTTCGGACGATCTGCATATAATCCGACTCGACTTCAGGGTCCAGCCAGTCGCCAGGCACAACCTCCATCATCACCAAGGGTGGCGCGTAAGAGTCAATCTCAAGCAGGGGCATGATTCCCTCGAGAAGTGCCGAAACGGGGAGGCCATCTGCGCGGAGAACACGGCGGCCAACCGTGTGCCCTGGAAAGTGCGCGTCGGCAAGAACAATCTCATCGCCGTGCCCCATTTGATAGAGAACGGTGAGGAGTTCCGGGCTGAGGTATTTCGAGATTCCCTTTAACATCTTCATTGCCTCCCTGCGACGATTGCAATGGCTGCTTCAAGAATAGGCCGGCGTGTCGGATCGACTTGGCGCTAGATGCGTTCAACTTGAATTCGGGTATGATGAGCGGCCTCCGCCGTCCACTTGCACCGGACTACTTGTCACTGGACCGAATGCGCAGCCCATCTTGCGCGATACGATAGGGCACGAAGGCGCTTTTCTGCCCCGGTTCCGGGCTTAGGCTCGCGCGCAACGCCGCCGCCGCTTCTGCGTCCCGGGCCATGAGCAACAGAAACCCACCGCCGCCCGCGCCCGCCAGCTTGGCTCCGTGGATCCAGGGTCGGGCGCGATCGAGGATCGCCGCGATGGGTGCATTGGTTGTGTGCGGGTCGAGCACCTGGTTCAATTGCCAATGGCGGTCGAGCAATCGTCCCAGATGCTTCCACTCTCCTTCGGCCATTGCATAGGCCATTTCAACGGCCAGCGTCTTTATGCTGTGCAGCACCTGGACGGTCGGTGTTTCCCGGGCCAGATAGCGCGAGACTACTTGGCGCAAGAGGTCCTTTGCCATCCTCTGAATGCCGGTATTGTAGAGCACGAGATGCTCGCAGAACTCTTGTTGCCGGCTCTCCGGCCACACCACCGGCTGCACACGTATACGCTGGCGAAGGCCGGGGCCCGTAATGAGCAGTTTGGCGCCCGGGAAGATTCCACCTGCCTGGTCCTGCCAACCACCGCCCGTGGTCATGCGCTGCTCAAGCTGCATTACAGCTTGCGACAGAGCGTGATCGTCCATGGTGCGGCCTGACATGGTTGCCAGCGCGCGAATCACCGCGGCGGCAAGGATGCTGCTGGTGCCCAACCCCGAGCCGATGGGCAACCGCACCTGACAGCGGATTTCAAGGCCGCCACCCAGTTCCTCCAGAGTCTCGCTCAGATTGCGGCCTTTCATCGGAATGCCATGCAACTGCAATGCCGCTCGCGGAATGGAATACACCGATCCCGGCCCGCACGGCTCCAGCAGCTCTTCGCTGCTTCGGTACTCCGCCGCCGCGCCCTGCCCGTCCGCAATGCAGCGGATCACGGGCTCATCGATGCGCCGGATCAAGGCTTCAATCGGATACTCCCCGTCGATCTCGAGCGCACAGTTGAGCACCGTCCCGCCCCAGTCGAAGCAGAACGGCGGCGTATCTGACCACCCGCCGCCGAGATCGATTCGCGGCGGGGCAGATACATGCACCTGTTCGAATTGCCAGGGCGTTGGCGCCGGCGCCGCAGAGTCTCCGGCGCCATCGCGCACTGCATCCTGAATGCAGGCGAAGGCATCGTTCTCGGCCCATTCAGCCTCCTGGTCAGACCCGGCGCGGCTGAGTAATCGCGCCGCCTGCATCAGGTGGCTGGCCGCCAAGGTCAGGTTCTCCCCACCGCCTTCGCGCAACGCCTTAGCCTTTGTTCGCAGAGAACGTCCCGCAGCCGCAGCCGGCGCCAATCCTGGCAGGTTGGCCAGCAGCGGCCGCAAGTCAGTGCCGGCCTCCGCCAATTCCACTGCCGTTTCCTGCCAGATGCCCTGCAACCGGTGATTGCGCGCTTCGGCCAGGGCCTTGGCGTCAGCGCACCCCGCACTCTCGGCCAATGAGATTCTCCGCGCCGCGCGCCAGCGCTCCGCGTTGTAACCGCTGGCGTAGCCCATCATCCAGCGCGCACTCGCCCAGGCATCGTCCGGCGTGGTTACCGGAAACAGTGCGGCATTCCACAATGATGGTTCTTCCGGTCCGTTCCAAACCTCTTCGCCGCGCAGTTGAAGCCGTTCCAGCGCCTCGAGAATTGGCTGGTTGAACCATGTGCTTCCCGGCAGCGTCTGTTTCGGGTTGTCTTCGACTCCATACGCCCGGATTACGCAGCCGTCTCCGAACGCCCCTTCTACAGGCAACTGATGAACGACCGTGTCTTCCGGAACCTCCACGGGCCCGCTCAGCCCCGTGAGTCCATGCAGGATTGCGCCGCGGCTGGCGTAAACGGCTCCGCTGAGGTCGCACTCCAGGATCACCGCTTCATTCCCGCGTTCGCATGCGCCGCCAATCACACTGTCCAGAACTCCGCCGGACGCGGCCGCCAGGCTGCGAAAGGAATGCGTCGTTCCCGCATGGATGAACTCACCCTCCACCACCGCGCAGTGGAATCCCGCTGTCCGCTCGGTAGGTCGCAGAATTCCGGCGAGCATGAGCCAGAAGGGATCGGCATCTCTCTCCGGCTTCCATTGGCCCGTCAGGCCGCGCGTGATCTGGTCGTAGAGATCGACTTCCGGCAACGGCACTGATCCTGCCAGTTCAGAGAGTGCCGCCGTCATTGCGGCGTCAAACCGCAACAAACCGATATCGACAGCGACCCGCCCATCTTCCAGCACACCCCCGGCTGCCTTTACCTCCGCGAGTGTCGGCTTCTGCAGAAACGTATAGACCTGGCCCCCGGCTCCAACAACATATACACCGTGACGGCTCCCCGTTTCCGGATCCAGACGCATAGCGACGCCGGTCACTCCCGGCCGGTCCCACTGCACACGCTTGGCATCGAATCCCAACACCACATCGCCAGACCCAACCAGCAAACCGTTGGGAATCCCTTCTGCCCACGCCGCCGACAGAGCCAGCGTCTCGTCAAAAACGGTTGTCGTCTCCTTGGGCCGCGTTCGCGAAGGCAGAACTCCGAACAGCTTGCCGCCAGGCGAATACTGAGGCAAACGGCGCGAGTCGCCACCGGAGTGAAGCAGCAGGGCCTTGTGCCCGTCCCACCATTCCCGGTTCTTGCCCAAAACTCCCAGCGCGTTGATCGTCGCTCCCCCGGTTCCTGCCCTTCGGCCGACCGGATCTGGAATGACAAGAAACTGGGTCTCCTTCGGCAGCGTTCCGAAAGTCGCGCGGCGCTGAAGCTCATTGCGGTATAGCTCCGCTTGCCGCGCGGAAGAGGCGGTGATCATCAAAACGTCCCAAAACATCACCGCGTCTCCATGGATTGCAGGCAGTTCAGATGCCAGTCGCTCAACTCCGTTTCGGTCATCGGAGGGAAACTCAAGTATAGAAAAAGGAAAGCAATCTCTGCCCCCATCTTAATCCCTGATCGGATCTCGGGTTGGACGCCCACGGGAGCCTCGTCTGCAAGCACCGGTAACAATAAGCCGCGCATTGCGCCCAGGATCCCAACGGGTCCTGCCGATCACGAATGTCTGGTGCAGGGGATGCCTATTCCGCACCCGCGAGTTTGCGGAGGCGCGAACTCACATTCCAAAACGCCCGGCCGTCGTGGTATCCGCCCTTCCAAATGGAGCCCTTGTCCCGTGTGATCGGCGTGCCGTCCGCCTTGGTCAGGTTATACAGGCCGTGGAATTGGCGATCGATTGTGTGGTTCTTCATAAAGTCCCACTGCTGCACGAACCTTTGGAAATAGATAGGATCCTGCGTTCCGTATCGCTCGTGCATCATAAGCAAAGCATTCAGCCCTTCTGCCTGGACCCACCATTCCTTGAGCTTGCTCTCCGGCTTGCCCGTGGTTGTGCCGTCCTGAAAAAAACCGCCGTTGCTTGCGTCCCAGCCGTAGGCAAGAGCGTGATCCACCAGCATTTTCGCCATGCTTTCCGTTTTCTCACTCGACTGGTGATGAAGGAGTTCGTCGGTTTCCAGCATGAGATAGGCCGTCTCAACATCGTGGCCGAAGGAGTCAAGGTCGGGAATTGACAGCCAGGCGTTGGTGAAATAGAGATTCATGGCGCCGGGCTCGACGCAGATCTTGTCGCGCACGATGGACAGCATTTCTTCAAGGCGTGCGCGTAGAGCCGGGTCAGGCCAGACGCGGTAAAGCTCGGTGAACGCCTCGAGCAAATGAATATGGGTGTTCATCGACTTGTAGCCGACAGGGCCGATGGGCCCCATTGCGACTCGTCCGCTGGAAACATTCGGCTGAATCGGTGTGCCGTCGCGGGCCAGCCACTCAAAATATCCGCCATGCTCGGAGTCATGCGCGTGCTGGTCGGTCCAGAGAAAAGCCTTCTTGGCGAGTTCGAGCGCCGAGGCATCGCCCGTAGCCTGGTAGGCCGCGGCTAATCCATAGATGCAAAATGCAATGCCGTACAGGTGTTTGCTATCGGTGAATTCAGGAGTGATTTTGCCGTTGTCATCGAGTAACCAGAAGAAACCGCCATCCTGTTTGTCCCACATGACGTTTTCCAGATATGAGACGCCTTGCTGCACAATGGGCAGAAACTCTGCTTTCAGCTTCGGGTCGCGCAACACGACCTGGGCTGCGACCCAGGTCATGCGTCCTTGCATGACGGAGGACTTGCCATCGCTTGGCGCCCACTGCCAGTCGCGCGTGAAGTGGGTGTGGAACCCACCATGCTTACTATCCACGGATCGAGGAAACCATGCGCGGATAACGTCGCTATACAGCGCATTCTGGACTTCGGCAGCGAGCTTCAGATAATCCGCGCGTGTTGGCGGCGCGACGCTCGCCGGCGTCGTCCCGGCTGGCGGTTGCGCGAGGCATGAGCCAGAGGACAAAAGCAGCGCAAGTAGGATGCCTCGGATTTGCATGGCGAGCCCATTACGACGCGATTGGCCCACCATCGCAGCCATGCACGCCCCTTTCTACCGAGTCAATGCGATCGAGCTAATGCTACACCGCCGCTTGCCGGGAGTGCCCCATTTTCCTGCCGGCTCGGTCAATTCCGCACCCGGACAAAAAATCGCGACAGGCAGTGTCCTATGAGGCCCCGGCGCTTATATAGTCGCTTCACGGATGTTTGTCTCCGGTTTGGCCCCTTCGAACCGGCTGTTGAACATTCGAGGTCCAGTCATGAGGCTCATGCGAGAAAGTCAACGAGTTGACGGTTGGGTAATCATTCCCCTATCCATCGCCGCATGGTTGATTGGCGCGACCATTCACGCCGGTCGATTTGTCCAAGCCGATCAAGCGGCCACGCCTTCCGCGCGTTCCATTAAGCTCGGCTCAGCGCACCCAGGCTCCCTTTACGCAATCACTTTAGGGGTGAAGGATCCGGCTCAACTCCAGGGCAGCGACTCAGTCCGCGTTACCGTGAGCGACGTGCAGGGTGAGGTCGGATCCAAATGGCTTCATGCGGCCGACCTCGACTTCTACCTGACCCTGCGGCCGCGGGCTGCGGGTCCGGTAACGGTGA
>JBEKFD010000195.1:0-9043 GCA_050013495.1 Occallatibacter sp. | reverse complement strand
CGCATCGCTTTTTCCCCAGTTTCCAGGCCATTTGCCGCGCCCTCAGGGAAATTCTAGTGCAACAAACACCGCATTTCATCAGGTTTTATGAGGGTCTTGTTGGTCTTTCAGGATCGACTAATTGAGAAGACCGCACGGCCGCCGCCTCCCGGTCCCGGCAACAAGACTGCCATTTGCGCCCTTGCGGCTCCAGGCTTTATGTTTCCTAGTTCACCACACAAGCTCCGCCTCGGGGTCCAACCATGTTTTTTCCCGAAACCTACCAGGGCGCGCTCCTGCTCATGATCCTCACCATGCTCTGCTGGGGATCGTGGGCCAACACGCTCAAGCTCTGCCCTGGCTATCGCTTCCAGCTTTTCTATTGGGACTACGCCCTCGGCCTGGCCGCCGCCTCCATCTTCTGGGGACTCACCGCCGGCAGCCATGGCCAAGCCGGCGTCCCCTTCCTCCGCGACATCGTCCAAGCCTACTCCGGCTCCATCCTCTTCGCCTTCTTTGGCGGAGTCATCTTCAACATCGCCAACCTGCTTCTGGTCGCCGCCATTGACGTAGCAGGCCTCGCCGTCGCCTTCCCCGTCGGCATCGGCCTGGCCCTCATCGTAGGCGCTGTCTCCAGTTACATGGTCCGCCCCGTCGGCAATCCCCTGCTGCTCTTCGGCGGGGTCGCCCTGGTCATGGTCGCCATCGTCTTAGACGCCAAAGCCTATCGTCAGCGCGAAGCCAAGGGAAAGGGCCAACTCCGCCCCACAGCCCGCGCCGTCACCACCCGCGGTATCGTCCTCTCACTGGTCGCCGGCCTGCTCATGGGCACCTTTTACCCACTTGTAGCCGCCGCCCTCCGCGGAGCCCACGGCGTTGCCCCCGTCGGCCCTTACGCCGTTGCGCTCTTCTTCGCCTTTGGCGTGCTTCTGTCCACCGTTCCCGCCAACCTGCTGCTCATGGCCAGCCCGCTTGATGGAAAACCGCCCGTCAGCCTCTCCGGCTATTGGGCCGCCCCCCTCCGCTGGCACTTGGCCGGCCTGCTCGGCGGAGCCATCTGGGCGACTGGCGCAATCGCCAACTTCGTCGCCTCCGGCGCTCACCTCGTCGGCCCCGCCGTTTCCTACTCCATCGGTCAGGGAGCCACCATGGTCTCCGCCTGCTGGGGCGTCTTCGTCTGGCACGAATTCGCCGGCGCCCCGCCCGTCGCCAAGCGCCTTTTGCTCTACATGTTCATCTTTTTCGCCCTGGGCCTGATCGCCGTAGCCCTGGCCCCGCTGTATTGAAACTTTCGCGCGGTCGCAGCATTGATGAGTTCGAGCATCAGCTTAAGGGTACGGGCTTTAGCCCGTACGCAAGTGAATCAAAAGACCTGGGCTTCAGCCCCCAAGGGAATTCCGGGCTGATTGATCATCATTCTCAAAATTCCCCGAAGGAGCAAGACGACGCATTGACCACCACTCCCAAACCCATCGTCGTAGTCGGCAGCGTCACCATGGACATGGTGACCCTCACCCCGCAAATCCCCAGCATCGGCCAAACCGTCATCGGCACCGGCTTCACCACCACCCCAGGCGGCAAGGGAGCCAACCAGGCCGTCGCCGCCGCCCGTCTCGGCTATCCCGTGTACATGGTCGGCAAGGTCGGCGACGACGTCTACGGCCCCGCCCTGCTTGAAAATCTCGCCGCTGCCGGAGTGAACACCGCCGCCATGGAGACCACCCCCGGCCCCTCCGGCCTGGCCCCCATCTTTCTCTCTGAAGCCGGCGAAAACGCCATCGTCGTCGTCCCCGGCGCCAACGGCCAGGTCGACCCCGCCTTCGTCGATCGCCACGCCGATCTCATCCGCTCCGCCGGCATGGTCCTCTGCCAGCTCGAGATTCCCATGGAAACCGTCAGCCACCTGCTCTTCCTATGCGCCGAAGCCGATGTGCCGGTCATGCTCGACCCCGCCCCCGCCGCGGAACTTCCTGAAGAAATCTGGGGCCAGGTCGCCTGGTTCACCCCCAACGAAACCGAAGCCGATTTCTACCTGGGCGAATCGCTCACCCCCGAAGTAGGTTCCAAGCGCCTCCTTTACAAGGGTCCCCAAGGCGTAGTCTTCAAGCGCGGAGCGGAAGGCTCCTACGTGGCGCGCGCCGACGGTAACTCGGCCTGGGTCTACCCCTTTGACGTTGCAGCCATTGACACCGTAGGCGCCGGCGATTGCTTCAACGGCGCCTTTGCCGTTGCCCTGCTCGAAGGCAACCACCCCTGGGCCGCGGCGCGCATCGCCTCTTTGGCCGCGGCCATCTCCGTCACTCGTCGCGGCGCGCAAGCCTCGATGCCCACCCGCGCCGATATCCGGGAGTTTATGGCCATGGGCAAATGACTCTCAGGAACTCAGCCCCTCAGGCCACCTCGTTCTCCAGCGTCCCGATCGGCTCAATCGTAATCCTGATCCGATCCCCGCTCGCCAGCGTAAACGAGCTATCCGGCACAATCCCCGTCCCCGTCATCAGGAAGCAGCCATCCGGAAACTCATTATCCCGGAACAAATACTCCACCAGCGTCCGCGGCTCCCGCTTCAACTCCGTCAGCGCCACTTGGCCTCCAAACACCACACTACCCGCGCGCACAATCTCAATCGCAATCTCCGTCGACATATCCAACGGTTCTGAACTCACCAGGATCCCCGGCCCCAGCGCGCAACTGCCGCTATACACTTTAGCCTGCGGCAGGTAGAGCGGATTCTCCCCCTCAATATCCCGCGAGCTCATGTCATTCCCGATCGTGTAGCCAGTAATCCGCCCAGCAGGGCTCACCAGGAGCGTCAACTCCGGCTCCGGCACGCTCCACTTCGCATCCTCGCGAATACGCACCTTCCCGCCCGTCCCCACCGTCCGGCTGGCCGTCGATTTGAAAAACAGTTCCGGCCGCTCCGCCGAGTACACCCGGTCATAGAAGCTGCCTCCACCTGCATCTCGAGACTCCTCCATCCGCGCCCCGCGGCTGCGGTAATAGGTCACGCCAGCCGCCCAAACCTCCTGACGCCCAATCGGCGCCCGTAACTCCGCCTCATGAAAGCCCGCGGTCGACTCGCGCCCCTCAATCAGCGTCTCCAGCGTCCCGCGCAAGTCCTCCTGGGCCAGCAGCGCATCCCAGTCCGCCCCATCGACGCGGAAGTACCGCCAATCCCGCTCCACCCCGCACCCCGTCTTCGTCCGGAATAGCCGCACTTACCCCTCCTGGCATCGGCTTCCATACTACAGAATCTCGCTAACTCGCCAACTTGCTATTCCCGCGCAGCGGGAGCTAACTCGCTGCATTTTTCCGCAGCACAATCGAGATACCACGAACCTTGACTCGCGGGTCAGTCGCGCCAACTAACTGATGAACTTGAACATCCCACAAACCTTCCTTCACACTTTGACAAGAACGCCAAAACGAGCGATCCTAAGCGAAGAAAAGGCGAATATAGCAATGCCTTCAACCGCCGTCCTCCGCCTCCAGATCGAGCACTCCCTTGAGCGCCGCTTCCCCGCCGCGCTCACCCCCGTCCCGCGCACCATCCGTGAAACCGCTCCCACTGGCATCCCCGCCGTCGATCGTCTGCTCGAAGGCGGCCTGCCCATCGGAGCCATCAGCGAAATCACCGGCCCCATGTCCTCCGGCCGCACCAGCCTGGCCCTCGCCTTCCTCGCTGCGCGCACGCAGGAAGACCGCGTCTGCGCCTGGGTGGACGCTCACGACGCCTTCGACTCCGAATCCGCAGCCGCCAACGGCGTAGCCCTCCGCCAACTCCTCTGGGTCCGCTGCAAAGACCGGGGTCCCCAGCGACAGGTCTTGGTCGCTGGGGTGGAAGATCGGGGTCCCCAGCGACAGGTCTTGGTCGCTGGGGTGGAAGACGGGGGTCCCCAGCGACAGGTCGTTGTCGCTGGGGTGGTGAAGGCTCCAAATCCCACCGCCAAACCCTGGGCCCGACTCGATCAAGCATTGAGCGCCACCGACCTCCTCCTCCAGGCCGGCGGATTCGCCGCCATCGTCCTCGACCTAGCCTCCACCGCGCCCGAGCACGCCTGCCGAATCCCCCTCGCCACCTGGTTCCGTTTCCGCCAGGCCGCCGACCGCACCCGCTGTTCCCTGCTCGTCCTAGCACAGCAGCCGCTAGCCCAATCCAGCGCCGCCGTCGTGCTCGACTGCACCCGCCAAATAGAAGAAGCACCCAGCCAGACCGTCCTAGCCGGCTTCACCTACCAGGTCCGCTCCGGCCGCCAGCGCTTCACCCCCTACCTCGCCGGCCAGCGCAAGCTGCCTGCATCCACCTGGTCCGCAACCACCGCAGCGCAAAGGGAGGCCACTGCATGACAACCCATCTCTACGCCTGCGTCCACGCCGAAGAGTTCCCCGCCCAGGCCCTTTTGCGCCTGCGTACCGACCTCGCCGTACAGCCCGTCGTCGTGCTTGATGGCCGCCCGCCCCTGCAGACTGTCTGCTCGCTGAATCGCCCCGCCCGTCTCAAAGGTGCGGCTCTCGGCATGACCCGCCTGGAAGCCGAAACCATCCCCGGACTGCACATCCTCGCGCGCTCTGAGGAAACCGAAGCCGCCGCCCGCGCCGTCCTGCTCGAATGCGCCGCCCACTTCTCCCCGCGCCTCGAATCCGTGGACAATCCCACCGCTTGCGCCTGCGTCCTCGACATCACCGGCACCGAGCGCCTCTTCGGCCCTCCCCACACCCTTGCCGAGCGCCTTCGCGACGCTCTCGCCTCCGCTGGCCTTCGCGCGGATGTTGCCATCAGCGCCAATTTCCACACCGCCCGCATGAAAGCCGCCACCACCCGCGGCCTCACTGTTATCCCGCCTGGCCACGAAGCAACTGCATTGAGCAAACTTCCTCTGTCCGTGTTGGCCCTCGATGCCGACCCATACGAAACCTTCGCCATCTGGGGCATTCGCACGCTTGCAGATCTGGCCGCCCTGCCCGAGTCCGACCTCGTCGCCCGTCTCGGCCCGCAGGCCGTCGCGTGGCGCAACCTGGCCCGCGGCGCGCTCCCGCACACCTTCCAGCCCATCGAGCCTGCCTTCACCCTCCGCGAGTTCTGCGCCTTCGAAACCCCCGTCGAGCAGATCGATTCGCTCCTCTTCATCGGCGCACGCATGATCGATTGCCTGGCCACCCGCGCCTCCACGCACGCCCTCTCGCTCGCCTCGCTCGTCGTAGAAATGCAGCTCGATGGCAACCTCTCCTACCAACGCACCATCTGCCCCGCCCTCGCCACCACCGACCGCAAGTTCCTCCTCAAGCTCCTGCAACTGGAGATCGCAGCGCACCCACCGCAGTCCGCCGTGCTCTCGCTCACCCTCAGCGCACAGGCCGGCCGGTCGAGCAAAGTGCAGCTCGGACTTTTCGCACCGCAAACCCCCGAGCCCTCGCGCCTCGACGTCACCATCGCCCGACTAAAAGCCATCGCCGGCGATGACCGCGTAGGCTCGCCCGTGCTCGAAGACACGCACCGCCCCGGCGCCTTCCGCATGGAAAGCTTCGCCGTCGCCAACCCGACTCCGACATACAAATCCACCATCGGGCTCAAAGAAGTCCCATCTCGTCCTCACATTGCCCTGCGCCGCATTCGTCCGCCTGCTAATGTGCGCGTACAACTCGAATCAAGCAAACCCATTTCCTTTCGCGACCGCGAGCTAAGCTTCAAAGTAGCCGCCGCCTACGGCCCCTGGCGCACCAGCGGCTGCTGGTGGTCCACCGACCCTTGGGACACGGAAGAGTGGGACGTGCTGGCCGAATCCAGCACCGGCTCGTCGCTAGCCTGCCTGTTAGTCCACAACCGCTCGCAGAACCAATGGCAGCTAGAAGCCCTCTACGACTAACTTCGCTACTGCGTGCTTTGCAATTCAACATCGAATGAATGGGTGCCCCAGGTCTCGGTTTGAGACCTGGGAAACAACCGACCTACACAGTCACTGGACTAAAGCACGTCTCAAATTAAGCTTTGTAACAGGGCACGACTTCATGAGTTGCGAACAAATAGCTTTCTGTACGAACTTACAAGTGTTTTGTAACAGGGCACGACTTTAGTCGTGCCGAAATGAGCCAGAATGGCAATGGGTTTTAACCCCTGAGGGAATGTTCATTGCGCAAATTTCATTCCCTCGGCGGCTAAAGCCGATAACTCTTCTGAATTCTGCGGCACGGCTAAAGCCGTGCCCTTTCAAAACCACCGACTCAACACGTTTTGGCTTAATAGGAGTTATTAGCTGTTAGCCAGCCAAACTGCCATCTGTAATCTGTCATCTGTCATCTGTAACCTGTCATCTGTCATCATTATGCCCTACATCGAACTCCACACCTCCAGCGCTTTCAGCTTTCTCGCCGGAGCGTCCCAACCCGAAGCCCTCATCGAGCGCGCCGCAGAGCTCGACATGCCGTCCCTCGCCCTCGCCGACCGCAACGGCATCTACGGCGCTGCCCGCTTCCACACCCAGGCAAAGAAAACCGGCGTCCGGGCCCACATCGGCGCGGAGATCGCCGTAAGTTCCTTCGGCAACATTCTCACTCCACCAGCCTGGCTCCCGCATCAGTTCCCAGGCGAACCGCCGCGCCTCCTCCTACTCTGCGCCTCGCAAGTTGGCTATCAAAATCTATGCCAGCTCATCACCCGCTTCAAAATGCGCGAAGCCGGCAAAGCCGAAGGCGCCGCAACCCTTGAGGACTTAGAAGAATTCTCCGCCGGACTTATCTGCCTCACCGGCGGCAATGAAGGCCCGCTCGCCTCCGCACTAGCAAGAAATGGTAACTCCGAAGCCAGCAAGTTAGCCGATAGGCTAACTTGCATTTATGGCCGCGGCAATCTCTATCTCGAGTTACAGCGTCACGGCCAGCGCGAAGAAGAATGCCGCAATCAATCCCTGCTGACTATAGCCTCTTCCCTAAGCTTGCCCGTCATCGCCACCAACGGCGTGCAGTACGCCATAGAGAAAGACCGCGAAATCCTCGATGTCCTCACCACCATTCGCCACCATACCTCGCTCGACAACGCAGGCCGTCTGCTTTCGCCCAACAACTCTCGACAACTCCGCTGCATGCAATGCCTGTTCGCCGACATCCCTGAAGCCATCGCCAACACCCGCATCGTCAGCGACCGTCTCGAATTCACTCTCGACAATCTCGGCTACGAGTTCCCGCACTACCCCATTCCCGGCAACGAAACCATGGATAGTTTCTTAGCCAAGCGCGTCGAAGAAGGCGTCCGCAAACGCTACGGCTCGCCGGCAAAGCGCTCACTTCTTGACAAAGCCCGCGCCCAGGTCGCCCACGAACTCAAGCTCATTGCCAAGCTCGGTTTCGCCGGCTACTTCCTAATCGTCTGGGACCTGATCCGCTACTGCCAGCAGCACGGCATCCTCGCCCAGGGCCGCGGCTCTGCAGCCAACTCTGCTGTCTGCTACGCG
This sequence comes from Occallatibacter sp., assembly GCA_050013495.1. Taxonomy (GTDB): domain Bacteria; phylum Acidobacteriota; class Terriglobia; order Terriglobales; family Acidobacteriaceae; genus Telmatobacter. Next base: position 1,619 of record JBEKFD010000195.1, on the reverse strand, counting down.
CTTGAAATCACCGCCGTCGATCCCGTCGGCATGGAACTCCTCTTCGAGCGGTTCTTAAGTGAAAACCGCGGCGAATGGCCCGACATCGACATCGATCTGCCCTCGGGCGATCAGCGCGAGCAGGTCATTCAATACGTCTACGAGCGCTACGGCCAGCTCGGCGCGGCCATGACCGCCAATGTCATCAGCTATCGCGGCCGCTCCGCAGCGCGCGAGGTTGGCAAGGCGCTCGGCTTCACGGAAGATCAGCTCGCGCGCCTGTCCGGTCTCGTCGGCCACTGGGAATGGCGCGGCGAAAACGACACCCTCGCCCGCCACTTCGAGCAGGCCGGCTTCGATGCGCGCCATCCCCGCATCGCCCGCTATCTCGACCTCTGCATGCGCATGCAAAACCTGCCCCGCCATCTCGGCCAGCACTCCGGCGGCATGGTTATCTGCGCCGGCATGCTCAGCCGCGTCGTCCCCCTCGAACGCGCGTCCATGCCCGGACGGTCCGTCATCCAGTGGGACAAGGAAGACTGCGCCGACATGGGCCTCATCAAAGTTGACCTACTCGGCCTGGGCATGATGGCCGTTCTGCAAGACTGCATCGAACTCATCCCACGCCACTACAAAAAGGAAATCGACCTGGCCACACTGCCTGAAGATCCGTTGGTCTACGAGACGCTGTGCAAGGCGGACACCGTAGGCATGTTCCAGGTGGAAAGCCGCGCGCAGATGGCCTCCATCCCACACAACGCGCCCGTGCGTTTTTACGATCTGGTGGTGCAGGTTGCCATCATCCGCCCCGGCCCCATTGTCGGCAAAATGATGCACCCGTACATGCGCCGCCGTCAGGGAAAGGAGGAAGTCACTTACCCGCATCCCTCGCTCGAACCCGTGCTCAAGCGCACGCTCGGTGTACCGCTCTTTCAGGAGCAGCTTCTGCGCATGGCCATGACCGTGGCCAGCTTCACGGGCGCGGAAGCCGAAGAGCTCCGCCGCGCCGTCGGCATGAGGCGCTCAATGCAGCGCATGAAAGACCTGGAAGGCCGCCTGCGCGACGGCATGACCCGCAACGGCATCGGCCCTGAAGCACAGGACAACATCGTGCAGGGCATAAGCTCCTTCGCCATGTATGGATTTCCCGAGTCCCACGCCGCCAGCTTCGCGTTGATCGCTTACGCCTCAGCCTATCTCAAGGTTCACTATCTCGCCGCCTTCACCTGCGGCCTGCTGAATAACCAGCCCATGGGCTTCTACTCGCCCGCCGTACTCATCAAGGATGCCCAGCGGCACGGGCTACGCGTGCGGCCTATCGATGTGCAGCGCTCGGATTGGCTGTGCATGCTCGAAGAGGTTGCGGACAGTAGCCCAGCAGGGGCTAAAGCCCAGGGTAATTTTGTGGCTCATGCGGCACGACTAAAGTCGTGCCCTGTTACAAAGCGCGAACCCTCATCGGATTTCTCCGCGGCCTGTATTGCTACTGAGAGACGCGCTACCAATGACAGCCCCACCCTCCGCATCGGCCTCAACTACGTCAAAGGCCTCCGCCAATCCTCAGCCGAAGCCATCCTCTCCGCGCGCAATCAACACGGCCCCTTCACGAGTGTCGATCAACTCGCCGCCCGCGTCCCCCA
>JBEKFD010000194.1:0-9083 GCA_050013495.1 Occallatibacter sp. | reverse complement strand
GCTTTCAGAACGTTGTCCGTCTCGCCCCCGCTGCCGAGCAGGGCCATAGCGCACTCGGCGCAGTGCTGGTTCGCCTGGGCCGCATGAACGAGGGCATTCGCGAACTGGAGCGCGCATTGGCTATCCAGCCCGGCGATGCCAGTGCGCAACTGAACCTTGCATTGGTCTATGGGCAGAGCGGCCAACCCGCAAGAGCATTGCCTCTATTTGCAAAACTCGATGCGGCCTCGCGCGATTCGAAGCATACACTGACGCCTGCGGTTCTGGCCTCGTATGCTCGCGCCCTCGCGGCAACAGGTCAACTCAAGGCTGCCATGGGGAGAATGAAGGAAGCCGCAGCGCACGATCCCCATAATGCGGATCTCGAGAACGACCTGGGAACGCTTTACGCGCAGCTCGAAGACTGGCCCAATGCAAAGCTGTCGTTCACCGCCGCTGTGGGAGCCCGTCCCGATTTCGCTCTGGCTCATCTACGCCTGGGTTTGACCCTGCAGGCGCTGCATCAAGCCGGCGCATTGGAAGAGTTATCGAAGGCAAGCCAGCTTGCCCCGCGCGACCCAACCATTGCGCTGGAGTTAGGCAAGGCACTGGCCGCGGCAGGCCAGGATGAGCAGGCCCTGCAGGCCCTGCAACAGGCGTCGGAGCTCGATCCGGCATCCACTTCGGCGGCTTACCAGTTGGGGCTTGTGCTCGAACGGCTCGATCGCGTGCAGGACGCAATCCCATTGCTGCAACGGGCTGCGGACGCCAATCCAACAAGCGCTGAGGCTCTCACCAATCTCGGCATGGCGCTTTGTCTTGCGCAGAGGGCCAAGGAAGCGGTTCCATTTCTGCAACGCGCAATAACTCTCGATTCGGACAACGTAGTCGCTCATCAGAATCTCGCCGTCGCTGACATTCAGCTAAGTCAGCTTGACGATGCCATTGTCCAGTTACGCGCAGCGTTGAAGCTATCTCCGGATGCATCGCAGCTGCATTACAACCTTGGCTACGCGCTCAAGATGCAAGATGACGCCGCGGACGCGATTCCAGAGCTTGAGACGGCCGAGAAGCTTAATTCCACGGCTCCGGAAGCGCCCTATCTGCTAGGCGTTCTGTACATGCAGGTCGCGCGCTACGCCGACGCCGAGCGGGAACTCAGCGCATCTCTCAAGCTGCGTCCCGAGAATGGAGATGGATGGGCCACGCTAGGCAGCGTCGACAATAAACTCGACAAGCTTTCAGAAGCCGTTGCGGCCTTGAAAGAAGCCATTCGCCAAAGCCCGTTGCAAGCTGATCCACACCTGACGCTCGCCGCGGTTTTCGCGAAGCAAAACCAGCCTGCCGAGGCCACGGAAGAGCGCCGAAAGGCTGCCGAGCTGATGCGGGAACACATGAATCTGCAGCGCGCAGAGGTCTCAACCCATTCGGCGAACTCGTTGCTCGCAAGCGGAAAAGTCGATGAAGCGATAGCGGATTATCACGAGGCTCTGAGCTTTGATGCAGACTACGCCGAGGCCCACGAAGGCCTGGCAAAGGCTCTGGAGCGTCAGGGCAAAACTGTGGAAGCCGCGGCCGAACGCCAGAAGGCCATCGCCCATCGCCAAGCTGCCCCGCAGTGATCCCGGCTCCTGTTTCGCCCGCCGGATTGCTGTGCTTGCGGCCCGTCAACTCAGCCGTTGGGTGGATGTACAGCCACCCCGCCAAAGCGCTATAGTTATGCAGGATTGCCCAGTCCACTTCCTCAAAGCTAGAACGAATGGGAAGGGATGCATCAATCCCGGAGCGGTCCCTGCGGCGTCTGATTTTGCAAGGAATTCGCCGTTGCAACTTCTCTTCGTTCGACCAATTGCCTGTTGATTTTGTGACTTTGCGACGGATGCCACCTTTGATCGGGATTCCGTTGCACTTGAGCCGGCTGGAGATTGTATGAGTAAGGTTGTTGGTGCTTTTGTGTCCTGCGCCTGCCTGGTGTTGGCTGGACCTTGGATTGTGCATTCGTGGGCGGCGCAGAGCCCCGCTCAGGCGAACAATCCGACGCAGACTCCACCTCCCGCTTACACTGCGCCGCTTCCCGGTGCGCCCCCCGTTGAAGACACACCGGCCCAACGCGACGCGTTGACCAAGCTTGAAGCAAGAGCGACCGAGCACTACGAAGCGGCACGCAAAGCGTCGAACGCCGAAGTTAGCGCCACCTACAATTTCCACTACGGCAAAGACAAGCCGTACGCCCCAGGTAACATCAAGGTGCAAGGGGAAGGCTTTCTTGAGCCGGGCGCGTTTCCCAGCGCCGAGTATTGCGGAACCTGCCACCAGGAAGCCTACACGCAGTGGCGTCAGTCCTTGCACTCCAACGCATTTCGGACGCCGTTTTACCGCACCAGCGTCAACCTTCTGCTGCGCGACAAAGCCCGCGGCATTGCCTTTGCCCGTCATTGCGACAGTTGCCACAACCCCATCGCGGTGCTGGGCGGCGGACTTACAGAAGACTCCAAAATCGATCGCACGGCAATGGATTCCGATGGCCTGACCTGCACCGTTTGCCATTCGGTGCAACGGACGTTTTCCACCAATGGCAATGCGGGTCTGGAGATGGGAGTGCCCGCGGTCATCGTGGATGAAAAGGGAAATCGCATTCCCGGCGAAGTGCCGTTCGAACAGATTCTGCGCCACCCTGGGCGCCACTCCCAGGCCGTCATGTCTGACTTGCTGCACACGCCCGAGTTCTGCGCCGCCTGCCACAAGGCAAATCTGCCCGAACCGCTGAACGATTACAAGTTCCTTCGCGCGTTCACCGCATACGACGAGTGGCAGCAATCCAAATTCTCGCAGCGCAATCCGTTGACTTTTTACACCACGGATTTCTCCAGTTGCCAGGGATGCCACATGAAGCGCGCAGCGGTCACGCTGCCTGAATACGGCGCTAAGCACGGCACTTTTGTTTCACATCGCTGGCTTGCCGGAAACACCGCGGTTCCTTTCTACTACGGCTTCGATGAGCAGCTCAACAAGACCATCGAATTCCTCAGAGCGGGTAACTTCCTCAACGTGGATATCTTCTCACTTAAGGATGCTGCCGGAGGGCCGATGATTGCACCGCTGGGCTCGACGCCAGTAACTCTTAAACCGAGCGAAACCGTCGAGGCATCGGTAGTTATCCAGAACAAGAACATCGGTCATTCGCTCATTCCGGAAGTTCGCGACCTTTATGAGGCGTTTGTCAGCGTTACCGTGAAGGATGCGGTCGGGTCTCTGATTTACCGCAGCGGGTTCCTTGAGCCGGATGGAATGCTCGATCGAGGCGCGCATAGCTTTACTAACCGCCCCGTGGATCTGACCGGAAACTTCGTCGACAATCATAAAGTGTGGACGATTCATTCCGTGGCATACGACAACACCATCCCATCGGGACGTTCGGCGCTAGTCCGGTATCAGTTTCATCTTCCACCCGGCGCAAAAAGCCCCATCACCATCACGGCGGCAGTCGATTACCGCCACCTAAGGCAGAGTTACCTCAACAATGTACTCGGCAAGGACCATCCCTTATATCCGGTAATTGAAATTGCTTCTCAAACGCGCACGTTCAACATAGGCGACAATCCGCCGACAACGCCGCTCCCCACGGACAATCCAGACTGGATGCGCTGGAATAACATCGGCATAGCTTACCTCGATCAACTGCAATATGAAGACGCCATCCGTGCGTTTCAGCAGGTCGTCCAGTTGCGCCCGGACTATAAGGACGGCTATATCAACGTGGGGCTGACTTACATTGAGTGGGAGAAATACAATGAAGCACGCGGCCCGCTTGAAGAAGCTCTCCACATGCACCCGGACGATGCGCGCGCTCTCTATTATCTCGCTCTTGTCGAGCGCCGCCAGCGCCATTCCGAAGCTGAGATCGCCGATCTGGAAAAAGTGGTCGCGCAGTTCCCGCAGTCGCGCGATGCACGACGCGAACTTGGCATTTCCTACTATCAGCAGCATCGCAGCGAAGAAGCCATGCAGCAATTCAAGGCGCTCCAGGCCATCGATCCAGACGACCTTGCCGCCCACTACAATTTGTCGATCCTTTATCGCAGAATGGGGATGAAAAAGCAGGCCACTGAAGAAGCCGCGCTTTACACAACCAAGAGGATCGACCCCGGCGCGCCAACCTATTCATTGGACTACCTGCGCAAGCATCCGGAACAATCCACCGAGAGCGATCCATACCACGTTCATTCCGACATTGCTCACACATCCAACACCGCGCTTGGCACGCAGTAAGTCGAGAGGATTCAGCAATCAATGAAACGCCGCGCCTTCCTCCATTCTCTCAGCAGCACAGCCCTGGTGCTTCCTTTCGCGGACATTCTCGCGCTTGCTTCTCCCTTGCACCAGCAGGCGGGACCCGAAACTGCAAAGCCCATCGGCCCACAGGAGCGGAGTTACGATGCAAAGCCGGCTCCGCCGCCGCCCGGCCCAAAGTCGCCGTTTGAAGGAACGCCACTTGGTGTCAACTATGTCGATGTGGTTAAAGAGGCCGGCCTCGATGTGAAGACAATTTATGGCGGGGAGTTCACAAACAAGTATTTGCTGGAAACAACCGGTTGCGGGCTGGCATTCTACGACTACGACAACGATGGCTATCTCGATATCTTTCTTGTAAACGGATGGCGTCTTGACGGATTTCCCGCCGGCCAGGAACCGCATTGCCACCTGTTCAAAAACAATCGCGATGGCACCTTTACGGATGTGACCATCGGTTCCGGCCTTGAGCATAAGACCGGATGGGGTCAGGCCTGCTGCGTGGGCGACTATAACAACGACGGCAACGACGATCTTTTTGTCACTTACTACGGTCAGAATGCTCTCTACCGAAACAACGGCAACGGAACCTTTACCGACGTTACGCAACAGGCAGGGCTTATCCAGCCGGGTCCGAAGATTCGCTGGAACACCGGCTGCACGTTTGTCGATTTCGACCGCGATGGGAACCTCGACCTATTTGTCGCAAACTACGTAGATTTCGATTTGAAGACCGCGCCCAAGCCAGAGGATGGCCCCTGCACTTACAAGGGAATCCTTGTAGCCTGCGGCCCTCCCGGATTGCCCGGCGGCAGAAACATTCTTTATCACAATAACGGGGATGGAACCTTCAGCGATGTAAGTGAAAGGTCGGGGATGTGGACGGCGGTCGGCACTTATGGCTTGAGCGTTGCCGCTTCCGATCTTGACAATGACGGCTGGCCGGATATCTACGTCGCCAACGACTCTGCTCCGGCAACGCTTTATCTGAATCAGAAAGACGGAACCTTTCGCGATATCGCCATCGAGGCCGGCGCCGCGCTCTCCGCAGAGGCAAAGCCCCAGGCGGGCATGGGCGTCTCCATTGGCGATTACAACCGCGACGGCAATATGGACGTGGTGAAAACTAACTTCGCCGGCGACACGGATTCTCTCTATACCAACCTGGGCGATGCGACATTCGAAGATAGAACCTATCCCGGTGGACTCGGTGTGAATACGCGTCTGCTGGGTTGGGGCGTCGGCTTTTTCGATATGGACAACGACGGCTGGCTTGACATTCTCATGTCCAACGGGCACGTGTATCCAGAAGTTGACCGGTCCAAGGGCGACTTGAAGTATGCGGAGCATAAATACCTTTATCGCAACTTGCGCAATGGAAGGTTTGAGGAAGTTACAAGTCAGGGCGGCCCAGGAATACTGGAGAACGCGCCTGCGCGCGGTTGTGCTTTTGGCGATTACAACAATGACGGCGTGATGGACGTCGCCGTCAATTGCATCAATGCCATTCCACAACTGTTACGCTGCGATTCAACTCTCAATCGCAACTGGGTCAAGATCAAACTGGTGGGCGTAAAGTCAAATCGCTCTGGCATTGGCAGTCGAGTGCTCGTAACTGCTTCAACTACGCCGGACGCGGCCAAGCCCTTATTGCAGACGGAAGAGTTACGCAGTGGAGGAAGTTACTTCTCGCAAAACGATCTCCGCCTGCATTTCGGCCTGGAGCAGGCAAAAAAAGTGGACATGGTGGAAATTCGCTGGCTGAGCGGCCAGATAGATCAACTCAAGGATCTTTCCGTGAATCATTTGCATGTGATTCAGGAGGGAGGGAAGATCCTCAGTTCCGCTCCTCTGCCCCAATTCAAAAGCCGGCGAAAGACAAGATCTTCGAGCATGTAAGGCACAGGCCGTTCATTCCAGACTTTGATATACATTGCAGGAAAAGTGCAATCAAAGGTGGGCGGCCTGGAGAATAGAAGGCATTACCACCGAAATCAATTCGGGATTGCGATTGCTTTTTGTTTGCCCATAACTATTGAAGCGAGTATCGTATCGGAAGCAGGTACTCAGTTCTTCCCGAGTGGGCAATTCGAGCGGATTTTGAATTGGTCTAGCCTAACCGGCATTGTGGCTGGCGGCATTTTTTCATGTAGAAGGCCACTTGAGGCCGACGGTTCCGGACTTTGGTAATTTGAAATCTGCAATAACCGCCCGACTGAAGTAATTGCCTGTACCGATCAGGGGGTTCTCATGGCACTACCAGAAATTCTGGCAAGCATTGATAGCGAAATTGCCCAATTGCAAAAGGCACGCGCCTTGCTCATCGGCGCAGGTGCGCCGGCGGCTAAGAAGAAGCCAGGCCGGCCCAGGAAGGTTGCGGTTGAAGTGGCGCCCCCGCCAGCCAGGCCCGCAAAGAAGAAAAGGAGAAATCTCTCCCCTGAAGGCCGGAAGCGCATTGCCGAAGCCGTCAAGCGACGCTGGGCCGCGCAAAAGAAAGCCGCTTCCTCATCAGCGAAGTAGTCAATAGCCTGCTTCGCGGGTCAAGCGGGATCAACCTTCCGGCTGGCAAATCTTTCATTTGCCTCGCGCATTTCTCCCGCTGGGCCGCACCGTAGCCTGCGGTATGTGGTATGTGCCGTGCCCGGGCGCGAGAGCTTCGTATTCTCTATGCCAGGTGCTTTTTCAGAAAGTTCAACGAGCGATCTCGAGCTTCATGCGCGGCATTCTTGTTGTAACTTCCGCGCGCATCGCAGTTGAAGCCATGTCCCGCGTCGTACCAGTAGATGGCAACTTCAGGATGAGCAGCTTGAATCTTCTCCACTTCTTCAGCCGGAATGTGGGCATCCTGCCTGCCAAAATGCAGCATCACGGGGGCGGTCAGCTTCTCGTCCGCATAGTTCGAGATCCGGCCTCCGTAGTAGCCCACCGCGACAGCAGGCCGCAACCGCGCCGCGGCTAGCCACGCCAGAGTTCCTCCGTAGCAATAGCCAATCACGCCTACTGCCTTCCCCGTCGAGATTCCGGCAAACTCAATCGCAGCCGCCACGTCTGCCAAAGACTTCTCCACATCGAGCTTTGGAATAAAGCTTACGGCCTTCTGCATGTCTGCGCCCACGTAGTCGAGCTCAACCCCGCGTTCGATGCGATCAAACAGAGCTGGAGCGACCGCGAAGAATCCATCCTTCGCATAATCATCAGTCACACTGCGAATGTGCGCGTTCACACCGAAGATCTCCTGCACTACAACAAGCCCGGCGATAGGTTCGCCCTCGGGCAGCGCCACGTATGCGTCCAACTCGTGCCCGTCGGTTGCTTTCAAAGTCACATGCTCGCTCATTTCCGTCTTTCCTTCCATGTTGAGTATCCACGAAACTACTTTAACTCTCCGCGGCTTCCCGGTGATTGATTTCAGTATTTCCCACGAAAGCCGGGTACTCTTGCAATTAGGCTGACTAGCTTTCGAATTGAATACCGTTGCCGGTACCTCGATGGATCATTCAAGCCAGGCCGCGCGAATCATGTGCAAGGCAGATACTCTTGCCGGTAGAATGGAGAGATGTTCTAGCCAAACTCCACTAGAATTGCCTTGCCAGGCAATGCGGCCAGCGCATCGTGCTCAACCAACAACGAGGCAGGAATGAAGGTCATAGGCGTCAGCGGGCTGGAGAAAGCCGTCCCATTCAAGAAGGCCGCGTTCCCTGGCCTGGATGAACGCGAATACCGCATTGCTCAGGGCATGGATGCGGCGGCCGCGTTGCTGATTGATGGCCAGTTAGTCGCAGCAGCAGAAGAAGAGCGTTTCAGCGGGGAAAAGCACACGGGAAACTTTCCCGCCAGCGCAATCGAATACTGCCTCAAAGAGGCTGGCGTTTTGGCCGGAGAAATCGACGAGATAGCCCACGGCTTCAATTATGGCCCTTATCGTGATCTATATTTGAGGGACTCAGTCTCCGCAGCGCTTTACGAACAGGTTCTTTCTCTTGGCGCACTGCTGGAACAGGTGCGCCGCAATCTTCCCGGCTTTCCCGAAGAGAGAGTCTTTGCCGTCGGGCATCATCTCGCGCACGCCGCGAGCGCCGTTTACACCTCCGGGTGGGACGAATGCCTGGTTGTCGTCAACGATGCCATGGGCGAGGTGGAAAGCCTGAGCGTTTATGACTTCCACGACGACAAGTTAGAGAGACTCTGCACCGTCGGCGCCAATGACTCCATCGGCATTCTCTATTCTCTGGTAACTCTTCACTTAGGATTCGACTTCAATTCCGATGAGTACAAGATCATGGGGCTGGCTCCGTACGGCAACCCCGCTCGCTTCAGGCCTTTCTTTGAGCAGGCCGTGGAACTGCGCGAGGATGGAACCTTCCGCATTCCGATTTTGAAACTCAACCGTTCGCGCGAAGAGCGGGAGAGTTACATCGCCACTCAGGCATATCTCGACGCACACTTGATCCGGCGCAGGCTCCCAACCGACCCAGTTACAACCGATCACGAGGATGTTGCTGCCGCGCTTCAAGAGTGCCTGGAGAAGGTAGTCTTACACGTGTGTGGCCACTTCGCAGAAAAGACCGGCTTGCGTCGCATCGCCTTGGCGGGTGGCGTTGCCCTCAATTGCACGGCCAATGGCAAACTGATGGATTCCGGGCTATTCGATGAAGTCTACGTTCAGCCAGTGGCTGGTGACGATGGAGTCGCCCTGGGAGCGGCTCTCTATCGCGCCTCGCTCGCCGGCGAAGTCGTCAACCGGCGCTTCCCTGCGCCTCTGTTTGGACCTCGCTTTTCAGACAGCGAGATCGAAATTGCTCTGCAACGATTTG
>JBEKFD010000193.1:0-9096 GCA_050013495.1 Occallatibacter sp. | reverse complement strand
GCCGCTTGACGGAGGCGGCGTTTAGCTTTTGGCGCTCGGCTGTCGGCTAAAATCTAACCTGCCATGCCTTTTACCACTCTTCAAGAGTCAATTGAACGCCATTTTTCTGCCGGAGGGGCCGCCAACTCCGATCCTGACGCCATGACGGCCTTCCTGGCCCTCCGCGGCGCGCTTGAGTCCGGCCAACTCCGGTCCGCCTCGCCCGACCCGGCCGCGCCCACCGGTTGGCGCGTCAACGCCTGGGTAAAACGGGGCATCCTGCTCGGCTTCCGCCTCGGCGCCCTTGAGGAGTTCCAAGCCGGCGAACTCTCCTTTGTCGACAAGCACACCTACCCCGCGCGCCATTTCAGCGTTTCCCACGGAGTCCGCGTTGTACCCGGCGGCTCGTCCATTCGTTCCGGCGCGTATGTTGCCCGCAGCGTAGTTTGCATGCCGCCGATGTACATCAACGCGGGCGCATATGTCGATGAAGGGACCATGGTCGACTCCCACGCGCTGGTCGGCTCCTGCGCGCAGATCGGCAAGCGCGTCCACCTCAGCGCAGCCGCCCAGATCGGCGGCGTGCTCGAGCCCATCAACGCCAGCCCCGTGGTTATTGAAGACGACGTATTAGTCGGCGGAAACTCAGGCGTCTATGAGGGGACCATCGTGCGCAAAGGCGCCGTCCTGGCCGCCGGAACCATCCTCACCCGCGGCACTCCCGTCTTCGACCTGGTCAACGGTACAATTCTCCGCGCCACCGCCGACCTGCCCCTCATCATTCCCGAAAACGCGGTAGTTGTCCCCGGCTCCCGCGCCGTCAGCAAGGGTAAAGGGCAAGAATGGGGTCTAAGCCTCTACGCCCCCGTCATCGTCAAATACCGCGACGAAAAAACCGACCTGTCCACAACGCTCGAAGACTTGTTACGCTAACTCTCATGAGCATGCGCGCCCTCCAGGTCATCCCCATCCTGCGCATCTTCTCCATCGAGAAAGCGCGCGAATTCTATCTCGACTACGCCGGCTTTCATCTCGACTGGGAGCACCGCTTCGATCCCACCGCGCCGCTCTACATGCAGGTCTCCCGCAACGACCTGGTCCTTCATCTCTCCGAACACTACGGCGACGGATCGCCCGGGACCCGCTTTCAAGTCACCTTTGAAGGCGTCCGCGAAATCCACGCCGAGTTATGCGCAAAGAACTATCCCTACTGGCGTCCGGGGATCACACAAACATTCTGGGGAACCGACCAGTTGAATCTCCTCGACCCCTTCGGCAACAAGATAGGTCTCTGCGAACCAAAAAAGGATGAGATAACGGAGTAGACGGTTCAAGCAATAGGTTTTCTCGGGGTAGGATCGTAGAAGCCACCCGCGCTCTTCATCCAGGAATCTTCATGCACAAACGTCGCACGGCAACCCGTTTCATTTTCGCCCGCGTCGCCCTGCCTCTTCTCTGCGCCGCAACCGCCCTGGCCCATGCGCAAACTGCCGGCTCGAATTCACCCGCTGCAAAAACCGAGCCCTCGCGCGTCGATGCTGTCCCCGTCGATCCCGGCCCCGCGGACCCGCATAGCGTCTCCCTCGACGTCCGCGTAACCGACAAGCTCGGTCACCCCATCAGCGGCCTCAAGCCCGAGGACTTCACCCTGCTCGATAACAAGCAGCCCGGCAAGATCCTCGACCTGCATGAAGTGGACGCAAGCGGCTCCAATACCGACCCCGTCCAGGTGGTCATTGTCATCGACGCCCTCAATGCCGAGATCGACACAATCGGCCGCGAGCGCGAGCAGCTTGACGAGTTTCTCAAGCAGAACGGCGGCCATCTCGCCTACCCCACGTCGCTCGCCATGTTCACCGACAAGGGCCTCAAAATGGGCGACATCTCCACCTTGGATGGCGCTCTTCTCAGGGCCAGCCTCGAGGATCCCAATTCTGAATTGCATTTCATCGGCAAAGGCGCGCATTACTGGGAAGAGCCGGCCCGCTTGCAGTGGTCAATCGATCAGCTTGGCGCGCTTGCCGCGTTTGAGGCGAAGCAGCCCGGCCGCAAAATTGCCCTCGTCCTCGGCCCCGGATGGCCCATGCTTCCGTTTATCTCCGTTGACGTAACCGACAAGCAACGGCACTGGGCCTTCAACTACATCGTTGGCCTCAACAACAGCCTGCGCGAGGCCCATCTGGCCCTCTACGTCGTCAATCCCTTCACGCTAGGCCGCATTGACCCGTTCTATTACGAGAACTATCTCAAAGGCATTTCCAACGTGAACCAGGCCACCTTCCCCGACCTTTCACTGCAGGTTCTTGCCGCGCATTCCGGGGGACTGGTCGAGATCACCGGCCTCGACATTCTAGGCGAGCTCAACACCGCCAATCGCGATGCTAATCCCTATTACAGCCTGACGTTTGAAGTTTCATCCGGCTCCGTAACCAATGAGTACCACGACCTTCGCGTGGAGGTGGATAAACCCGGCGCAAGAGTCCGCACCAGCGCCGGCTACTATACCAACGTCCAGTACATTCTCTCCGCCAAACACAACTAAGCTCAATACAAGCTGCCCTCCTCGGCGTTCAATAGCCATTTTGTCCATCAATGCGTTTGAAATCCCGTTCCGATGCCTCCGCTCCCGGAGGGAGCCGTCGAGAATAGCCCAGGGCAAACCTGAGCAAAGCGAAGGGGCCGCCCTGGGAGAGCAGCCTGAGAAGACCTCCGAGCCCCGTAGGGGCGACCGAATTCGCGCAACGGATTTCCGATGGAGCGACGCTTTCCGTTCACTTCCGGCCGAGGAACTGCGCGGTCAATTCACGGCATCCCAGGCGCTGAACCCGGATGTATAATTCCCACCAGCCTTCACAAGCTCATCGGAGGATACACGTGGACGTCATGTTCCTGGTTCCGCTAGCCGTCGTTGCCTTCATTCTGCTCATCCTTATCCTCAGCAGTTTCTTCACCGTCCGCACCGCGGAGGTCGCCGTCATCACACGCTTCGGCAAGTTCCTGCGCGTGGCCGACCCAGGCCTCAACTGGAAGCGCCCGTTCTTCGATACTGTGGCCGGCATCGTGAGCCTGCGCGTCAACCAGATATCGCTCACCATGGAGACCAAGACCAAGGACAATGTCTTCGTCACCATCCCCATATCCGTGCAGAATCGCGTCCGCCCGGAGAAGGTTTACGACGCATACTACAAGCTCTCTGACCCAGTAGCGCAGATCAAGTCGTACGTCGAGCAAGTCATCCTCGGCCACGTCCCCAGCATGACGCTCGATGAGGTCTTCGCTTCGCAATCGTCCATCGCCGCAGCCGTCAAGCAGGAACTCGACGCCGACATGTCGACATTCGGCTACGAAATCGTCAACGTCCTAGTCACCGACATCGTTCCCGACCAGAAGGTCAAGTCCGCGATGAACGACATCAACGCCGCGCAACGCGAGCAGGTTGCCGCAAACGCCCGCGGTGAAGCGGAAAAGATTCTGGTAGTCAAGAAGGCCGAGGCCGAAGCCGAGAGCAAGGCTCTGCAAGGCCAGGGCATCGCCAATCAACGCAGGGCCATTATCGAAGGCCTGCAAGTTTCGGTCGAGCAATTCCAGAAGGCGGTCGAAGGCGCCACATCCAAGGAAGTCATGCAGCTCGTCCTGGTGACGCAATATTTTGACACACTGAAATCCATCGGCGAGAGCGACAGGACCAACACGCTGTTTCTGTCCCACTCCCCCGCCGCCGTCAATGAAGTCTCCGACCAGATCCTCAAGTCCATGCTGGTAGCCAACGCCGCCAAGCCCTGAACAGCAAGATGAGTCGAACTACGTCCTGTTGCGGCTAAGATGAATCTACCCATGAAGGTTCATCTTGCCGCCGCGAAGGAATCTGCGCTGACCACTCCCATGCGCCTGCGCGGAGCACAGAGCAGCCACATTCTCGTCGATGACCCGGCTGCCGCCGACTTGATCCTGTTTCTGGGCAACCCCACCCACGAACCCCACCTGCTGCTCGACCATCCGTTCTATCGCAACCATCCGGACAAGTGCGCAGTTTACTCCGAGGACGACGAATACCTGCCGCTGCTTCCCGGCGTCTACTGCTCCGCGCGCAACGATAAGAGCACCCGCGCCGGCCGAGTCTTCACGTGGTCCTACGTCTCCGCCAGGGGGCGCATTGCAAACCCCCACCTCGCTCACACAAAGGCAAACAAATCTCTTCTGTTCTCGTTCCAGGGCGGCAGCACTTCGATCCTGCGCAAGCGCCTCTACAAGCTCGCATTCAACCGCCCCGACGTTCTGATCGAAGACACCAGCGCATACCACCATTGGGATCTGGACCAGCCGGGCCGTGAACAGCGGCAGCAGTCCTACGCGCAGACGCTCGCAGCCTCGCACTTCGTCCTTTGTCCGCGCGGAGCAGGTACCGGCAGCATCCGCCTATTCGAGGTCATGCAGGCCGGCATCGCGCCCGTTCTCATCTCCGACGATTACCCGCTCCCGCCCCATGTGCCATGGGATACCTTCCTTATCCGCATTGCAGAACGAGATATTCGCCGTCTCGCTGAGCTCTTGGAGCCCTATCGCGAATCGAACGCCGAGCGCGGCCGCCTTGCGCGCCAGGCCTGGCTCAATCATTTCGCGCCGGAACTGGAGTTCGATGCAATCGTCTCCCTCGCCGCAACCGCTTTGCGTCACGGTCCACCCGATGAAGCGGCCTTCCGTCAACGCCAGAATTCCATGATCCACCGCGCCAACATGCGCCGGGAGTTGCGAAGCAAGATCCGTTCCGCGGCCTTGAAGACGCTCAAGATCCTCCGCCTGAAATCTCCATATCGGATGAATCGTTAGGGAAACTCTGATTAAGCCGATGTTTTGAAAGGGCGCGACCGGGGTACCGGGGCACCCTCCGGGTCGGGGTCGCGCGCCGTAAGGGTCGAAAAATGAATGCGGGCTCTAGCCCCTGAAGGAATGCCGAAGGCCAACTCAGAGCTTCCTTAGTTGGGCGCGTGACCTACATCGCAACGATCGGTGCCGGTGTAACTTCCTGGAATTCGTCGCGATGATTTTCTCTTCGCAGTCGTCGAAGCTCGAGGATCACGACCGTCAACCCCAGAGCCGGCGCGCAGTTGGCCCATGTGGCCAGGACTGGATTTCCCGTGGATCGGGCAAGCGCGGCAAAACCAAAGCTGGAGATTGAAAGAGTAAAACATGAAAGCAGAATAGCGTCCGCTACTTGAGCTCTGCCCTCCAACATTCGCTTAAAGAGGATCGCCAGAGCCGGAGCTGAACACACATAAGCGTGACGCCAGGAAACCGGCGCCACACAGCAGGAAAGAAGCAGAAAAAGTGCGAGGGCTTCTATCCGAAAGGTGCTATTATCCGCGTCCGGCTTCGATCGTGAGAGCCAGCCTGCATAGATCACTGTCAGCGCGGAAAATATTTTCGCAGTGACGCCCAGCCAGGTCGGCGAACCTTCGTGCCGAATGGTGAGCCACCAAAATTGGACCGATGAGCTTAAACCCTTGTTATCGATATTCACGATTCCGGACGACATGGATGGAAGAACATGCATGAAGAAGTGAGACAACAGCCTGCCTCCATCCGGAAGATAGAGCAGGCCAGCAATCCCCGCACACCACAGAGCGAACGCCCGAAGAGTCTTCCATTCTTGCCATGCGATCAATGCCACGATGACAATCGCGGGCGTCAGCTTGATGGCCGCGGCAACGGCGAACAGCAGCGCGCCCGATGCCTTGTATCCGCGAGCACAAAGAAAAATGCCTGCTACCTCCAGAAGTGTCAGCATGATGGGGATCTGTCCGTAGAAAAAGCATTCCAGCGTAGGGCGATAGGCGAATAAGAAGAGTACGACACAAAGGCCGCCGAGTCCCAAAAGGCGCATGCCCAAAAGGCGAGTGAGCAAAGCGGCGATTGCCAGAAGGGCTATCCAATTGCAAATCTTCCAGATACTCGACGCTTCTGGAAACGGGAAGTCCGCCAGAGGAGCCATCAGGTAAGCGAGCAGCGGCGGATAGACATACAGCCCTGCATCGTGGATTCCGTGAGCAAGAGCCTCTCTTCCAAAGATGCTCCCCTTGTCGGCGACGCGGAGTTGCGGGTCAACTCCGGTGTCGGCTCCGTCATAAATCTCTTCGCCACGATGCTCATGAACGAGGCTTGCCGCAGTGTAGTAAGTCTCCAGATTGGATTGCGGCTCGCGCAGTTCGAAAGGAAACTTCATTTGAGAATAGGACGCCGCGACGCACAGCAGGGCAACCAATCCTACGGTGACACGTGCAGTTGTCCTGGATACGAGCAAAATGTTCTCCACACAGAAGCTTCAAGCTAAGGTCTTATTTATAGTTCCATGAATCCCAGGTCTCCGCCCGCTTGGTCTTGTAACAATTCCGTGCCCCATCGGGGTACCCTTTGGGTCGCGCCTTTCTTCTGGCGAAAGGGCGGGAGACCGCGAACCTCAAAGTGCGAAGTCACGCGGTCAAGGCCCTGGCTGGGTTTCCGCGAAGACACAATTGGAAATTGCCCGGTGTTCCAAATTCCTGCCTGTGAATGCCGGCACACCACTAACCCCTCCCCGCAGAGGCCGGTGGCGCGCAAGCGCCGTCTGCCGCACACCAGGCGCCTGCCCACCCTGGGTGGCGGGGGTGGTAGCATCAAGACTGACAGATGCAAACGAAAAACCTTAAAATCATCCCTCTTGGCGGCCTTGGCGAATTCGGCATGAACTGCCTTGCACTTCGCTGGGAAGACGACATTATCGTCATCGATGCCGGCCTCATGTTTCCCGAATCGGAGCTCCTCGGCGTCGACATCGTGGTTCCCGACATCACCTACCTGGTTGAGAACAAGGCGCACGTGCGCGCCATCATCCTCACCCACGGCCACGAAGACCACATCGGCGGTCTGCCTTGGATCCTTTCTGAACTCAAGGTCCCCGTTTACGGCACCGAGTTCACCCTGGCCTACGTGGAAGGCAAACTCGATGAGCACAAGCTGCTCGACGAGATCGAATTGATCGAAATCAAGCCCAAGGAGAAGTTCACCCTCGGACCTTTCACCATCGAGCCCATCCGCGTGACCCATTCATTGGTGGACTGCGTAGCCCTCGCCATTGAAACGCCCGTCGGCGTCGTCATCCACACCGGCGACTTCAAAATCGATCTCTCCCCCATCGACGGCCACGCCTTCGATCTGCACACTTTCGCCGAATACGGCAAACGCGGCGTCCTCGCCCTGCTTCAGGACTCCACGAACGTCGAGCGCACCGGCTACACGCCCAGCGAACGCGCCGTCATTCCCCGCCTCGACGAAGTCTTTTCGCAAACCAAGAAGAAGCTCTTCTTCACCTGCTTCTCCTCTTCCATCTATCGCATCCGCATCGCGCTTGAGCTGGCCAAAAAGCACGGCCGCAAGGTCGCCATCGTCGGCCGCTCCATGATGGAGTCGACTGAGATTGCCCAGGACCTTGGCTACATCGACATCCCCCACGGCCTGGTCATCAATCCCGGCCAAATGCGCGACTTCAGCCCCGAGCAACTGATGATCCTCATCAGCGGCACGCAGGGGGAACCCATGTCCGCGCTGAGCCGCGCCGCTGTCGACAACCACAAGCACGCCCACATCGACACCGGCGACACCGTGATCCTCAGCTCGCGCATCATTCCCGGCAACGAGAAGGGCATCTTCCGCGTCATCGACCACCTCTATCGCCGCGGCGCTAACGTCATCTGCGACGACGGTTCAAATGGACTGATCCACGTAAGCGGCCACGGCGCGCAGGAAGAGCAGCGTCTCCTCATCAATCTCGTTCGCCCCAAGTACTTCATTCCCGTCCACGGCGACTACCGCAACCTCGTTCGCCACGCCGGCCTCGCCATGGAAACCGGCGCCGTGGAGCACGCCATCGTCATCGAAGACGGCGACGTATTGGAACTCGACAAGACCAATGTCCGCAAGAAAGACAAGGTCACCTCCGGCCGCGTCCTCATCGACTCCGGCTCGTCCATCGATGTGGTCGAAGACCTCGTCATCAAGGACCGCCGCATTCTGTCCGAAGACGGCATCGTCCTCGCCGTGCTGGCCATCAACAAGCGCACCGGGAAAGTGGAGCAGCAACCTGAAGTGATCATGCGCGGCTTCGGCGGCTCCGATATTACCGATCAAGCCAAAGAACTGGTCCTCAGGACCCTCGACGGCCTGAGCACCGAGCAGAAATCCGACTACGGCATGGTCAAAGAAAAAGTCCGCGCCGAGCTGAAGCGCTTGATCCAGAAAACCACCGGCCGCCGCCCCATGATCATGCCCGTAATCCTCGAAATCTGAGCGATTTGGTCTCCTGCTCCCATTTCGAGCTTTCGTTTTACGCTCACTTAGGCCGATAATGACCGCAGGAGGCCCCCGTGACCCTGACAATCGAACTCGATCCGGAGCTTCTTGCCGTGTACTCGGCCGAAGCCGCTCGGCGTGGAGTCGAGCCGGAATCTGTCGCCCTTGAGGTCTTGCGCGCTTACCGGCCCTCCCCGCCGGCCCCGGAGAAACAACTCACGGTCGAAGGATTCCATAAGATGTTGGATGAACTTGCCAAAGGCGCAGAGAATCTTCCTCATCTGCCAGATTCCGCCCTGACCCGCGAGGGCATCTACGGCGACCATCCATAGGACTCGAAATGAAGGTCCTGCTCGACAGCAATGTGCTTCTTCGCTGGAATATCAGGACAGCGCCGCAGTCGCAGCTTGTCATTCGCGCGGTAGATCTCCTGCTTGCCTCGGGCGATCTTCCCTGCTACACCTCTCAGAATCTCGGCGAGTTCTGGAACGTTCTGACACGGCCGCTGGATCGTAACGGCTTCGGCCTGAAGCCCCAGGAGGCCGATATGCGGGCGCAAGTGATCGAAAACCAAATCCCAATGCTCCCCGACGATCCCGCAGTGCATCTTATCTGGCGCAGGCTCCTAGTTGCCCACTCCATCTCCGGCGTTCAAGTCCACGATGCCCGCCTGGTCGCCTCCATGCATGTCCACGGCATCAAGCGCATTCTCACTTTCAACACCCGCGACTTCGCCCGCTTCACAGACATCGAAGCCATCCATCCCGCCGATCTCAAGAACTAAAGGCCCCTTGA
>JBEKFD010000192.1:0-17324 GCA_050013495.1 Occallatibacter sp. | reverse complement strand
TACCGCTGTGTGGTTCCTGCGAGGACGTCTACTCATCTGCTCTCCTCTTCTCAGCCATCTTAGGCTGCCGAAGAACAGAACCCCCACTTATACCCCTGTCCGAATTTGCGGTACCGGCTCTAGGTTAGACAGGAAAGGAACCGCATCGACCTGACCTTCATAAGCCAGGCGCAAAACCATCTCGCTGAACTCAAAATCTGCTATGGATCAGACACAAGGCACGCAATCCGCGAAGCGATCGGCCAGCTATTTGAATACAACTACTATCCATCATATGAAGAGGCTCATTTCTGGTGGCTCGTCCTTGACTGTGAGCCATCAAAGACCGACAGAAATTACATTTCCGCTCTTCGTCAGAGATACGGAATTCCGCTGACAATCGCTTGGCCCAGTGGTAATGACTTCAAGGCTTATCCGCACGTACCATTAGAGGCCCAATAACCCTCTCCGAAGGCTCGATCAGAGTGATAGGTCGTCCCGTTCTAGTCTTCAAGCTTTCGAAGTTGCACAGTCTTGCCCGTCCGTGCCGATTCGCGGGCGGCGTCGAGGATCTGCATGACGATTACGTTGGTGTCGAGGGCGGTCAAGTCGCCCTTGGGTTCCAACTGGCCGCGTAGCAAGGCGGCGAGATAACTGAGTGAGTTGTTCTGGGGTCCGTCGAGCGGCGTGGTTGTGGTAACTCGCTCCTCGGATTCATGGGGAAGGCGCAGGCGGAGTTTGTCGGGGCCTACGGTGATGGCGTAGCCGGTTTCGCCGTAGACTTCCATGTCCTTGCGGCCGAAGGGCCAGTTCCACGAGGCCATGATCACGGCCTGCGCGTGGGGATAGGCGAGCACGATGGTGGCGTCGTCATCGACGCGCGGATACAACTCGGGCTTGTCGTGGTTGACCACCGCGGTCACAGTGAGCGGCGTCTCACCATGCATCAGCCAGGTCATCAGGTCTACGCCGTAGCAGCCAAAGTCATAGAGGGCGCCGGCGCCGTTCTGGGCGGGGTCGGTGAGCCAACTGAGGAACTCCGGTGGGACCCCAATCTCTTTTGGTCCCTCGTGGCCGTCATGGACAACGACGCGGCGGATGGCGCCAATGCGACCGTCATGCACTTCGTCGTAGGCCGCCTTGTTGCTTGCGTACCAGGTGGTCTCGTAGTTGACCAGGACATGGATTTTGTAATGGCGGGCGGTGGCGCGGATGGCAAGCGCGTCGGCGAGCGAAATGGTCAGCGGCTTTTCGACCATGACGGAAACGCCATACTGCGCGGCGATTTCGATGGCGTGACGATGCTGGGCGATGGAGGTGTAGACGAGCACGGCCTGCGGGTGAGTGCGCTCGATCATGTTGGCTTCGCTACGGTAGAAAAGGGTTTCAGGGAGCGAATACTTTTTGCGATATTTGGCGAAGAGCGCGGGGTCGTCATCGACGATGCCCACCAGCTCGACGTCTTTGTGTTGCGGCAGTGCGGAGAGAAAACCCTCAACGTGTCCGTGCGTGAGGCCGACGATGGCTACGCGCAAAGGAGGCTGCGGAGCTTGCTGGGCCGCAGACTGGCGTGGGACGACGAACAGAAGAGCGAGAAACAAATAGCTCCAGGGCGCAAGGGCGAACGAGAAAAGTGACGACATAGGTTTCAAGAATCTCTCCTCGGCGGCAATTCTACGCTGTGAACGCAGGGAGGCATGGCTTTTCGCCCGCGACGATTTGCCTCTTAAGCTGGCTGGAGAGACATGGAGGGGAAAGATTTCACTCGATTTCAGAGGGAAGACAAGAAACGAACGCTCACCGCTTGAAGTACGCAATGCGGTAAACGCGCAGCTCCTGAAGTTCGTCCATCCAGTTGATGGAGACTGTTCTCACCCGCTTTCGTTGCCCCTGCTGCGGATACAGGACGCTCGAGACAGCCGGCGCGCTGGCGCTGTGCCCGGTGTGCTGGTGGGGGGACGACGGTCAGGAGGACGAGGATGCGGCGGAAGTCCGCCTGACGGTGAACGGGCAGCTTAGCCTCAATGAGGCACGGAAGCACTTTGCTCAGTGCGGCGCTGCCCACCCCCGGTTCCTACCATTCGTTCGCAGGCCGCAGGTGAATGAGCAATGACGCTTCCGTGCCGTTGAGGGCTGTTCGAACCTGTCCAAATACCGAGTTCAAGGAGGGCCGGTTGAGGTTTTGTGGTCTCCCAACCATCCGCAAAGGACGCGAATGGATGGGGCACGGAGCGTTTGTATCTGGTTGGAAGTGGGCAAATCCCAGTTCTTGGACAGGCTGCTTAGAACTGAGCAGCCGCCGGCACGCCGCGCTTCTTGAAGTACAGGAGAGAAGCCAGTCCAAGGAGACCCGTTGCAAGCAGGATGAATGCGCTTGGTTCAGGCGTTGGTTCGTTGGGCGGCTCACCGTTGCCGAGAAAGATCTGCGGCAGGCCATCGCCGTTGGGCTGCGAACCAGCCACGGGCAGGTACACGTCGTAGTTGCCGTAACCGCTGGCATCGAGCGCTGCGGTCGTGATCAAGCCAGTGATGTTATGGCCGTCGGCCGGGTCAACGTCGCCCGCACCGGGATCGAACAAATACCACGCGGCCCATTGGGCGTCTGCTACGGCGTCTCCGTTCGGACCTGCGGCGGCGAGGCTGTACAGGTAGGCAGCCTCTTCGTATTTGGTTCCGAGAGATGCGGCGGTGAATTCATTGGCCGTCCAGGTCTCACCAAAGTAGATCTCGCGGTCAAAGTTGATGCACATGAGCGCGACATTGGTGTAAGTCGTGCTGGGCGTCTTGATCGTAAACTCGTAGGGGTAGATGTAGTAGGGGCCGGCCGACGCTCCGCCCACACCCGTAAGGGTCATGGTGAACGAATCGGCACGGGCCTGACGAGGGCCAAAGGCAAAAAGCAAACAGAAAACAGCAATTAATGTCGTGAGCGAACTGAACTTCTTCATTGAGTCCCCTTTTTTGCCATCCATCTTTTCTAGAGGATGAGTTTGAGCTTTCTTTCAACTACCTTGGGTCGAAATTCAGACCGCACATTGAAAAGACACGGTTCAAGCGCATCGACCTGGAAAACCGTTAGCCAGAGGAACCTGCATCGGATCGAAGGCTTTGACGTGCCGATGAGCCGGCGGGAAGAACGATCTTGCTGGCTATGTTTTTTCCCCTTCGATGACCTTCACCGAACATTCATGTAGATAGCAATTGAATCTCCAAACTTAAGTATATGAAAATAATACGGTTGACAAGTATATGGATAGAAGCATGTGCAAAGTTTTGCGCAGTTAGCCGAATTTTTGCACATCTTTCGGGTTAGCGCTCTGCATCTTTCGAGCCAGTTCGCAGTCCTATTCCGGCATAAGGAGTCCTCCAGTTTCCCCGGAAAGGAGACAAAGCGAGTGAGAATGTTGGGTGGTGGTTGGGGTAAGCACCCGGTGGAAAGATCTCTCTGCGTTATCCCATGGCAACGAGAAGTCGCTCCGGTGTCGATGCGCGAGGTATGAAACCGGAAAGATGAAAGCCAAGAATCGGTTAGTGCCGATTGCGCATCAACTCGGTTAGACGGTTCCTTTCCGGGTCCCTCCCGTGCAAACGGCACCCTGGGCGGTTTGACCCTTGCAGCAAACCCTCTTACCATGGGGTGAGGCATCTCCCTTCCTGCGCGTCATTGGTTTTGGCCCGTGCGGCAGCCGATTGCTTCACTTTGTTCCTGGAGCCGTCGGACCGCAACCGGGAGGAAATGGTTTGCGGTCAGGAATCGGCACCACGGATCACCGGATTGGTATAGAAGTCGGCGCGGAGTTTGCGCCCGGAAGGCAAAACGTTGAGTACTACCGATACCCTCGAAAACAACCCCCACCCTGAAGCGGCCGATGCCGCGCTCGAGCAAGAGAGCCATTCTCACGCACACGATCGCTCCGATCACGAAGGCCACGACCACACCCACGACGGGCATGAACACGTGCATGGACCGGTTCTGAATCCGGACTGTACTCGTGAACTGGTTCTGGACATTCCCGCAGAAGAGGTCTCGAAGGCCTATGGCGAGGTGGTGGGCAATTATCGCAAGTATGCAAAGATTCCCGGATTCCGCGCCGGCAAGGTGCCGGAGTCGGTGATCAAGCGGCGCTATGCAACCGAGATTCGCAAGGACGTAGTCGACGGTCTCTTGCCGGAACGGTTCAACAAGGCGGTTTCCGAATTGGGCGTCAGGCCTGTCGGCCAGCCGCAGGTGACCGAGTTGACAGTTGAGGACGGCGCGCCGCTGCACGTGAAGGCGGTATTCGAGTTTGTGCCCGCGTTTTCCATAGGGGGTTACCAAAGCGTTACGGTACCAAAGCCCGCGGTGGAGATTACCGAAGAAGAGGTGCAGGCGGAGCTTGCGCAACTGCGCGAGTCGCGCGCCACGATTGAGCCGGTGGAGGAAGATCGGGCGCTACTCGACGGCGACTGGGCACAGATTACTTACAAGGGTGTGATTGAGGGCGAGGCCGACGCGGCCCCGGTGGCAGGCGAAGATACCCTCGTAGAAATTGGCGGAAAAGACACTGTAGCAGCCTTCACCGACGCCCTCAAGGGTGCCAAGCCCGGGCAGGAATTGAAGGCAGAAGTCATTTATCCAGCAGACTACGCGGAGGCCAAACTGGCCGGTAAGACCGTGGCCTACGACGTGGAAGTGAAGGCCATCAAAAAGCGGACACTGCCCGAGATGGATGACGAATTCGCCAAGGAACTGGGCGCATATGAGAGCTTTGCGGATTTGGAAGAGCGTGTCCGCGAGCATCTGGCCGCCCGCAAGAAGCGCAGCGTTGAGGGCGAAACCAAGGACCGGCTGTTTGCCGCACTGACGGAGAAGTATCCGTTTCCGGTGCCGGAGTCGCTGGTGCAGGAGCAGATTGACGCGCGGCTCGATCGCGGCCTGCGCGCCCTGGCTGCCCAGGGCATGGACACCGAACAGATGCGCAAGCTGGACTTTGTCCGGCTGCGTGCGGCACAGAGGGAAAGCGCCTCAGCCGAGGTGAGAACTTTCATCCTGCTGGACCGGATTGCAAGGGAAGAAAACATTACCGTAAGCGACGAGGAACTGGACCACGAATTGCAACTGGCGGCGCTGCAATCGCGTGAGCCCCTGGATGCCCTGAAAGTGCGATTGACGGGAGACGGTGGGCTGGCTAGAATCCGGGAACAGTTGCGGAGGGAAAAAACCGCGAGCGTACTGTACGAACGGCTGCCCGCCTGAGGGTTGAACGGGCAGGAGGCGCCGCACGGGTCAGAAACAACAACTGGACCGGGTGGCCATCAGAAACCGGGGAAATAGAGTTCCCCAAACGGGAGAGCGAGAAGAACACTCAATGGCATTGGTTCCCATGGTGGTTGAGCAGACGAGTCGAGGCGAGCGCGCCTACGATATTTATTCGCGTCTGCTTCGCGACAACATTATCTTTCTTGGCACCCCGATTGACGACCAGGTAGCCAATCTGATTGTGGCGCAAATGCTGTTTCTTTCCGGCGAGGACCCGGAAAAGGACGTGCAGCTATACATCAATTCGCCGGGCGGTTCCATCACTGCGGGTCTGGCCATCTACGACACCATGCAGTTCATCAAGAACAACGTGGTCACTTACTGCATCGGCCAGGCGGCCTCGATGGGCGCTTTTCTGCTGCTTGCAGGGACCAAGGGCAAGCGGTTTGCGCTGCCCAACTCGCGCATCCTGATTCATCAGCCTTCGATGGGCGGTTTGAGCGGGCAGGCCACGGACATCGACATTCATGCGCGGGAGATTCTGCGCATACGCGAGATCACCAATACTTTAATGGCCAAGCACACGGGGCAGCCCCTGGACCGCATCGAACGGGATGTGGAGCGGGATTTCATTATGAACTCGCAGCAGGCCAAGGAATACGGCATCGTTGACGAAATCATTGACCGGCCGCCTACCATTGCCAAGTGACCGGACCCGCATCGAGCGGAATTTAACGGAAAGAGTCGTCCAAAAGGGAGCAGGAAAATGAAAACGCGCACGGGACCTGAAGAAGCACTGCGCTGCTCGTTCTGTCACAAGTCACAGGACGCCGTGGCCAAGCTGATCTCGTCGCCCAGCGACTATCCACGCGCCTACATCTGCGACGAGTGCGTGGCTGTCTGCAACTCGATCCTTGAGGACGACCGCGGCGACGCCGCACACCCTGCCACGACCGCCGGCCACTTGCCCAAACCGCAAGAGGTGAAGAGCTTTCTGGATGACTACGTGATCGGCCAGGACCAGACCAAGAAGAAGCTGGCCGTTGCGGTTTACAACCACTACAAGCGCATCCAGATGAACCGCATGCGGAACAACGAAGTGGAACTGGCCAAGAGCAACATCCTGCTCATTGGGCCCACCGGTTCGGGCAAGACGCTGCTGGCGCACACGCTGGCCAAGATGCTCGACGTGCCCTTTGCCATTGTTGACGCGACCACGCTGACTGAGGCGGGCTACGTGGGCGAGGACGTGGAGAATATTATCCTCAAGCTCTTGCAGGCGGCGGAAGGCGATGTAACGCGCGCGCAGCAGGGCATCATCTATATTGATGAAATCGACAAAATCGGCCGCAAGGACGAGAACCCGTCGATCACGCGCGACGTATCCGGCGAGGGCGTGCAGCAAGCGCTTCTGAAAATCCTTGAAGGCACCGTGGCCAACGTGCCGCCGCAGGGCGGACGCAAGCATCCGCACCAGGAATTTACCGCGGTCGACACGACCAATATTCTGTTCATCTGCGGCGGGGCGTTTGTGGGTCTGGAACGCGTGGTTGGCCGGCGCGTGGGCAAGAAGGCCCTGGGCTTCAAGGCAACCGACACCGAGGCAGAAGCAACGGCGCGCTCGCATCGCGACACGGAGTTGCTGCGCAAGACGGAGCCGCAGGACCTGATCAAGTACGGATTGATTCCCGAGTTTGTGGGGCGTCTGCCGGTGATGGGCATATTGGATGAGCTGGACGAAGCGGCGCTGATCGAGATTCTGACCAAGCCGCGCAATGCAATTCTCAAGCAATATCAGCGGCTGCTGGAATACGAGAATGTCCGCCTGCACTTTACCCAGGAAGCCACCTGCGCGGTGGCCCGCGAGGCGCTGGCACGCAAGGTGGGCGCGCGCGGGTTGCGCATGATTCTGGAAGAGCTGATGCTGGACCTGATGTACCACCTGCCCTCGAACAAGCGGGTGCGCGACCTGGAGATAACGCGGGAGATGGTGGAGCGACGCGACCTGTCGCTTTGCCTGCTGGAAAAAGCTGGATAAGATCTATCTGAGCTGAACATGGATGGAGAAGAAGCCTCGCGCGGGACGGCCGTTGCGAGGCTTTTCCATTTGCATTCGATCAGCTTGACTGCCGTGGGAATCTTATTTCTCTTCGAAGATTTCGAGCCTGCGAAGAAGAGCAGCCGTGGTGAATCTCTCGATTTCGCAGCCTTCAAAGTCGTTGTCGTTCGACCAGAGCGGAATCTTCAAGTGAATGGTGAGAGCAAGAATCTCGATGTCGTCGGAGTCCCGGCGGCCAATCAGCTTACGTGCCTGAGCCAGCTCGCTCTCGTAGACCTCAACCGGTGCAATTGTTACCGGAAGCGCGGCCACGGCGAGCATAATCGCCTCAGGAGCGATCCTCTTCTTGCTTCCAAGCAGCGTTGCATAATTCCCGCACTTCAGCGAATGTTGCCTCGGTCGTGAAGACTTCTACGATTTCGGGGTGACCGAAAACCAGCCTAGCTCGGCCGCCGATCACTGACGACAGCAGGACGTTAGCGTCTGCGGTCAGCTTCACGGCGCTTCTTTCGCCAGGATTCGAAGTCGGCCAGAACCCCTTCCTCACTTAGCCCGCGCTGGCGCATCTGCCGCCCAACCTCCGCGCTCAGAACCGCGAACAGCTCGCGCTTCAGCTCGGTTGGCATGGTCGCCTCCGGATGGGGAAAGAAAATCCCGGCCAGACGTCCCCGGCGCGTCACGAGAATGGGAGCCTTGGAGCGCAATATCCCGGTGGTGTTGTCCCGGAATTCCCGCATTGTGCGAATCTTCATCGGATCGCTCCCGAAACAATCTTAGCAGCACGCGCCTTTCACGATTGTCTGCCGATGCTCAACTAATCCCTGCTTGCGCCGGTTCAGTTTGGATTGCGTGCCCCTACGCATGCTCCGCGCCTGCCGAAGGGGCTTCTCGCTTGGAAGCCTGGGCACATCAGTCTCCTCCTAAGGCACGAAGACATGAACGCGGAGAGCGTCACCATGCCGGTGTCGGTCGATCCCCACTCCTTGCCGAATGGGTCGCCGAAGTTGTACTGGTGCTCGACGGCTACGAACTTTGCGGTGGGAGGGGCATACATCTGGATGGCCTTGATCTCCGGGGACATGCCGACGATGTCTACGCCGTAGTGTGCGGCCGGATCGACGATCCTTACCGTGGCGGCTTTTTTCTGCCAGTCGATGTGGTTCCAGTTGTCGTCGAAGAAATTGGTCCCCAGGGGCACGCCGGCTGGCGAGCGGAAGTCGAATTTCGTGCCCTTGACGGAGAGGATTTTGCCTGTGGGAAAGACGTTATCGTAGCCGTCGACTTCGGCGGTTGACTCGGCAGGAATGGTGACTCTTACCTGCGAGCGATCACCGGAGGGAAGGTTGAAGTAGGGGTGCCAGGCTATCGCCATGGGTTCGTCTTCGCTGCCAACATTGCGGGCCTCGACGGTTGCGTCAACGTTTTCAGCGGTCAGGCTGATGGTGATCACGAGGTCGGTCTTCGACAGCCAGTGGCCGCCGAAATCGCCGGCGTGGATAACGCCGGTGACTGTACCGCCGCCGGTTCCGCTTTGCTGCTTCACGTCGTCGGTTTTCGCCTTGAGGATGAGGCCGTGCATGGCGTGACGCTCGGCGGTGGGCAGCTTGCCGATGTTGTTGGCGGGCAGGGTGATGGTGTGGCCCCGCCATTCGGTGGTGAGGGTTTGGCTGTCTGCGGAGAGCTTGCCGCGAATGCGGTTGGGATAGGGAACCAGGAAGGCCGCGCCGAGGCGATAGCCCAGGTCGCCGTTAGGCGTGTCCTGAACGTCGAGCATATTCTTGATCCCGGCAAGATCGGGCGAAGCGAGAACGTCGACGTTGCCCTTTCCGGGGAAGTTGGCGGTGATCTGCAAGACTTCCATGCCGCGGCCGGGGGCGACGGTGACGCTGGTGAGTTCAGGCCGCGTGGGGTCGCTGGGGACGCGGGAAATGGTGACAATCTTCTCGCCGTTCAGCTCCATGATTTCCTGGGCGCGGGCGGCGGGGATGAGCAGGGCTGCCACCATGAATGGCAGTGCAGCGGAGAGCGAGCAAAGGGCTTGAATGAGTTGCTTCATGTGAAATCCATCCCTGAGGTTGCGATTGAATTTTGCGGAATCGCTTCGATCGCAAAGGGTGAGTTTCCGTCGCGACAAAGCGTATTCCAGCAGCGCAGCCATTCTACGCCAAGGCACCGGGGTGCGGCAGAGCAGGGGCTTGAAGAAAGATTGACGGAAATTCCAGTTGACAAGAAACCTGATACCTGTTTACTCTATGCCTGTACGAAACAAGCCTATGACAGAAACGAATCCACGCGATCTATTTCCGGGCGCTCTCGAAATGATGATTCTCGAGTCGCTTCGCCGTCAGCCAGCGCATGGGTACGCACTGGTGCAGCATATCCAGCAGCGATCCAACAATCTGCTCCAGGTTGAGGAGGGCTCGCTCTATCCGGCGCTGCAGCGGCTGCTCAAAGCGAAACTGGTCAAAGCCGAGTGGGGAGTTTCCCTTACCAATCGGCGCGTCAGGAACTACCAGATCACCGCTTCAGGAATGCGCCACCTGGAGCAACAGATTTCCAGCTTTGAGCGCATGTTCGAAGGCATTGCACTTGTCCTCAATCCAGGTAAATCCCCGGCCAGCTAGGAGGAATTGCCCATGAACTGGATCCCGAACATCTTCCGCCGCCGCAAGCTCTACGACGATCTTTCCGAGGAGATGCGCTTGCATATTGAAGAGCGAATCGAGCAGTTGATGGGCGAAGGCATGAGCCGCGCGGAAGCCGGGCGGCAGGCGCGCAAGGCCTTCGGCAACCAAACCCTGCTTGAGGAGCGAAGCCGCGAAGTGTGGCAGTGGCCTACGCTGGAATCGATCTGGGCCGATATGCGATTTGCGCTGCGGCAGTTGCGGCGTTCGCCGGGATTCACCTTCGCCGCCGTCTTGACGCTGGCGCTGGCCATTGGCGTCAACGCCGTGGTGTTCGGCGTGTTGAACGCACTTATCCTCAGGCCCGTGACTGTGCCGGACGCGAAAAGCCTTTACGCGATCAATCACAAGACGGACGGCGATTGGGAGTCCTATCCCAACTATGTCGATCTGCGCGATCGTAATCATAGCTTCGATGGCATTGCGGCGTTGGGCCTTTCCCAGGTGGCGCTCGATACGGGGAAGGACCCTTCCCGTATCTGGGGACTGGAAGCAAGCGGGAACTACTTCGACGTACTCGGCATTCAGCCATATCTGGGCCGCTTCTTCCATCCATCCGATGAGCATGGATTCAACAGCGCTCCGCTGATCGTACTCAGCTACGCCTATTGGAACAGCCAATTTCACGGTGACCGTGGCGTATTGGGCCGGGTCGTCAGGCTGAACAAGCATCCCTATACGATCGTTGGGGTAACTCCGCCTGATTTTCAAGGGACTTTCATTTTTTTCGCCGCCAACTTTTATGTGCCCATGATCAACCAGGACCAGATTGGGGGCGACAGCGCCCTGAACAATCGCGAGCGCCGCGGACTGATTCAGATTCTGGGCCACTTGAAACCTGGAGTGAGCAAGGCACAGGCTGTCGCCGATTTGGACACCGTGGGTGCAGGCCTGTTCAAGGCATACCCCAAAGAGGATCCTCACGAGAGCTTTTCTCTGGGGCGCCCCGGCCTGCCCACCGTGATTGGCCGGCCGGTCACGGCATTTGTGACCGCATTGATGCTGCTCGCCGGGCTCATTTTATTAGCCGCGTGCGCCAACCTGGGTAGCCTGTTTGCCGCACGCGCCAGCGACCGCTCCCGCGAGGTAGCTCTTCGATTGGCGCTCGGATCGAGCCGCAAACGCATTCTTCGCCAGTTGATGACCGAAGCGTTGCTCATTTCTTTTGCCGGAGGCGCCGCCGGACTGTTGTCCAGCATCGCGCTGTTACGCAGACTCGATGCATGGCAACCGTTCTCCGGAGTTCCCATCCATGTGCCGGTGCAGCCAGACGCGAATGTCTACCTGGTTGCGCTGTTTCTGGCCGTGGCCAGCGGGTTTCTCTTCGGCATCGTTCCAGTGCGCCAGGTGATGAGGACCAATCCGTACGAAGTCGTGAAAGCGGGAACGGCGGGAAAAATGGGAGGGCGCGTTTCAGTGCGCGACATCCTGCTGGTGGTGCAGATTGCAATCTGCGCGGTTCTCGTCACCGCATCCATGGTAGCTGTCCGTGGAATGGTGCGCTCGCTGCACAGCAACTTCGGCATCGATCCCGACCAGGTCATGCTGGTGGAGACGGATCTGAAGATCTCCGGTTACAGCTCCGACCGCATTCCCGCCATGCAGCGGCGGATGATTGAAGCACTGCAAGCCATCCCCGGCGTTAGCAATGTGGGACTGGTGAATTTCCCACCGCTGGGCAGAGGCGGCAGCTGGAAGGCGAATGTCTTCCGCGACGAAAGCAGAGATCTGCGCCCCGCAAACGCGGATGCGAATGCATTCATGTACGTCATCTCGGCAGACTACCTGCATGCTTCCGGAACAACATTGCTGGAAGGCCGGCAGTTTACCTGGCAGGACGGCCCAGGCGCGCCGTCCGTAGCCATTGTGAATCGAGAATTTGCCTCCAGAATCCTCGGCTCTCCAATCAATGCGGTCGGCAAATACTACAAGGTTGAAGATGGAACGCGCATCCAGGTGGTGGGCGTGGTGGAAGACGGTAAGTACCTGAACCTTACCGAAGCACAGCAGCCCGCGTTATTTGTTCCCGTTACACAGCAGGAATCGCTCGGCGAACAGTGGATGCTGGTGCGCTCGTCTCGCGATCCGCAGCAACTGGCCGCGGTGGTGAGAGCCAAACTTCACGCGCTCGACGCGGGAATGCCTTTGGACATCGTGATGTGGAACCGGGAACTCGACTTCAGCCTGTTTCCCGCCCGCATGGCCACCATGTCGCTCGGTGTGCTGGGCGTGATGGGCGCCATGCTGTCGATCACCGGCATTTTTGGAATGGCTGCGTACTCGGTCAGCAAGCGGCTGCGCGAGTTGGGAATCCGTATCGCCCTTGGTGCTAAGCGGAAGGAAGTGCTCCAAGCGGCTCTTGGACGCGCGGTGAAACTACTGGCACTTGGCTCCGCGGCGGGATTGGTGCTTGGAATTCTGGCCAGCCGGGTGCTGGCTTTCATTGTGTATCAGGCCACTCCTCGCGATCCTTTGGTCCTGGCTGGGGTCGTTCTGGCCATGGCGTTGCTGGGGCTGGTGGCTACGTGGATCCCGGCGCAGCGGGCATTGTCGGTCGATCCGCTGGTGCTGCTGCGCGAGGAGTGAACTGGCGCTGCATGCATCGCTCAATCAAAGAATTAGGGTTCTGCAGGCAACGGAAAACCTTTAGCGGACCCGAATCGAAGGATGAATCGCAAGGGCTATAAGGCAGGATAAAAGGAGAGATCTCCAATGAGCTGGATTCCGAAAATTTTCCGACGCCACAGGTTGTATCACGATCTCTCCGAGGAGATGCGGCTGCACATTGAAGAGCGCACCGAGCAGCTGATGGACGAAGGCATGGGCCGCGAAGAAGCCGCGCGGCAGGCTCGTCGGGCCTTCGGCAACCGGACGCTTCTTGAGGAGCGCAGCCGCGAAGTGTGGCAATGGCCTACTCTGGAATCGATTTGGGCCGATGTGCGATTTGCCGTGCGGCAGTTGCGGCGTTCGCCGGGGTTCACTTTTGCCGCTGTTTTTACGCTGGCGCTGGCCATTGGCGCAAACGCGGTGGTGTTCAGCGTGATGAACGCGTTCATTCTTCGCCCCTTGAACGTGCCTGAGCCGGAGAGCCTCTACGCGCTTCAGCATGGAGATGCAGCCTCGGGATACCTGTCCTATCCCAACTATGTCGATTTGCGCGACCACAACCAAAGCTTCGATGGCCTGGTGGCCTTTAACGCCATAATGGTCGGGTTCGATAGCGGGGAAAACCCATCCAGTGAGTGGGGCGAGGATGTGAGTGGGAACTACTTCGACGCCCTGGGGCTTCAGCCGTATCTCGGCCATTTCTTCCACACCAGCGATGAGCATGGCAACAACAGCGCTCCGTATATCGTGCTCAGCCACGCATTTTGGCACACCCGCTTTCAAGACGATCGCGGCGTGGTGGGCCGAGTCGTACGGCTGAATGGGCATCCTTTCACCGTCATCGGTGTCGGGCCGCCGGAGTTCAACGGAACACTCATGTTTTTCAATCCGGCTTTCTTCGTGCCGATGGTGGAAAGCCCGCTGGCAGGGGAGGACCTGAACGCACGCGGAGGCAGTTCGGTCTTTGAGGCGATGGGTCATCTCAAGCCGGGCGTCACGCCGCCGCAGGCAGTTGCCGATTTGAACTCCATCGGGGTGTATCTGCAAAAGGTCTATCCCAAAGACGTGAGCAAAATGACGTTCGTCCTGAGACGTCCGAACCTTTATGGCGACTTTCTCGGCAAGCCGGTTCGCGCGTTCATGGCAGGCTTGATGCTGCTGACGGGGTTGATTCTGCTGGCCGCATGCGCCAACCTGGGCAGCCTGTTCGCAGCACGCGCCGCTGACCGGTCGAGGGAAGTGGCCCTGCGGCTCGCCCTTGGTTCGACCCGCAAGCGCATTCTGCGCGGACTGTTTACCGAAGCCATCGTGATTTCGCTGGCAGGGGGCGGGGTTGGGCTTTTTGGCAGCGTGGTGCTATTGCGCGCTCTCAGCGCATGGCAGCCAATTCCCAGTTACCCCATCCATCTTGCGGTGAATCCGGACGCCAAGGTTTACGCAGTCGCTGTGCTGCTGGCGCTGGCTAGCGGAATCCTCTTTGGCGCGGTGCCCGTTAGGCAGGTGCTTCGGACCAATCCATACGAAGTGGTGAAGGCGGGAAACGGCAGCATCGCCGGCAAGCGGCTGAGCGCGCGCGAGGTGCTGCTGGTGGTGCAGATTGCCATCTGCGCCGTGCTGGTGACGTCGTCGCTGGTGGCCGTGAGGGGGCTG
The DNA here is from genome assembly GCA_050013495.1 of Occallatibacter sp. Lineage (GTDB taxonomy): Bacteria > Acidobacteriota > Terriglobia > Terriglobales > Acidobacteriaceae > Telmatobacter. Next base: position 3,106 of record JBEKFD010000192.1, on the reverse strand, counting down.
GTGCGTTCGCTGCACGCCCATTTCGGCTTCGATATAGAGAACACCATGTTGGCGGAGACGGACCTGAGCACGGCCGGCTACAGCGGGGATCGTGTCCCTGCGATGCAGAAACGGATGATCGAGGCCGTGCAAGGGCTGCCGCGTGTGGAGTCGGTTGGATTGGCCGACGCTTTGCCGTTGTCCGTGAATGGCGGCGACGATCAGATCGTCTTCGCCAGCCAAGTGACCGATCTGCGACCATCCAACGCCGCGGGCGAAATCAGGACTTACAACGTCTCTCCCGAGTACTTTCAAGCCTCGGGCACAGCGTTGCTTACCGGAAGATTATTCACTGATCACGACAACCAGAGTTCTCCGCGCGTTGCAATCGTGAACCAGGAGTTTGCGCGTAAGCTGTTCGGTTCCGCAGCAAGCGCCATTGGGGGTTGGTACAAGCTGAAGGATGGAACCCGCATTCAAGTGGTGGGTATCGCGCAAGACGGGAAATACAGCAGCCTCACGGAAGATCCCGTGCCGGCCATGTTTTTTCCCATCCTGCAGTCGCCCTCCACATCCACAATCCTCGTCGTGCGCTTGCGCCCCGGTTCGGACCACAGCCCGCAATCGATCGGAGCAGCCATGAGGACTGTGTTGCGGCGATTGGATCCGGGGTTGCCGGTTACCATCGAGACGCGGGACAAGCCGCTGGATTCAACTCTGTTTGGTCCCAGGATTGCGACGATTGCACTGGGCGTGCTGGGCATGATGGGCGCCATGCTGTCGATCACCGGGGTGTTCGGAATGGCGGCGTACTCGGTGAGCAAGCGGCTGCGCGAGCTGGGAATCCGCATTGCCCTTGGCGCCAAGCGGAAGGAAGTATTGCAGGCGGCGCTGGGGCGCGCGGTGAAACTGCTGGCGTTTGGCTCAGCGGCGGGATTGGTGCTGGGAATCCTGGCCAGCCGGGTGCTGGCTTTCATTGTGTACCAGGCGACTCCGCGCGATCCGCTGGTGCTGGCTGGCGTCGTTCTGGCCATGGCGTTGCTGGGGCTAGTGGCTACGTGGATCCCGGCGCAGCGGGCGCTGTCGGTTGATCCGCTCGTGCTGCTGCGGGAGGAGTGAGGCGGTTAGCGATGTCTTGATGTCTTTTCCTTCGGAGGGAGCAGGGGCATTCATGCCCCTGAAAGCCGTTCTTCAAGGAACGTAGGCTTTAGCCTCGGGCCCTACTATTGTTTGCCGGCGGACGCCGGGCCTGAAGGCCATTCTGATTCGCCACTCTCTATCGGGGGCATAAATGCCCCCGCTCCCTCCGGTGCCCCAGCATCCCTGGAAATGAATCGAATGCGAGAGAACTGCGGTACGGACTGCAGGTGTAGCGAAGTTTAGACGCGCTGGCCCAGTCCTGCACAGTCTTTTCGTTGACTCTGGGGTCGGATTCGGGTATTCTGGAGACCTTGCGCGGTGTTGCGCCTGGGGTCTGTGTTTGCGGGGTCCCCATCGACAGGTCTTCGTCGAATGGGGCGCTGAGTAGCCACCCGGACCGACTGGTTGACGCCCCTTTTGGGGGTCGGCTGGAGCAGTCCACCGGCTGCTGGATGCGCGGAAACAGGCGCGGATCGAGCTGAGCCAGAGCCCTTGGAGGGCCAGCCCCGGCAGTTCTCACCCGAACAGGATTGTTTGGACGTGGGTAGAAATCGGGCCCGTGCGCGTTTTGCGTGGGCGTATGCGCTTTGTGCGTGGGTTTTGTTGAGACGGTTAGAGGCTTCCAATGTCTGGCCGGGCAGGTTCTTTTTTAGAGGGCAGGAGAGAGATGGGCACCTTTGTTCCGAGTGGGAAAAACATTCCCCGCAAGTGGTTTGTCGTAGATGCGAGCGGTCAGACGCTGGGCCGTCTCGCCACCAAGGCCGCCGATTTGCTGAGCGGCAAGCTGAATCCGCAGTACGTTCCCTACATCGATATGGGCGATCACGTGATCGTCATCAATGCGGGGAAGGTCCGCCTCACTGGGCTCAAGAGCCAGCAGAAGCTTTATCGCCGCTACACAGGCTTTCCCGGCGGGCTGCGCGAAGAAGAGTTCAGCCGCTTGCTTACCCGCAAGCCGGAGCACATTCTGGAGCAGGCCATCAGGGGCATGCTTCCCAAGAGCAAGCTGGGCCGGGCGATGGGTTCCAAGCTGAAGGTTTATCGCGGCGACAAGCATCCTCACCAGGCGCAGACGCCGGTGGCGATGGAAATCAAGTAACCGCAGCAACTAGCTCTCAGCTTTTAGCTGTTAGCTTCTTTGAGAGATTCGAGCCTTTGCGGCTTTGCCTTTGGCTAAGAGCTAAAAGCTGAGAGCTAAGAGCTAACGGGAGAAACGAATGGCAGATCTGGTTCAGTATTACGGGACGGGACGGCGCAAGTCGGCGATTGCCCGCGTGTTTCTTCGTCCCGGCACGGGCGAGTGGAAAGTCAACGGCAAGGCATTTGAAGTTTATTTCGTGACCGAGCAGCAGCGCGTGGCGGCCAAGCGGACGCTGGTTGTGGCCGAGCTCGCATCGAGCTTCGATGTAATCACCACGGTGAAGAGCGGTGGAGTGGCCGCGCAGGCCGATGCCGTGAAGCTGGGCATCGCCCGGGCTCTGGTTCAGTTCAATCCCGAGTTGCGCAAGCTGCTCAAGGCGGAAGGCCTGATGACGCGCGATGCGCGCCAGAAGGAACGCAAGAAGTACGGGCAGAAGGGCGCCCGCAAGCGGTTCCAGTTCAGCAAGCGCTAAAGCGCTTGCAGCTATTAGCTTTCAGCTATCAGTTTTTTCTTGCTGTGTCATGGTTCAGAGGGTTCCTGAAGATGCGAATCCTGGCACGGCAGGCTGAAAGCTGACGGCTGATAGCTGATAGCTGGTTTTACCAATCTCCCGCGCAGGCGGGCTCAATCCGGGCCAGGCGAAGGCTAGCCCGGATGCAATCCACGAAGGAGGCCAATGGCCACGATTACTATGAAGGAGCTGCTCGAAGCGGGTGTTCACTTCGGGCATCAGACGAAGCGCTGGAATCCGAAGATGAAGGAATACATCTTTGGCGAGCGCAACGGAATTTACATCATCGACCTGCAGAAGACGCTGAAGCTGTTCAAGGATGCGTCGAAGTTCGT
>JBEKFD010000191.1:0-9139 GCA_050013495.1 Occallatibacter sp. | reverse complement strand
TTTGCTAAAGTAGACAAGTGGCCATCCCCGGCCACCCCGCAAGTGTGGCGCTATCGTCTAGGGGTTAGGACGTGAGATTCTCAATCTTAAAACACGGGTTCGATTCCCGTTAGCGCTACCAAAACACATTCCAATTAAGTACAGACGTAGTCTCCGGTGGATGGACTCATCGATGCACGACCGTGTGCTGGAACTACTCCGAACGCAGAGCCTCCACCACGTTGACCCGGGCTGCGCGCGCCGCGGGCGCAGCCGATGCAATCACCGCCGCTGCCAGAATCACAATGGCGGAAGCGACGATGGAAAGCGCGCCCGGCTGATGCACCTCCGCGACGTACTTGCCGATTGCGCGCGCGAAAGCGAAACCGACCACCACCCCCGAAGCCACGCCGATGCTGGCGATGACCAGCCCCTCGAGAAGAACGCCGGTAAGAATGTTGCGCGGCTGTGCGCCCATGGCCAGGCGGATTCCGAATTCGCGGGTGCGCCCGCTGACGGAAAAGGCGAGAACACCGGCCACGCCCACAACGGAGATCAACAGCGCCACGGCTGCGAACCCGCCGAACACAACTGCATTCAGGCGGTCGGGTGTTAGGACCTCCGCGCGAATGTCTTCCAGCGTGCTGGCTCGCTCCACCGGCTGGTCTGCCGACATTTCGTGAATGGTGCGCGTGATGGCGGGTACAAGGGAATACGGGTCCTGCTTGGCGCGCACAAAGAGGCGGCCCTGCCATCCTTCCTGGTCGACAGGCTGGTACACGGTCATGCCCGGCGAAGGGATAATGTTCTCATCGTCGACATCGGCGACCACGCCCACGATCCGCCGCGGCTCGTAGCTGATGCCGATGAACTTCATCACAGGGTCGGTCCAGTTCAGTTCACGGTTTACCGGGTCCTGGCCGGGGAACAACGATTTTGCAACGCTCTGGCTGACGATGACCACGCGCTCGGAGCCATCGCGATCTCCATCGCGGAAATCGCGGCCTTCAAGAAGCGGCACTCCCAGCGTGCCGAAGAAGCCGGGAGAGACGGACCGGAAGCGCGCGCGCAGATCGGCCACGCCGTTCTCGCGTTTGGCGCCTTGCACGGCGAATGCAAAGGTAATATTCAGTCCCTGTTCATCGCGCCATGGAACGCTGAACCCTGTCGACACGGTTTCGACACCGGGCAGCGCGCCAACGCGGCGCTGGACTTCGTGATAAAAGTCCTGAATCTGTTCCGGAGTTTTCCCATACGACATGACGGGCAGATTCACGGCGAGAACGTGCGTGGTGTCGAAAGGCGGCCGCGTTTTCTCAAGTTCATACAGCGTCCTCAGCAGCACGGCAGATCCGGCCAGCAGCAGGAACGATGCGGTGATCTGCATGACGGCGAAGACGCGCAGCCGCCTGCGGCTGCCTCCGGTGACGCGCGTTCCACCGCTGGCCACGCCGCTTGTGTGCAGCGATTCCAACGAGGGCAGGCGCGGTATGAAAGCCAGGAAAACCGCCGCGGCCAGAGCCAGCGCAACGCCGAACCACACCAGACTGAAATCAAGTGTCATGTCCTTGGCGCGCACCGAGAATCGCGCCGCGTAACTTGCCAGCACTGCCACCATGGGGACGGCGATCAATACCGCCGCCATCGCGCCACTTCCGCACAGCACCAGGCTTTCTGCGAGCAGCGACCGGCGCAAGGATGCTTTGCTCGCTCCCAATGCGGAGCGAACGGCCAGCTCGGGCTCGCGGCGCACTGTCCGCGCCAGCACCAGGTTGGCCACATTCGAGCTCGCGATTACGAACAACAGGCCCGAGGCCGCGAACAGCACCCACAAGACTGTATTGGCGCGGGAGTTGATCTGGTCGTGCATCCGCGTCACTTCGATTTTGTAGTGGTCTTCCGGTTTGTAGACCTCGGGATGTGCCGAGATCATTCCCGAATAGACAGTCTGCAACTCGGCGCGCGCGGCGTCGAGCGTGGCACCAGGCGCAAGGCGCGCGAACACTTCCGTCATGCGATGTTCGCGGCCGGTGACCATGGTGGCGGAGAGATGATGCGGGCTGGTGACCACGTTGGCGATGATTTCCGTTGCCACGGGGTAGGGAACAGAAGGCTCGAGAACGCCGACGATGACAGCGGAACGCGCGCCCATGATGCTCTCAAGGCGCACAGTTTTTCCGAGCACATGCGGGTCGGAGTGCAGCGACTCGCGCCAGAACTTATATGTCAGCACAACCGCGCCCGCGGCGTTGGGTCCGTCGTCGGAGGGCGTCAACAAGCGGCCCAGCACGGGACGCAGACCCATGACTTCGAAGTAATTGCCATCGACCACGCCGGCGGGAATCTCACGCGGCGTGCCCAGGCCTACGATGGTGAAATCGATCTCTGAAAACGTGCCCAGTTCCTGGATGGTCTTGAGACCAACACCCATGTCCTTGATCTCGGGAACCGAGAAAGTGGTGTTCGCCTGGCCGATGCCCGGCGCGCTCTCGCGCACATAAAGCAGCCGGTCTTCGTCGCGATTGGCCAGGGGACGCAGCAGCACTGCGCGCACCACGCTGAAGATCGCTGCATTGGCGCCTATGCCCAACGCCAGGGTGAGGGCGACGGTGATCCACAGAGCGGGAACGCGGGACAATGACCGCAAGGCGATTTTCAAATCGCGAAGGAACGACATCATGGACCTCCAATCGGCCGGGGCATTCGGCCGGGGCAACCGGACGGCGCATTTAGACAGCAAACGGGCAGATTTCCCAACCTTTGTCGAAGGCGGGGAAAGGGAATGAGGAGAGAAATCTATTGACGAATATGTTGATATCAACTAACCTTGGACCGTGTCAAGTGAAAAAACGCTTCCGTACGAAACGACTCTTCTGGTGCGGGATTGCTGTCTTTGTCTACACGTGCAGCGCGCGGCTCGCGCCTTGGCCCGGCGCTTCGATGAAGTGCTGCGGCCTTTCGGGCTGACCAACGGACAATTTTCACTCTTGATGTCGCTGAATCGCCCGGAGCCGCCGCCCATGGGCCCGGTAGCGTCACTGCTGGCAATGGACAGAACCACCCTGACCGCTGCCTTGAAGCCACTGGAGCGGCGCGGATTGGTCAAAGTGTCGCAAGACCCTGCAGATCGGCGGAGCCGCATCTTGAAACTGACAAGCCATGGGCTGGACCTGCTGGCCCGCGCGCTTCCGGTGTGGGAGCGCACCCACAATGAGGTCGAGCAGCTAGTTCCAGATGGAGATCCCAACGAATTGCGCAGGGGGCTGCGCGCTCTCTCTTGATGAGGCTCCGATTCGATCTGCTACGAATAGAGCACATAGCGTCGAAGAGGACTTCGCCTCGCGAAATGATGCTGTCTTCATCGAGAGAAATCGAGTGCTAATTCTGAAATTGCCGATAGGTGTGATCGGAGACACAAGCGCGATCCAACTCACGGTATAATTCCGGACACAGATTCCCAAGCAAAAAGACGATTGGAGCACGGATGCGAAGATTTCTGTTTCTGATGTGCATTCTTGGAGTCTCATGCGTTTCGCTGGCCCAGGGAAAGTCAGCATCCTGGGGAAACCTCAACACGCTTCAAGCCGGGGACAAGATTCAAGTGGTGCAAACGAACTCGACGAAAGTCAGCGGAGATTTTTTGAGTGTTTCTGAGGCGGCCATCTCTCTGCAAGCCAAAGCCGGCACGCAAATCATTCAGAAGCAGGACGTGGCGGGCGTCAAGCAGATGAGAAATAAGCATCGCCTGCGCAACGCGCTGATTGTCGGCGGCATCGGCGCCGGGGTGGGAGCGGGCATCGGCGCGGCGGCGCACCAGGGATGCGCGTCGCAGAGTTTTTGTCTCGATATCGGCGGTCGAAGCCTGCCTGCCGCTATTGGCGGGGTTGTGGGCCTATTGGGTGGAGCAACCATCGGGGCTTTTTCGCCATTGTACGAAACCGTGTACAGCCTGAATTCGCACTGAGACCGCCCTGGCCGCGCGCGCCGGTTGTCTCCGCGGCGACGAATTGCTCCGCATCGGGAGCGCCCCGGTCAACAGTCCGCGTTCTCGCTCGTCTAATGGAATGAAGGTGTGCGGACCCTGAAAGCTATGCGAAATCGATCATTTCCCTCCCTCGTTTTCTCGCTGATGGCCTATTCCTGCCTGAGCGCAATTGCCCAGGCGCAGAAGCCCGCCGCCCAGCAGCCCCCGCCGGACCAGCCCGCCGCCACGCTCAAGATTCAGGCCCGCGAGGTGGTTCTCCCGGTCACCGTCCGCGACAAGCACGGCGCGCTTGTGAGCAGCCTGACGGTTGGCGACTTCACACTTACCGAGGACGGCCGCCCGCAGACCATCAAGAGCTTTACCCGCGAAAGCAACCTGCCTTTCCGCCTTGGTCTGCTGGTGGATACCAGCCGCAGCGTCTCCAGCGCCTTGGACAACGAGCGCAAAGCAGCCGAAAAGTTTGTGGACCAGATGCTGCCCGCCGACCCCGGCTCCGCCAAGCAAGTCAATTCCGAGCCCGCTACGCAGAAGGACGAGGCCTTTCTCATCCACTTCGACCACGAAGTTGAGCTGCTGGAGGACTTTACCAACTCGCGCGAAAAGCTGCATCACGAGCTGGACGACATGGGGCCGACACGCGCCGAGTCGAACTCCAGCCAGGGGCCTGAAACCACCGGAGACGACCGCGGCAGCACCCAATCGCGCAGGCGCGGCGGCACACAGCTTTACGACGCCATCTACCTTGCCAGCCACGAGTTGATGGAGCCCAAAGATGGGCGCAAGGCGCTGATCGTTTTCTCCGACGGCGCGGACCGCGGCAGCAAGGAAACCTTGAACGACGCCGTGGATGCCGCCGACCACGCAAACGTGGCAATCTACACCATCTACTTCAAGGGCGAGCAGGAGTCGAACGGGTTCGGCAACGGCTTTCCCGGTGGCGGGCGGCGTGGGGGCGGCGGTGGCTATCCGGGCGGTGGTGGAGGGTATCCAGGCGGTGGGGGCGGCTATCCCGGCGGAGGCGGCGGGCGGCGCGGACCAGACACCACGGCGGCGAACGGCGTGGACGGCAAGAAGATCATGGAGAAGATCGCCACGCGCACCGGAGGCCGCTACTTTGAGGCCAAGAAGAAGGACAATCTGGACGAAATCTACGGGCAGATTGCCGAAGAGCTGCGCGGCCAGTACCTGCTCACCTATACCCCCGACGTAGTGGACAACGAAGGCGGCTTCCATAAAGTCGCCCTCAAGGCCAGCAAGGACGATCTGCAGGTGGTGACGCGCGAGGGCTACTTTGCGCCCGGCGGGGACACGAAGTAGGGCAGACCGAATGTTGGGTCAAGGGCCTGGTCATTGATGGGCGCGGGAATCTCTTCTTCGGTGACCACGAAGAAGTAGCGCAGGTCCGCCTTCCCGAATGAGGTCGTCAGGGCTACGTCGGCGGCGTCGCGGCCGGTTGCCATAAGTATGCGGCCCAGGCGCGCCTGGTTGTTGCGCGCGTCGAAGGTCCACCAGCGGCCGTCAAGCCACACTTCGAACCATGCGCTGAAATCCATGGGCAATACTACGGGCACGCCGATATCGCCCAGGTAGCCGGTTGCGTAGCGCGCCGGAATGTTGAGCGCGCGGCAGAGCGTGATGGCCAGGTGCTGGAAGTCGCGGCACACGCCCACCCGCTCCGTGTACACCTCCATGGCCGTCTTGGTGGGGCGCGCCTGCTGGTAGTCGAAGATCACCCAGTTGTGCACCCAGTCGCAGATGGCCTGCACACGAGCCCATCCGGGCGCAGTCTGTCCGAACAGTTGAAAGGCAATGCTGCTGAACAGGTCCACTTCGCAATAGCGGCTGCTGAGCAGGAAGAGCAGCATGTCATTGGGCAACTCTTGCACCGCCAACTGACGGGCTGACCAGTTGACCTCATCGGGAGTGTCGGGCTGCTGAATCAGCGTCGAGTTGCTCAGCCGCAAATGCCCGCTGGGCGCTGTGAACCGCGCGCAGCGATTGCCGAACGTGTCGAGATAGCTGGTAACTTCGAGCTTCGGCTCGATCTGCAACTCGTCCGGCTCCAGCAGGTCGTGGACCCGAGAGGGGTGAACGTGCAGAAGCGCAACCATCGGCGTGTCGGCGGGGAGGTCGAATTGAATATCGTATGAAAGGCGAATGCGCATTGTGTTTGAAGCCTTTTGATCCCAATCTGCGAGGATGAATGGGCCGGTGACCCGGCTTGCGCCGGGATAATTGGCTACCTCAATTGGTTGAGATGCAATAAACGCGGCGGGAGCCGTCTTTCAACGGGGATGGGATTGAATGGGCGCGGCGCCGTGGTCTGACTTCAGGGTACGCTCAGCTTTTCCATCAAAGCGAACGCCTTCGAGGCGTGTGCTTTTCGAGTTTTGGCATTTGTCTTTTCATGAATTCGCTGAACAGGGGCACCGTGAAGGCCGTTTCTCCATGGCGCTGGCTCCAGACCATGCCCTTGTTGATCAACTGTTTCCGCACCGGAGAGACGGTGGTGGCGTCAACGCCGAGCGTGGCCGCAATGTCGTGGGTCTGAAACGGACCACATCCCAAATCTGCCATGGCGCGTAGATATTTCTGTTGCAGCTGCGTCAGACGATCGAAGCGAACGCGGAAGAAATTTGCATCCAAATGAGCGATCACTCCCGGAGTGGCTTCCCTGACATAAACGCTTTGAATGGGGCTGGCCGGCGCATGGTTCCACACATGAAAGCCCCACTCCTGGATGAAATACGGATAGCGCTCTGTAACCCGCAAAAGCTCTTCGATTGCGTCTGAATGGAATTCAACCCCTTCGTTCCTCGCCGGGTTCACCAGTGCTTCACTGGCGGCGTCCGGGTCGAGGGAACCGATCACGGGATAAGTAAACAGGCGTTCGGCGTAGGATTTTGCGTTACCCGCCAGAGCCGCAATCTGAGGCAATCCAGCGCCAACAAGAAGGAGCGGCAAATTGCGCTGCGCCACCTGGTGGCATGCAACGATGAGCGAGGCGAGCTCTTGCGAGGAAAGATACTGCGCTTCATCGAGAAATATGCCTAATGCAACCTTTCGCTCCCTGGCGGCTTCACACACCGCGACCAGCAAATCCGGAAGGTCCTGCTCGAGATTTCCGCTATCGGCGTGGCCGCGGGCCGGGTCGATTCCGATTTCGATGTCGCCTACTTTCACTTTGAATGCGGCCACGAAATTTCGTAGAACCGACGCGGCTCGATGAACCTTATGTCCGCTTCCCGCCTTTAGGTCGAGGCTATAGAGAACCTGGCGGAGTTCCGGGGCAAGGAGCTGGGGCAGCATTCCGTCTTCAGGAGCTTCGACTTTGGCCGTCCGAAAGCCCTTTTCTATGGCTATTTCATGCAGCCGGTTCAGCAGGACGGTCTTTCCGACTCCACGCAAACCCAATAAAATCATTCCCTTGGTTGGTCTTCCGTCGAGGACGCGGTCCATGTCGATGGTTGCCTCATCGAGAAGGCTGTCCCGGCCAGCCAAGTCTGGCGGTTGAAGTCCGGCTCCTGGGGCGTATGGGTTTTTGCGGCGGTCCATGCGGAGATTATATCAAGTTTATCGAGTTTATCGTGATTCATGATAAATTGAATAATTTAGATAAATTGGCTTCTGCTGAGGTCGGAAGCGGAGCCCGCTACTGCGGACGCTGCTTCGCGATTGGGTCTGGGTTGCAGTTCACTTGTTGGTGTGGATGATTCCGCCCTGGCGCTCTTCGAGAGCGGCCTGTGCGGCTGCCAGCCTTGCCGTCAACAGACGGAGGGGCGAGCAGGATACGTAGTTGAGGCCGATCTTGTGGCAGAACTTGACGGACTCAGGATCGCCGCGATTGCGTTCCCAGTGCGCAATTTTTCTACTGCCTGCTGTTGCGGCTCGGCATGGCCCTTCACAAAGCAAGCGCGCCATTGATAAACAGAGCAGTCAAGCTCCCATCCGCCTGCGTGGCAATTACTCGGACGGGCTCTCCCTTGTGAGGATCGAACTTCAGCCCTTCCGCGGCTCCCCCATTTGTGTCGGCCACTGTGCCCGGAGTGATCTTGAACGATTCGATCGTCCCGGAACTCTCTTTGATCGTGAGCGAGTGCTCCTTCTTGTCGAACTTCACAACGGTACCGCTATCATTCGTAAATGGCCCTTCTCCCAGGCTCTTGAGCGCGACAACTGTCCGCATCTCGCCGGTGCCATAGTAAAAGACAATTACCCGCGCGCCCTTTTTCTTGAACTCGTTAGCAGCCGTTGCTTCGGTTCGAATAGTCTTGTCGAATGCAATCGAATTGCGGGAACCCGTCATGTCCTGGAAGGTGCCGTCCGAGCCGTCGTCGGTGATGACCGTGATCGTCTTTGCAGTTGAGTCGATGTTGTTGACGACTCCGGTCAGCGCGTGAACTACCTCTTGAGCTGTTGCCGCAAGAGAAACGAGCAAGAAACATCCTGCAAGCAGAACGATCCTAAAAAGCGCTCTCGACATAAACCTCTCCCATCCCTGTTCACTTGTAGGTAGGCGAACATCCCCCGGGATGAAAGCCGTTCTTGACCGCGCCAATTATAGCGCCGGCGAAGGTTCCTTTCAACATGCTTTGAACTTTCGCCCTGAACGCAGCAAGGGGGTCCGCGTTGACGGACGCCCTTGCTGCGAAATACTCTTGGTTCGATTTATTTGTTGGTGTGGACGATTCCCCCCTGCCGCTCTTCGAGAGCCGCCTGCGCGGCTGCCAGCCTTGCCGTCAACAGACGGAAGGGCGAGCAGGACACATAGTTGAGGCCGATCTTGTGGCAGAACTTGACGGACTCAGGATCGCCGCCGTGCTCGCCGCAGATACCCACTTTCAGGTCGGGCCGGGTGTTGCGTCCCTTGGCCGTGGCCATCTTCACCAGCAACCCGACGCCCGCCTGGTCCAGCGTGGCAAAGGGATCCTGTTTGAAGATGCCATGCTTCAGATAGGCCGGCAGGAAGTTGTTGATGTCGTCGCGCGAGATGCCGAAGGTGGTCTGGGTCAGATCGTTGGTCCCGAAGCTGAAGAACTCGGCCTCTTCGGCAATCTGGTCCGCGGTGAGGGCGGCGCGCGGCAATTCGATCATGGTTCCGACCTTGTAGTCGACTGTCGCACCCTTTTCCTTGAAGACCTGCTCAGCCACGCGCCGAACGATCGCCGACTGGTT
>JBEKFD010000190.1:0-9188 GCA_050013495.1 Occallatibacter sp. | reverse complement strand
CCCATTGTCTATTGGATAATGACTTCGCTGGTAGCCTTTTTTATCGGAGGGGGCGGTATCGCGCAGATGTGGCAGTATCAGGCTAACCCGCATGGCGTCGTGCCCCAGCTTGGCTACCCAATGTACTTCTTTGCCATCCTGGGATTCTGGAAGGTGCTTGGAGCCATTGCCATCCTCGTGCCGCGTTTTCCGCTGCTCAAAGAATGGGCGTATGCCGGCATTTTCTTTGACCTCACAGGCGCGGCGGCATCCTGCGCGGCGGTGGGCGGATACGGTGCTTACAGCTTTCACGTCATCGCCCCGCTGATCATTACCGGGTTCACCGTGGCATCGTGGGCGCTCAGGCCGGAAAGCCGGAAGGTCGGCGTGCTCATTCCCGCGACCAGCGCTACCTAACAGCCTGTGGTGAAAGTTCGGTTTTGAAAGGGCACGGCTTTAGCCGTGCCGCAGATGCCGCAAATTAGCGTGGGCTTTAGCCGCTGAGGGAATGCTGAATGGTTCCCTAAGAAACCCCGCTGAATGGGGTTCACAGAATCGCTCGGAAAAACAAACGCCGCACTGCACGCATGAGGGAAATCAAGATAACTTGCCATGACATCGAACAAAGCCAATCCCAAGGTCGATGCCTTTATCGCCGACGCGAAAAGGTGGCGGGCAGAGTTGACGATGTTGAGAGCTATCCTTCTCGACTCCGAGCTCAGCGAAGAATTCAAATGGGGTGGGCCCTGTTACACGTTGCAAGGGAAGAACGTAGCGATTATCAATGGACTAAAGGAATCCTGCGCGCTTGCGTTTTTCAAAGGCGCATTGCTGAAGGATGTCCATGGTGTCCTCACCAGGCCGGGGCAGCATACGCAGGCGGCGCGCTGGTTCAAGTTCGCCTCGGTGCGAGAGATTGTTGAGATGCGGTCAATCTTGAAGGCCTATATTCGTGAAGCCATCGAGGTGGAAGAATCCGGATTGAAATTGAAATTAAGAAAGACTTCGGATCTGAAGTTTCCTGAAGAATTGCAATCCATGTTGGACGAATTCCCCGACTTCAAGACTGCCTTTGAACGACTGACGCCAGGACGGCAAAGGGCCTACATCTATCATTTTTCCGCCCCCAAGCAATCCAAAACCCGGGAGTCGAGGGTTCAAAAATGTATGCCGCAAATTCTCCAGGGAAAGGGTCTCCTCGACTAGCCGGGTCGATGAGACGGGTGGCCCAAATCCCAATCGCCCACATTCCGTTTCCGCTCCCTTCGTGGCAAAGTTAAAGAGAGATTCGAGGGAAGGAATCGGCATGAGGATCGGCTTTTTGGGATTGGGCAGCATGGGAACGCCGATGGCGCTGCGGCTGCTCGCCGCCGGACACGAATTGTCGGTGTGGAACCGGAGCGAAGCGCGCACGAAACCGCTGATCCACGAAGGCGCGATCGCCGCTGCGACCCCGGCAGAAGCCGAACTAGGCGCCGACGCTGTGATCACCATGCTCTTTGACGATGCGGCGTGCGAGGAGGTGTTCTTCGGCGTCCATCGGCTGATTGACGCGCTTTCACCCGGCGGCCTTCACATCTCGTGCAGCACCATCGGTGTTGCGCTCAGCGAGCGGCTAACCGTGGAGCACGCGCGGCGAGGCGTCGAATTTGTGGCGGCGCCGGTGTTTGGCCGGCCAAGCGTGGCTGAGGAGGGCCGGCTATGGGTGGTGGCAGCCGGCGCCGACCAGGCCGTCAATCGCGCCCGTCCGCTGCTCTAGGCATTTTCGCGCGGCATCACGGTGGTCGGCAAAGAGCCCAGGCAGGCGCACGCCGTCAAGCTGGGCGGCAATTTTCTTATCAGCGCCATGATTCATTCGCTCGGCGAATCCTTTGTCTTCGCAACCGGGCAGGGGCTCGAGCCCGAGACATTTTTCGAAGCCGTAAACAACGCGCTGTTCCAGTCGCCGCTCTACGCCGCGTATGCCAACATCATGCTGCACCCGCCGGAACAAATTGCTGCAACCATCGAACTGGGCGCGAAAGATCTCCGCTTGCTGCGCGAAGCAGCCGCCAGCCGCCATACGCGTGTGAGCCTGGCGGACCAGATGGCGGAGATTTTTGCCGAAGCGCAGCGCATAGGGCCGGCGGGCCAAGACTGGGCCGTAGGCCAGTACCGGATGGCCCAGCGGCGGGGAGTGGAAAAGCCAGGGAGTGGTGGACATTGAGCAAGGGAGCGTTGGCCCTCGACTGGTCTTCCCGAAAACGTTGGGTGCCCCACCCTTCCGCGCATTTCTCGGAAGGGTGGACGAGCAGCAGAGCGTTCTCGTTCACCCTTCCGCCTTCGGTCGAAGTAGCACAATAAGACGGTACATGTGCTACAGTGAAACGGAGGCTAACGCATGTCCCATTCCAATGGACTTCAGATCCCCCGAAGCTCAAAGCGAGCCAAGACGGGAGCCAGCAGCCGCCGGCTCGACGATGCTCTCGCCATCGCCGGGCAGCAGGGATTGCTCAGTGGCGGCCGGACACTGACTGTACGCGGCCGCATGCCATCGTTTCTTGTCGAGCAGGCGAAGAAGAAAACCGGTATCCAATCCGACTCCAAGCTGATCGAGGCCGCACTTGCGAACCTCGTGGTCGCCGACGAATACGCCGACTGGCTTCTTGCCCAGCGCGGCAGCGTGAGCCAGGACCTCGACCTTGAGTTCTAGCTCCGCGTTCCAACAATCGCTACGGCGGCTGAAACCAGAGAAACGTCAAAAGGAACTCGCCTGCCGCGATCGCTCGCAGTTGCGGTTTCTCAACAGCCTCAAGCCTCCGTTCCCCAAGCTGCTCCTCGACACCACAGTCTATATCGATGCTCTGCAAGGAAGACTTCCGGACGAGATCGAGATTGCTCTCCGGACCGGGAGCCTCTGGCACTCTTCCGTTACGGAAGCGGAACTGGCGGCCCTCGCCGGATTGCTTCACCCGGCGCATTCGGATACGGCGAGCGTGATCGCCAAGGTCGCCGCGTCCATCGAGTTGAGGCCGGCGCATCGCGTTCTTACACCGGACCGGGACACTTGGCGCGAAGCCGGCATCCTCGCCGGACTTCTGGCGCGGTTGCAACGATACGGCAAGAACGAGCAGCGCAAAGCGCTCAACGACGCGTTGATTTTTCTTTCAGCGGCAAGGAGTGGTTGCGTGGTGCTCACTCGTAACGTTTCGGATTTCGATCTGCTCATGCAACTCGACTCAAAAGGACAGGCCGTCTTCTATCGCTCGCTCTAGCTCCAGCGCCCGGATCGTCGCGCCCTCGCCTGCCACCTCTCAAGAAACATGCTCAGGCCTTGGACGCATTCAGGGCCACAGCGGCGCGAATCAGAGTTTGCAGAGCCTTCTCGTTCACCTTGCCGCCTTCGTGGAAGTCGATGGCGCGGCGCACGTTGCCCTCGAGGCTGGAATTGAACAGCCCTGCGGGGTCGTCCAGCGCGGCGCCCCTGGCAAAGGTCAGCTTGACGGCGCTCTTGTAGGTCTCGCCGGTGCAGACGATTCCGTCGTGGGACCACACCGGCGTCCCCGCGGGGTTAGAAGGCTTCTTCCACTTGCACTCCTCGACGATCTGAGGGTCGGCTTGAAGGATCAAAGCGCGGAGCCGGGCAAGCATTTCTCCACGCCAGTCGCCCAGCTTCTGGATTCTTGCGTCGATCGAAGCGGATGCCGATTGGCGCGATGCAGATTCACCTGTCTGGGCGTCACCCTTCTTCATCATGAGCGTTCGCTCTCCTCTTGAGCTTTTCTTCCAGGCCTTTGGATGCTTCCACGCCAGATTCTATAGCAGGAGACTCATTTGCATGAGCTTCTTTGCGCGATGCGGCCTGATCCGCGACAATGAATGAGTCGCCTGCACGGGACGCTTCGACCATGGGAAGCATTCCAGGGCACGGCCTTTTCTTAACGCCGCCTGCCCGGCTACACTGCGTAGATTCAGCACATTCTTGTTTCCGGCTTGGGAGGCCGGGTCATGCTCAACCTTGCCCAGCGGCTGATTCTCGGTTGTGTTCTGCTCGCCAGCCTTACTCTGGGGCTGCTGTTTGCGACACACCGCGCGTTGCAGGCGGCGGGGCAAATGGGCCTTGCCTGGGCCTTCGTGATCGCGGCGATCGTGGTTGAGGTGGGGACGGTTATTCTTGTGCTTCGGCCCATTCATCGACTGGCCACGGATGCACACAAGATTGCGCAGGGCAACTTGGAACACCGTACCGCGTGGAATAGCCGCGACGATTTTGGCGTGATTGCCGCGGAGCTGAACCGGCTGGCGGTGCGCTTGCGCGATCTGCATGACTCCGAAGCAGGACGCCGGCAGATGGAGTTTCAGCTCTCCGACGCAGTCTTGCAGTCGATATTCGAGCCCATCATCGTGACCGACGGCAAAGGCCACATCCTCAAGGTGAACCAGGCCGCGGCCGAGCTGCTGGGCGAGGCGGCAGGGGATCGCATGGCGCTGGCCAACACGCCTGGGGGCGACAAAATTCTGAGCGCCATTCGCGACGCCGTTGCCTTGCAGAAGGCGGTCGCCACTGAGGACGAAGCGTCCATGCTGCCCATGCGCATCGGCAAAAAAGAGCGCAGCTACCGGTTGCGCACCACGCCCATGCGCGACTCCGAAGGCCGCCTTCTGGGTACTGTGACCACGCTTGAAGACGTGACCAGCTTGCAGGACACGGACCGCTTCAAGACGCAGTTTCTCAACGTGGCCAGCCGCAAGCTGCGCGACCCGCTGCTGGCGCTGCGGCGCGGCCTCTATGCGCTCGGCCAGGGCTTCAGTGGCGAGTTGCTGCCGCTGCAGGCGGAACTGGTGGCCGCGGCGGGCAAAGAATCGGAAAAGCTGGACGAGCTGATGGCCGACCTGATCGAAGTAGCGGAGCTCGACACCGGCAAGCGCGAACTGAAACTGGAGCCGATTCGCCCCCTGCAAGCTCTGACCAACGCCCGCGACCGCTATTGCGACGAGGCTGGGCGCAAGCGTATCCGCGTGGATGTGCGCGCCTACGCCGACCTGTCCACGGTCAAAGCCGACCGCCGGGCGCTGCGCTCCATTCTGGACAACCTGCTGGCCAACGCGCTGCGCTACACGCCCGACGAAGGAGAGATCCTGATGACCGCCGAGGAGGTGAAGGATCAAGTCCAGTTCACCGTGCGCGACACCGGCCGGGGCATTGAAGCAGAGCGGCTGAGCACCATCTTCGACCGCTTCAATCCCATGTCGGAGAGCGGCTCGGGGCTGGGGCTGGCTCTGGTGCGGAGGCTGGTAGAGCAACTGGGCGGACAGATTGCCGTAGAAAGCCGGCTCGGCCACGGAACCACATTCCGTTTCACCCTCCCCGTGGCGGCGGCTGGAGTATCGCGCCATCCAGTCGAGGTGGGCTGATGGCCGAAATCGTCCTCGAAAAACAGCAGGAACCCGCCAAGCTGCGCATCTATATTGGCGCCGCGCCGGGGGTGGGCAAGACCTACCACATGCTCAACGACGCCCACCTGATGTTGCACCAGCAGGCGGTGGACGTGGTGATCGGCCTGGTTGAAACACACGGCCGCGCGGATACCCAGGCGCGCATCCGCGACCTGGAGATTATTCCGCAGCGCGTGATTCCCTACCGCGGCGTGAATCTGAAGGAAATGGATGTGGACGCTATTCTGGCGCGCCATCCCAACACCGTGGTAGTGGACGAGCTGGCCCACACCAACGTGCCGGGCAGCAAGAATCGCAAGCGCTACGAAGATGTGCTGGAACTGCTGGACGCCGGCATCAACGTCATGACGGCGGTCAACATCCAGCACCTTGAAACGCTGAACGACGCCGTCAACCGCTCTGCCAACACCGTCATTCGCGAGACCGTTCCGGACAGTTTTTTGAAGCGCGCCGACGAAGTGGTCAACGTGGACGTGACCGTGGACGAGCTGCGCACGCGGCTGCGTGCCGGCAAGATTTACGCGCCGGAAAAGGTGGAGCAGTCGCTGGCCAACTTCTTCCGCAAGGGCAACCTGAACATGCTGCGCGAGCTCTCCCTGCGCACCACCGCCGAGCAGGTGGGCAACCGAGCCGCGGAATACCGGCGCATTCAAGGGCTTGAACAGGCGCCGATGCCGGAGAAGGTGATGGTCTGCTTGAGCACGCGGCCCGGCACCGAGCGGCTGCTGCGCGTGGGCGCTCGCATTGCCGGGCGGCTGGCGAGCAACTGGTACGCGGTACACGTGACCAAGCCCGACGACGACAAGGGCCACGGCGACCCCGAAGCGTTTCATCGCATCGAGGAGTACAAGCGCATGGCGCGCGACCTGGGCGCGCAGGTGGTGAACCTGGTGGACCGCAACGTATCCGACGCGCTCATCCGCTTTGCGCAGCAGGAGAGTATTTCGCACGTGGTGTTCGGCCAGCCGGTGCGGTCGCGGCTCGACATTCTGCTGCGCGGGTCGGTGCTCAACCGCTTTCTCTCCGAAGTCCGCGACGTGACAGTGCAGGTGGTCCCGATGCAGAAGCCGCAGCGCAAGGGCTGAGCGAGCATTACTCGCAGAACACCCGCACCTTGGTCGTTCCATCGTCTGTCGTGTCCACGTCCACCGTCAGGTCTTCAAGGTGGTCGATCAGCTCTTCGAGGTTCTCCGGCTTGATCTGCGATAACGTCAGCGGGACGCCGTGACGGCTGAAGGCGTCGTCCAGCTGCTGGTGCGCCTGTGCGGGAATCAGGCTCGCCAGGCGCACGCCGGCGCGCAGCAACTGCATGGGCACGCGTACGTTCACCGATGTCGGCCCCTTCAGGCCGGTCATCTCCTGCGGCGCCTCCACGAGCACACGCAGATACTTGGCGCGCGTCTTCACGGTTGCGCCACCGGCCCCTGTCATGGACCCGGTGTGTTCGCCAACAGTTGTAGCCGGCCCCGAATCCAGGGCGGCGAGCAACCGCTCGGCCTCGTCGGCATTGATCTTGCCGGCGGCCAGCATCTCCAGAATTTGACGGCGATTCTCGTTCATTGCAGTCCTCCTGTGAAACGTGTAAGCAGTGTGAGTGCGTGATGCAGTGAGTCGCCCGCGAGCAGCGTCCGCGCGAAGCGCATCAAGGTCGACAGACCCTCTTGCACGTTTATCTGCGCCAGCACGATGCAGGCGGTGAAAACCAAAGCGCCTTCGCGTGTCTCGTTCCAGACGATGAGAAGGCGTTCGGCTTCGGCCGGGGTGATGCGGCCGTGAGCGACAAGCGACAAAATGGTGCGGCGGTCTGTGTGCATGGCAGCCTCTACAAGATGCGAACCACAACCTGGTTCCCATCGGCACGAACATGGATGTCAATTCCCGGCAAGCTGGACAGGATGCCCCACAGGATAGCGATGAGCCGCCAGATGCTGGTGCGCGCGGCAATCGCGACGGCCACCAGGACAAGGAAGATGATGGGCGACAGCAGGATGATGGGAATCCACAGCAGGAACAGCGGGAACCACAGCCTGGGCATGTGCCAATGTGGAGTGTGAATGCCGATGACGGCAAAGTTGGGAGTCATTTCAGAGCCTCCAGTGCTTGAATGGCCTCCTCGGCGGTGAGCTCGCCGTTTTTGAGACGGGCGAGGATGTCAGCGCGCGAGGGCGAGGGGTCGGTTTCAATGAAATTGAGCTGGCCGGAGATGCGGTTCAACCGCGCCTTGATGGTGGGGTAGCTGACCCCGAAGGTCTGCTCCATCTCCTTGATGGACCCGTGAGAGCGGAGAAAGGCGACGATAAAGACCTGGTCCTCCAGGGTGAGCCGCGCCAGTTCCGGCAGCGTAAATTCGCCCTCGACGGCGATTCCCTTCTCCGGGATGCGGATACGCTCGACGAGGAGGGAGCCGCCCTGGGCAATGCGCAGAAGTTCCTGCCAGTCGGAGGCGGGTTTTGAGTTGCGATCCATGAAGTTGGGTTCTCGTTTTCTCAACTACAAGGAACATAGTAGTAAATATTATTAATTATTGCAAGCCTGTTTTTAAATTTAATTGATTTTCGCTGTAATAAAACGGTTGACACACATGTGCTTTAAGTGTACTATTTCTACATGGACGCTCCCACAACACTCCAGAATGCAATCGCCTACTTCGCGGACCCTGAGAATGCGTTCAAGGCTGCTGTCGAGTTTCGCTGGCCCGGTAGCAATGTGAGCTGCCCTCGCTGCGGTGGAGCGAAGCATTCGTTTGTCAAGACTCGCCGCATTTGGTTCTGCTACGAATGCAAGAAACAGTTCACCGTTAAGGTCGGCACGATCATGGAAGACTCGCCTATTGGCCTTGACAAGTGGATGACGGCAATTTGGATGCTGGCCAATTGCAAGAACGGAATCAGTAGTTACGAACTGGCCAAGGTGCTTGGCATTCGCCAGAACTCGGCATGGTTTATGTTGCATCGGATTCGTGAGGCGATGAAGGGGACGAACGACTCCCAACTTGGCGGCGAGGATGGTGGTCCCGTCGAAGCTGATGAATCGTGGATCGGCGGCGAACCAAAGAACCGTCACCTTGGTAAACGCTCCATCATTCGCCATCCGAAATACATCAAGAACAAGTACGGCTTCAAGGTAAAGAACCCTGAATGGAAGTCCGAGGCTGGCAGGGGCACCCTCAAGACTCCCGTGTTCGGTTTGGTTGACCGTGAGCGGCGTCAAGCCCGTGCTCGCGTTGTGCCGGATGTGAACCGCGAAACGCTGCAAGCCCAAATTCTCAAAGGCGTCTCGAAAAAGAGCACGATCTACACGGATGAGCATAAGGGATATGCGAGTCTCAAGGCTCAGGAATACATTCACGAGGCGGTGAATCACACCCGTGAATATGTGCGCGGCGAAGTACATACCAATGGGATCGAAAACTTCTGGTCGCTGCTCAAGAGAACATTGCGCGGCACGTATGTAGCTGTTGAGCCTTTCCATCTAGACCGCTACCTCGACGAGCAGGTGTTCCGGTTTAACAATCGAGCAACAAAGGACAACAAGCTGAATGATGCTGACCGCTTCGCCCTCGCCATGTCCCAGGTTGCTGGCAAGCGCCTTACCTATGCCGAACTTACGGGCAAGGACGCTGACAGCGTGTGCCACCCGGAGGCAGGGACGGGGCAAGAGGAGCCCTTCTAAGCCTTGTCCGTGCCGGAAGCCTTGCGTGCAACCTTCTTCTTCACCTTTGCCAGTACAGTTTTCTTTTTGGCCTGAAAAACAGCAGAGGCCAAAGCCTTAAA
>JBEKFD010000189.1:0-9209 GCA_050013495.1 Occallatibacter sp. | reverse complement strand
GATGAAATACGAAAACTTATCCGCCGGTACGGTTTCCTCTATTGACCCGATTCATTTCCAGTTTCAAGCCGGATTAATGACCACCGGCTACGGGGGCGGTCCGGTCCTTGCTGAAAATGGTGAGGTTGTTGGACTGATTAACGGCCGATCGCCGAACTCGTCGCTTTTCGGCGCCTCGGCAATCAGAAGCGACGTTGCGCTTTCTTATCTCAGGAGCCTGCACGTGCCCTTGCCGTGACCGCGTACCTGCGAGTCATCTCGCAGTAAGCATAAACACAACTGCCGGTTCTCGGCATGTGGCCCACTCACACGGGAATCGGGAGCTGTGCCCCGTTCATCGCGGCCTTATCGCGATGAGCGGGTCCTCGGCAAGGTCCCAACGGAGTTACGATAGCACCATGCCATACGGCCTGAAGCGGTTCCAGAAAGCCGAAGCCCTTCACTTCATCACGTTCAGTTGCTTCCACCGTCTTCCGTTCCTTGAAGCGCCGGAACCCAAGCAAACGTTCGAAACCGTTCTTGAAGAGACCCGCGCACGTCACCAGGCCCGGGTTTACGCTTACGTCCTGATGCCTGAGCATATCCACTTGCTGATCAACGAGCCGCCGCTGATCCTGTTGGCTCAGTTTCTGAAGGCGCTCAAACAGATCACTTCGCGCAAACTGCGGGGCGATCGTCGGCAGTTCTGGCAGGACCGTTCTATTGACGCGAACATCCGTGGCGAAACAGCCCGGTCCGAAGTGATCCGATGTATCCACCGAAACCCCGTAAAAAGGGGACTGGTCGCATCGCCCGAGCAGTACCGATGGAGCAGCTTCAACCACTACGCTATCGGAATCCGAGGCATCGTTGAAATCGAGTCGGAGTGGACGGCAAGGACTCGCGGCCCACTCATCGCGAAAAGGCCGCGATGAATGGGGCACAGGCTTACCCGGTTGCACAGACTTGCCTGTTTGCGAAGCTCAAACGGGTGGCTGGATCGGTGAGTGAGCCACCTGCCGCGGCGGCGCGGCCCACTCATCGCGAAAAGGCCGCGATGAATGGGGCACAGGCTTACCCGGTTGCACAGACTTGCCTATTTGCGAAGCTCAAACGGGTGGCTGGATCGGTGAGTGGGCCACCTACCAGCGCGGGCAGATTGTTCATGGAGTCGGCAGCGCGCAAAAAATCGCCCCCGAAGGAACTCGTCGCTTCGGAGGCGCTTGCATTGCACAAGGATAATAGCGGGGACCAGTAGCCGACACTGGAGGTCGGTAGTGTGCGGCTACTGGCGATCCCTGTATTGACGAAGCAAGCCGCGGCTTCCCCTTTCCACTGCCGCCTCGTGTCTCCCGGCTCAAAGGGGACCTTCTTACGTGCCCCCGAACCATGTTGACAACTGGAGTGTCTCCCATCCTGAAAACCCAGACCGTGACGGCCGTCACAATGGTTTGTGCAAATCTGGACACATTTGGAAGGCTGTCGAAGAGTTCGCGTTGGGGAGAGCAGCTTATCAGGTTCGGGCGTTGATTAAAGCGAGAGAAGGGCGGGGCAAGCGTTCCTCGGGCTATTGGACCCTGCAAATCCAATGTCCTTTGAGTACTTCCGGCCGTATATCGCTACGATGAGGTCGCTCGATGGAAAAACGGGTACCGCAGGGGCTAAAGCCCGACGCCGATTATGCGGCACTTTCGGCACGACTGAAGTCGTGCCCTGTTACAAAGCACTCAAGAATCGCACGCAGGGCGAGTTTCTTTCGCTTGTAAAGCCCAGCCAATCGTTAGGCGATAGGCGGCACGGGACCCAGATGGTACCGAGCTGTGCCCGTTCAAAGCGGCATGCATTTGACTTGATCGGCGATTCCGTGGAAGGTTCATACTTTCACGGATCGCGCGCTGCGATCCCCGCCCTCTGCTTAATCGTTTCCGCGCAAGTCCGCGCATTGACAAAGCAAGCCGCACGCTCGAAAATCGGAGATTCAGTTTGCTCCTTCAGTTTGCTCCCGGACAAGGCCCTCCTGTGACAGCTCTGTTGACTACGAACCTGGATGATACGCCTCTGATTGGGCGGGGCAAGGTGCGCGATCTTTACGCCATCGACGGAGCGCTGCTGCTGGTTGCCACCGACCGCATCTCTGCATTCGATCATGTGCTTGGCACCGGCATTCCCGGCAAGGGAAAGATCCTGACCCAGATTTCTCTCTTCTGGTTCGATCTTCTATCCGCTATCGTGCCGAACCATTTGATCTCAGCTGACGTGAACCAATTCCCTGCCGCCCTGCAGCCTTACGCGGACCAGTTGGAAGGCCGGGCCATGCTGGTAAAACGGGCAAAGATGTTTCCCATTGAGTGCGTGGCGCGCGGCTACCTGGCTGGCTCCGGATGGAAGGAGTACCAGGCCGACGGAAAGGTGTGCGGCATTCCCCTTCCCGCAGGCCTTGAGGACGGATCGCGGCTACCCGAGATCTTGTTCACCCCCGCCACCAAGAGCCAAGACGGCCAGCACGACGAGAACATTTCCTTCGGCGCCGCGGAAGACCTGCTGGGGATCAACGACGCCGCGGAACTGCGCCGCCTGACGCTGGCCATTTACAAGAAGGCTGCCGAGCACGCTGAATCCTGCGGGCTGATTCTGGCCGACACAAAATTCGAGTTTGGCACAACCCCGCAAGGGATTATGCTTGCCGATGAGGTATTGACGCCCGACTCTTCGCGCTTTTGGGAAGCGGCCTTGTGGAAGCCCGGCGGCGCGCAGCCCTCGTTCGACAAGCAGTTTGTGCGCGATTACCTTGAAGGCATCCATTGGAACAAGCAGGCGCCTGCGCCCAGCCTGCCGCAGGAAGTGGTAGAGCGAACGCAGGCCAAGTACCTTGAAGCTTTCCGCCGCTTGACCGGGCGGGATTTGAGTTTATAGAAGCGGGATTTTCCTCAAGCCGCCTGGAGCGGGACATGACCGATTTGACGTTGGTTGACTGGGCGATTGTGATCTTCGTGGCGCTGACTGTGTTTGGCGGCCTGGCGCAGGGATTCTTTCGCTCCGTCTGCTCGCTGGGCGGCCTGATTCTCGGCCTGGCGCTGGCTGCATGGAACTACCGCATCGTTGCGGCTCCGCTCGTCAGCCTGGTGAAAAGCGAGGAGATCGCCGACATCATCGGATTTATCCTCATCGCAATCCTGATCATGGCCATTGCCGGCATCCTGGGAAATCTTCTGGCAAAAGCCATGAAAAGCATCGGGCTGGGATGCCTGGACAGGCTTGCCGGCGGCGTCTTCGGCTTCTTCCAGGGAGTACTGTTGGTGACCCTCATCATCCTGGTGACGGTGGCGTTTTATCCGCAAGCTCATTGGCTTGTGGAGGCCCGGCTGCCAAGGCATTTTTTTGCTGCCTGCCATCTCAGTACGCGCATGAGTCCTGAGGATTTGGCCAAGCGGGTTCGCTCCGGATTGAGGACCCTGGAAGGCGAGACGCCGGAGTGGCTGCATCCTCACGAAGGCAATACTTAATTTCTTTTTCAGAGAGCCCACGAAAACATTTCAATCGGATAAAGTAGCAAGAGGTGAACGTGAGACGAGAACTGGACATCCTGGTGACGCAAATGCATTCGAGCGGCATCGGCTACGAAGATGCCGTGCGCGAGTTCAAGAAGCAGTATCTGCGTGAAGTGCTTGTGGCACACCGGGGAAACCAGTGCAAGGCGGCGGAAGAACTGGGCATGCACCGCAACACTCTGAGCCGTGCCATGGCCGAACTGGGACTGCATCTGGCTGAAGTGCGCGCCGGCCTCAAGCGTCCGCCGCGCAGCGAACGTCCTGTACATAGTGCGGTGCGTTCGATCTACCGCCAGGGCTGAATATCCTGCTGAACACATGCTGACATCTTCTCCGACCAACGAAGCGCGCGTCGCCATTGAGCCGGGTTTTACCTGGGACGCGCAGGATGCGTACCTGTTCGACATTGACGGCACGCTGTTGCGCAGCCGCGACCGCGTGCACGTTGAGTCCTTCGTCTCCAGCGTGCAGCGCGTCACCGGCTTCGAGGTCACGCTGGCCGGCGTTCTGCTTCACGGCAGCACGGACACCGCCATCCTCCGCGAAGCATGGAACCAGGCGGGCATTCCGGCATCCCTACTTGAAGATCGGCTCGAAGCGATTCTTGAAGCCATGCGCCATGCAGTGGCCGAGCGCCGCCATGAGCTTGACCTGGTGCGCATGCCCGGCGTTGAACAGGCGCTCGACCATCTGGCCCGGCGCGGCGCTCTGCTCGGCGTGGCCACCGGCAACCTGGAGATGATCGGCTGGATCAAGGTGGAAGAAGTGGGTCTGCGCCAGTGGTTTCGCTTCGGCGGATTCAGCGACCATTTTCCCATTCGGTCGGAACTGATCGGGCAGGCGGCAAACAAGGCCAGGGAGATGGCCGGCCGCGGAGCCTCCATTTGCGTGGTGGGCGACACCCCGCGCGACATCGAAGCAGCGCGCGCCAACTTCCTTTCGGTCATCGCCGTTTCCACCGGCAAGTACAGCTTCGACGAGCTCCTCGCATGTCAGCCGGAGGTCTGCGCAACCTCGCTGGCTGACCTGCTGGCGCACCAACGGACTGAATCGTGAGCGCGCTCGCTTCGAAGACCGGCTCTCGCGGCCTATGCATGATGCAAGACCTCGTGAGACGCTTGATAGCCGCACTTCTTCTCGCGTTACTCCCGGCGGCGGGGGTGGCGCAATCGGCCGCGCCCTCATCGCCCAGCCAGAACATCCCACGGGCCGCTCCCAATGATTCTCCCGGCGAAAGCGCGAAGCCCGAGCAGTTCCCGCGCGGCAGCGATCGGCGGCGCGCGGCCCGGCTTTTCCTGGCGGCAAGCAAGCTTTTCCAGAACGAGCAATTCGATGACGCCCTCGCAAAGTATCAGCAAGCCGCCGCGCTCGACCCCACCAATCGCAACTACGAGCTTGCTGTTGAGCTTACCCGCAGCCACGCGGTGACTGCGCTGATCCAGGCCGCGGCCAAAGCCCGCATTCTGGGCGATTCCAAGGCCGAACTCGCAGCGCTGCAGCGCGCTCTTGAACTCGATCCGAGAAACATACAAGTCACGGAGCATCTCCACGAAATGGGTGACGACGCCGTGCGCGGCGAGGCCGGCTCCATCTACGAGCAGGGCGCAGACACAGTGGGCGCATCGGTGCCTCTGGAACCCTCACCCGGCACGCACAGCTTTCATCTGCACACCGATCAGCGCACCGCGATTCAGCAGGTCTTCAAGGCCTATGGGCTGCAGCCCACAGTGGACGATAGCGTCCGCTTTGTGCAGGCTCGCCTGGACATGGACGACGCCACCTTCGAGCAGGCCATGCGGGCCATTGGCCTGTTGACCAACACCTTCTACGTCCCGCTGGACGCGCATCGCGTGCTGATTGCCCGCGACACGCCGGAGAACCGCCAGCAATTCGAGCGCCTCGATCTCGAGACCATCTACCTGCCCGGATTGGCCAGCGGAGAACTGACTGAGGTGGGAACCCTGGCCAAGAATGTCTTTGACGTGCAACACTCCGTGCTCGATCCGTCGGCGGGAACCATTACCCTGCGCGCTCCTGCCTCTACCCTGAACGCGTTCAATGCCACCATCCGCGAACTGATTGACGGCCACAGCCAGGTGCTTCTCGAAGTAACCCTGATTCAGATAGCGCATATCAGCACGCGCAACACCGGCGTGCAACTGCCGCAATCCTTCTCGGCCTTCAACGTGTACGCCGAAGAGCAATCGATCCTCAACGCCAACCAGAGCCTGGTGCAGCAGATCATCTCTTCCGGGCTGGCCGCGCCGGGAGACACGCTGGCCATTCTCGGCATTCTCGTTGCGTCGGGCCAGGTCTCCAGCTCCCTGTTTACCAGCGGCTTCGCCCTTTTCGGCGGCGGCATCACTCAATCCGCATTTGCGCCCGGCTCGCTCACCGCCAACTTCGACCTCAACTCCTCTGACTCCCGCCAACTGGATCACATGCTCTTACGCATGGCTGACGCCGCGGCCACAGGAACCGACAGCGCGGCGGCGACCATCAAATCCGGAACGCGCTACCCCATCCAGACCTCGTCGTATTCCAGCCCTTCCAGCAGTCTGCCCAATATTCCGGGACTTACCGGAGCGGGAAGTTCCAGCAGCCTGTCTTCCCTGCTCGGATCGGTGGGCAATAGCGTGCCCAACATTCCCCAGATCCAGTACCAGGACCTCGGCCTCACCCTGAAGGCGACGCCCAAGGTGTTGCGCAACGGCGACGTCGCCCTCACCATCGACCTCAAGATCGACGCCCTCGCCGGGTCGTCCGTCGACGGCAATCCGATCTTGAGCAATCGCGCTTATTCCGGCATAGTTACGCTCCAGCCGGGCTCGGGCATCGTGGTGGCCAGCGAACTCGACAAGCAAGAGAGCCGCGCCATCAGCGGCGTTCCTGGACTCAGCGAGGTTCCCGGCCTGAACAACATTACCGGCAAAGACAACGGGAAGAACAGCTCCACGCTGCTGATTGTGATGGCGCCGCACGTGATTCGCGGACCGCAGGCCTTCGGCCACTCGCCCATGATGCGCGTCGATCGGACGACCGCGGCGCACTGAGGCGGACCACCCGCGCGCTGCCCCGCAAAATCGAAAAGAGTCCTTCAGTTCCGGCGAAACGCTTGCGTACCCGATTCGCCCGCCCTCGGCTCACAAAAGACGGCGGTCACAGTAATCTTCCCAAAAGCCGGGGACCTATTTCAATGCGCGGCGTTTTGGACTGGGCGTGTCCATCCTGGCTGTCCTTGCCTTTAAAGTGTCATCGACTCACCATCGGCCAGGCGCCTGATGGAGGGGAACCCAGTCGTATCCCCGTCCCATGCAGTCCCGTGGATGGGTACTAATTGTTTGGCATTTATCGCGTGGGCGAATGATCGCAAAACAGCGGGAGACGCATGACCGCTCGTATGAATGTGGTCGGCGCGGCTTCCTCCGCCTTCGAACCACTTGCTAACAAGTGCGCCATCCTTATTTTCCAGATATCCGCGCCACATCGACCAGCTCCAGGCGTCGTCCGGATTCGGCGTGACGCCTTTCGGCCCGTAGTCGCGGATGAGCGACGGGCGCACCATCACCACCCACCTCTCCGGGGTCTCCGCGAGTTTAGCGGCGGAAATACCGTGTGGCACCATTTGCTCGACAAAGGCTTCACGGCCAGTCCGTCGATACATCCGGGCAAACCCGCTGGTGACAACCACCTTCAGATTCTTCCAACCGGGCTGCGGCAGCTTTCCAAACTCGGCAAGCGCCTCCATCACTTCAGCAGTGTAGAGATCGATGACCAATGTTCTCCCGGCCTTCAGACAGGCTCGATATAGAGTCACAGTGCGATCGACGTTCTGGGCGGACCAGGCGACAAAAACTCGCCCGGCCGTAGATCGGAATAGATCCACGAATGCGTCCTCTAGGTTGCTCTCGGTGGTGCCCGGCTTATCGCGGCCGAGGTTGGTTCCCTCCATCAACAAAACATCGACGTTCTTGGGCGGCGTAGCCATGAATCTTTTTGTCAGAGCGGACTTGCGCCCGTGGGTTCTGAAATCGCCGGAATAGAAGACACGTTTTCCATGCACCTCGATCAGCACCATGTAAGCGTCGAAGGCTGAGTGATCGGTCAGGAAGGGTGTTATCGTAAACGGCCCAATCTGAAATGCAGCGCCGCTTTTCCATGGGTGAAATGCATGAGGCAACTCGTTCCCGGAAATAGCGGTACTCATTCCGATGAGCCGTTCGGTGGCAGCGCCGCAATAGATCGGCCATCCGGCCGGCACCTCCTCCAAGAGTCCATAGTGGTCCTGATGCGGGTGCGAGATGAGGACGCCATCGCAGGGTGCCGCTAAGTCCAGTGAATTCGGCAACAGGTGACGGGCATCCTGGGGCGCTTCGAGTGGCCGGCCAACGTCGAGGACGATGCGACGGCCATCCGCTGTGCACAGTTCGATGCAGTTACCGCCGATTTGATGTGTGGCGCGATGGACGGTTAGGCGGACGTCAGATTCTGGATTGGCCATTGCTGAATTTGAAGTCGTCATGTTCATCCTGCGGACCCTTGATTTCCACCGTTTCGAAATAGATCGGCCTCTCTATGTAGAGCCCCTTAGCCGCTGCATTCAGTTCTGCGAACAGGCGCGGCTCTGACACTAGTGGGTGAAAGTCTGGTGCCAGCAACACGGCACGGATCTTGGAACACCGAATAATATCCTCAGGCCCAATCGCACAGTTCTTCTTCGCGCTCGGGGACTCGAACTTGAAAATAGCGGAGGCGCCAATAGTGTCACGCATGAGGCTCGCATAGAAAAATAATTCCGATATGGCCCCCGCATGTCGATTGTCGGCCTTCTTCAACTCGAATAAGACCAAAGTGTCCCCGCGTATGCCGATCAGATCAATCCCGCTCTTTCCGCCAGTAAATATTCGGTTTTCACCTGCTATTCGTTCCTTAAACAATCCGACCGTCCATTGACGCATGACCTTGTCCAATTGAAAGCGACTCCGGAAAGCACCCGAAATCTCCAGAGCCAGCTCAAGCGCGGATTCCGAGGGCTCAGGTCCTGATGCTGCCTTCATCCGCTCTCTGGAATCGGCCTCCGGCGGCTTCGGGCGCTGCTTCGGTTGGTTCAAGAACCGTTCAATCTTTGGATCCAGCGCCATTATTAGTGGAGAGGCAGGCCAGTTTACGATCACTCGATCGGAAAACAGTTCAGAGAAGCGCATGAGGCGATACAGAAATCTTTGATAGTGCGGCCCTAAGCCACCTGGATCCACACCGATCTTGACAGATTTCGCACCACAGTAAATAAACAGTGCCAAAGCCCACGCCTCAAAGGCGGCTGGATCGGACTGCATGTTTGCGTTCAGCCCCTTCTCTTTCACCGTCATGGCAGCTTGCTCGCGTGTACCGCCGATTTCGATCTCGCTGCTCGCAGGGAACGGGCACTGCCTCAGTCGATCTACCTTTCGCAGTTCTGCCTGCCATCCCTCGTTATCCAGCTCGACAGAATCGCCGTCTTCGATCTGTGCCAATCGTCCGTCCAAGATGAGGACCCCTTCTTGATTCATTGGATTAAATCGCTCAGCGCTCAGTGCAGTTGCGTCGAAAACCCGGAAACTACCAGTTCTCTCTCCATCTAACCGCCACGTGCTGATGTCATAACTCTCTCGCTTCGGTACCAGCAGGTCCGCCGACAATCCG
>JBEKFD010000188.1:0-9257 GCA_050013495.1 Occallatibacter sp. | reverse complement strand
CTTTTTGAGTGAGGACAGTGTAGTTGATTTCGCGGCGAAGGGTTTTCTCGGCTTTGCGGACTTCTGCGGCTAGCTCGGCCTGGTCGGGCTTGCCGACGATGAGGAGGTCGATGTCGCTGGCGGCGTCGGCCTCATTCTTTGCGATTGAACCGAAGATCCATGCGGAGCGGATGCCGGGAACGGCCTGGAGCGCGTGTTTGAGGGTGGGCTGAATGCCGACCGAGCCCTGGAGCAGGGCGAATACGGGCTTCAAATACGGGTAGTCGCGATTGACGCTGTAATAGAGTTGGCGGCCTTCGGTTTCCGAGCGGAGCAGGCCTTCCTGCCGAAGGCGGGCAAGCTCGCGGGAGACGTTGGTCGAGTCGGCTTCAAGCGCTGTGGCCAATTGGCGGACGTAGACGCGCGCGGTTCGATTGACGAAGAAGAACGTCAGCAGCTTGCGGCGGAGCTCGGAGCGGAGAGAGATCATTGCAGTATCATTCTACTGCATTTGCAGTAGAATGATACTGCAATTGAAGATGGCGCGAATTGAATGCTAGAGGTACATCGGATTGAACAATGCTTGCTGAGCGCGGTCCGTCCTGGAGACCGAACTGCTATCTACTTCGTTTCCCCAAGATTCCCACCCTGGCCTACTGTGTCGCGCAAACATTTCGAGGAATGGCCCGTAGCTGCATGATTCAATAATTGGGTAGATTTCATCGGGCTTACGGGAATGCTCTCGCTTCCGAGTGGCCAAGAAATTGACCTGTCTTCTACCCGGGGCGGCGGTGCGCAAGCTTCCACGGGTCCCGAAGAGAATCAGCTCCGTCACGTTCCTGAAATAGAATCCGACGCCTCGTCCGTCTGGACCGCCATCCTTGCGGATTTTGTGCCAGACAATGTTGGTCTTGTATGTAAATCCCCACCTCCTCATTACCTCGAAGCCCTCAAGGATCAGAGCGTTCGGAACCCAAAGATAGAGGTGCGACTGCTTGGCGGCGATCTCCGACACAGGTAGGCACTTGATTTGTTCGAGCGTCAATGTGCCGATTCGGCCACGGTGCCTAGGCTGCGGCGCGGCTTTTCCCGTTCTTGACTTGAGGTGCGCGGGGCGGGAAATATCACTCGAAATCGTCCCCGGCCGTGCGATATTCTGAACGAGAAAGCTGAGGCGCGGGCGATACGAAGGCGCAGCCATCCAGGTGAACGTACGGTGACCTCGTGAGCATGTATACAGAATCCATAGCGCTCGCTTTGGCGCAAGCTGACCCCGCCGACTATGCGGAAATAGAGAACATCATGCGGAACGACATTCTTCATTCAGAACTTGACTGGGTCCCAACAGATTTGTTCTGCGACACCGCGCAGCTTGCCTATGAAGCGCTCTTATTCATGCGAACGCAGTCGGGCGGAAACACCGAAACGCCAGGCAAGCGGAAGAGGCGGAAATAAGGAGGCCCCGCCGCGCGTCCCGTCGTATTTGTCTGACCCGAAGTTGTTAAATCAGAGCGCGATATGCTCCATTCCCCAGGAATATCAGATATCCAAGATCACGCAGGACTTGTAACTGCTGCCTAATCTTAGGGCGGATATTCTTGTTGGTTGGATAGACAGTCGCAAAATCGTCTTCCCTATCGTATAGGTCTTTGAGCGTAAATGAGTGAGCTTGCAAACTTTGAACGATGCCAAGCGTCAGGTTCGTCCAACCTCTCTTTGCGGGCGAGACCTTATTGAGGTTTTCGAACCTCTTGAAGGAGCCGCGTACCGTTTCGGGGTCGTTTGGTCTGCCTGAGGCAATAATCGAAATCTTCGCGTCGGGGGCAATTCGATCAAGGCGAATTTTGCACCCAATCCATCCCGCGCGACGAGCCGTGTCTGATAGGGGCTTTCGCTTTTCGATTACTTCGGGTGTAAGGAAGAGGTGGTGAATTGCTGTTAAGCTTCGAATTTCCCAATGTTCACTTCGCTCAAGCATCATCAAAGTAGGTGCAGAGCCATCCAGTATCCTTCCCATCAATGCGCTGTATGCGCCGTCCACGAGCGATCTCTTGGGCAGCACCTTGAAGGCTTTCAATTCGTAACTTTGATCGCATGTTGGGCAAAGGAAATCTGTCGCCCGCATGTTAGCCCGAGCACGGCGAAGTACTGAACTATCGCAAGAGAGGCAGTACCCATTTGATTCGAGCCAGTGCTCCGAGAGCACCCGCGATTTCTGGGCGCCGCTAGTGTATGAGTCGGCGATAGAGGTGTCGCACCGCAGGAGCATCGGTATCCTTGATCAATGGTGGTGGTTGATCTCGTGAATGCAGGAATCATAGCACTACCATAGAACGACTTAGCAGACTGTGATTCAATAGTAGAGATGTCGATTCCCCGGAGATCTACGGTGCGCGGGCGGGCTGTTGCGGCTCGGCGGAAGATGCGCGAGTATGCGATGGTGGCGCGGGCGCTCGCTTCTACTGCGCACCCGGTGCTGGCGCAGATTGTGCCGGCGCGATTCTGCAACCTCTCGTGCGGCTATTGCAATGAGTACGACAAGGTTTCTGAGCCGGTGGCGCTGGCTGAGATGCTGCGGCGGGTGGACCACCTGGGACGGCTGGGGACGGCGATGATCGGAATCTCGGGCGGGGAGCCGCTGACGCATCCTGACCTGGACGAGATTATCCGGCGCATGAGGAAGACGGGGGCCATTGCGGGGATGATTACGAATGGCTATCTGCTGAATGTGGAGCGGATTGAGCGGCTGAACAAGGCAGGCCTCGACCACATGCAGATCTCGATCGATAACGTGAATCCGGACGAGATTTCCAAGAAAAGCTTGAAGGTGCTGGACAAGAAGCTGCAGATGCTTGCGGAACATGCCGAGTTCCATGTGAATATCAACTCGGTGGTGGGCGGGGGGTTCAAGGACCCGAACGACGCGCTCACCATCGGGCGTCGAGCATTGCAACTGGGGTTTGAGTCGACCATCGGGATTATCCACGACGGGGACGGGCAACTGAAGCCGCTCAGGCCGGAGGATGCGCGGGTCTACTTCGAGATGACCAACCGGAAGAAGACCAACTACGCGCAGTTTGACAAGTTTCAGGAGGCGATTGCGCAGGGGCGGCCGAACGACTGGCGGTGCCGGGCGGGGTCGCGGTATTTGTATATCTGCGAGAACGGGCTGGTGCATTATTGCAGCCAGCAGCGGGGGTACCCAGGGGTGCCGATTGCGGAGTATACGACCTCGGACGTGAAGCGGGAGTATTTGACGGCGAAGAGCTGCGCGCCGAATTGCACGATCGGTTGCGTGCACCGGATCAGCCATATCGACCACTGGCGGGGGGAGCAGACTTCGACCGTGTCGCCGGGGGCGGATGGGGCGCATGGGCTGGTGAATATTCAGACTTAGGAACTAGGGACTTAGGGACTAGGGACTTAGGGACTGGAGTTCGTGCGGCGAAGCGGAAAGATCGACTTCCATTGGGTGAGGAAGAACAACCGCGACCAGAGGGCACCCGCCTTCGACTGCGCAGATCGGCCAGCCACCCCAGCGACGAAGACCTGTCGCCGAGGACCCCGACAGCGCGATCTGCTCCGCTCAGGATGACAAAGTTTTTAAAATGTTAGAGATCGGAGATTTGGATCGGGCTGCGCCTTGGGGGTGCGGCCTTTTGCTTTTGGGGCGGAAACGGAACGCTGGTCAGCGGGGGATTAGCTGGAACTGCTGGATGGCTACTTTGGAGCCCTGGTCGTAGTTTGCGTCGTCGGGAAGGAACATGACGGTGATGTGGTCGAAGGTGCGGAGCTTGGCGGGAGTGGGGACCTGGAAACGGAGGGTTTCTGCGGCGGCGGTGGCTTTGAATCCGAAGTTGCCGGGCTGGCTGCTGAGGACAGGCTGCTGGCCAAGGTAGAGCTGGTTGGATGGCGCGGAGGAGTGTGAGAGCAGGACCGCCACGTTGATAACGCCGGGGCGATTGTCTCCGTTGAGGATGCCGACCTGGATTTCGCGGCAGCGGGCGAGGGGGATGGCGCTGCCGAGGGCCTGGTGGGCTTCCATGACCAGGGGCATGAAGTTGTTGGACTGGAAGTCGTGGATGAGCGGGGTGCCGCGCGCCTGGAGGGCTGCGGGGCTGGGCGCTTTGTGCGGCGGCTGGAAGTAGAAGTAGGGGCCGTCGAAGCGGATGATGAGGGGTTTGGTGGTTCCGGGGGCGAGCAGCGACGCGGGCTGCGGGAGCGGCGGCAGGAATTCCTTTTTCTGCGGGAAGGGCCAGAGGATGATGCTCTCGTAGCCGGAGATGCCGTTTGCGGAGGGATGGGCGTCAGGCTGGGGTTTCTGTGCGGCATCGTCTCCCTGGGGCTGGGCGTTGCCGCGGGATTGGGCCGCAGCAATGGCTTCGAGGCGGTTGCGGTGTTCCACGCCGTAGAGCAAGGCGAAGAGCGTGACCAGCACGGCCGGGATGAGGATGAGAGCCAGGCGGCGGGAGGCGCGGGCGGTCTGCTTTTTGCTGTGCAGTCTGTCCCCGAGGGAGGCGCTGGGTTCGAGGGTCCACTTCCAGACGAAAAGGAAGGCGCACAGGGCGAGCAGGGCGCCGGCATCGAGTATCCAGCCGTTGACGAGTTCGTAGGCCGCAAAGTAGAGGCCCATTGAGAGCAGGTAGCCATGGATTTCGCGGCGCGGCGCGCGCAGGGTTGCGGCGAAAAGCGGCTGGTTGTGCTGGGCTGGCGTTGAGACAAGCAGGGCGCGCGAAGGAATGGCCTGGCGCAGAGCGGTGGCGAGCAAGGCTGCTCCAAGAATGGCGACCGGGCAGGTGACAGGTGAATCCTCGCGGGATAGCAGCACGACAGCGGGCACCCATACCCAGCCGGCAGCGGATGCGAGAGCGAAGAGGCGAAAAGGGATAGGGGGATCGACAAGGAACGGAGAGGCGGGACGGCGCCAGTAATACCATGCGCCCACTGTGCCTGCCAGTGCTCCGACAAGTACAAAGATGGAGGCGCGGACGACGAGCGTAGTGATCGTGGGGGCGTGCGCGTCGGGCAGGTGGAGGAATAGAAATGCGGCGATGAGGGAGTTGAGTAGCCCGGCTGTGACGATGAACCCGAAATAGCGCATGGTGCCGGGTTGAGCGCGGGCCGGGTAGGTGGCGAGGCCGATTTGGGTCGGGGAAGCCATGGGGCTGGAGGATGAATTCTCCTTTTGGGATCGGTGTTGTCGCCGGGGAGCGGTCTCTTTTAGGTTAGACACCGCGCGAGGGATTTTTGAATTTGGATTTCTGTTCGGACCGGACGAGTCTAGTACTCGAAGTTGCATTTGGCGCTTTTCCGGGCCTGAAGGCCGCGTCTTTTTGGCTCATGTTCAGCGGGTTAAAACCCCCTGCTCCCTCCGCAAAAGCTATATGCAACTGTATTACTAGGGGAACTGGAGGCGGAAGTTGACCTGCCGGGATTCGTTTTCGATGGCGGCCATCCGCTGCGAATTGTTGACGGCGGCGGGCCAGTTGGCGGTTAGCCAGTTTTTCAGCACATCGGGGTTGTAGGATTTGCCCTGAAGGCTCGCCCAGGATTCGACGAGGGCTTTGCCGGCACCGGCGTGCGGCTCGACTCCGTCAAGCAGAAGACGGCCGAAGACGTAGGGCTTGCCTTCATCGACATCGATGATGAGGTCGACGACATGGTGGGTTTCGTCCATCTGGGGCAGCGGGATGGCTCCAAAGTT
Source organism: Occallatibacter sp. (assembly GCA_050013495.1). GTDB lineage: Bacteria > Acidobacteriota > Terriglobia > Terriglobales > Acidobacteriaceae > Telmatobacter. The sequence continues at coordinate 3,574 of JBEKFD010000188.1, read as the reverse complement.
GATATAACCCTTTTCCTGGTAGAGATTCTTTATCCGTTCGAGCCCGTACTGGACGCTGGCGGCGTTGAATAGGGCGCCTGTCTCGACCGGAAACTGGCTTCTGAGCTGATTGGGGGGGAAGATGGTGGCGTGGTGGAACTGGATGGTTCCGAACCGGTATTGAGCGCCGGGCTCCACTTTTACTGAGACATTGGCGCTGGCGCCTGCCTGTCCCTGGCGCACCGCCGACAGCTCCGCGTCTTCGACGCGAGCGGAATAGTAGCCCAGGTTGCGAAGACTCTCCCTGATGCGCTCCTCGAATTCATTGGGGAAATAAGCTTGGCCCCGCAAGGAGCGAACGACACGATCCCGGTCCTCCTGGGCCAGTTCGCCGGCGACGATACTCAGGGTTCGGATGCCGATGGGGGCGGGCTGGGGAGAAGCCGGACTTTGTCCGCTTGCCACGATGGACAGGGTGAAAAGGATCGAAATGCCTGCGGTGATTCGCATCGCACATTCTCCTGATCCGCTCCGATGGCTGGCATTTGGATGAAAGGATGGCCATCGGGCTCGCTTGATCTGGAATTTGGACGGATGAACTTGCGAAAGGTTCAACGAGCATTTGCGTCGCGCCTGCGGCACCGAGATTACCGGCTCAGCAATCACGGTCCCGGTGGATGACGGCGCGACGGAGGCCGCGGACGGCGTTGGAGAGATAAATGGCGTCGGCGTGGTGGAGGTCGTCGAGGCTGAGGACGTGTTCTGCGGCGCTGGGGTGGGTGGCGAGGATGTGACGGCGTTGGACACCCGGGAGCAGGCCGCAGTCTACGGGCGGCGTGAAAAGGCGGCCGGCTTTTTCGATAAATACATTGTGGATGGCGCCTTCGGTGACTTCGCCGCGCTGGTTGAGGAAGAGGACGTCGTCGTAACCAGCGGCGGTTGCGGACTGGAGGGCTTCTGTGTACAGCGGGCGGTGAGTGGTTTTGTGGAAGTACATTGGGTCCTGGGAATGGGTGCGGTGGGCGGCGATGCGGATACGAAGGGGTTCGGACGGCGAGGCTTGGATGAGCTCGGAGGTGATTTGAAAGCCGCCGTCGTGGCTTAGAAGGAGGCGGACTTTTAGGGGCAAATGCAGCGAGTTGGCCCCGGCTGCGCGGGGATGGCGAGTCAGCGAGTTGGCGTGAGCTTGGAGCGCGGACTCGGTTTGGGCGCGGTTGAAGGGGAAAGCGAAGTAGTCTGCGGAGTCTTCCAGACGGTCGAGGTGAAGTTCGAGGAGCGGATACTCCCCTTGCCAGAGAAGCGTTTCGACGAGGGAGAAGCTGGCCGGGGAGGGATTGGCCGCCTGGGTGGTGGGGCTGATAAGGAACTCGGCTTTGAGAAGGCACTCGCGCCACTCGTCGGCGGGGTTGGAATCAATGACGATGCCGCTGCCTACGCCCATGACGCCCTGGTCGCCGTGGAGCGAGAGGGTTCGGATGGCCACGTTGAAGATGGAATCGTCTTTTGAGAAGAAGCCGATGGCGCCGGTGTAGACGCCTCTGGGCCGCTGTTCAAGCTGCGAGAGCAGTTGCATGGCGCGGATTTTGGGCGCGCCTGTAATGGATCCGCAGGGAAAGAGGGCGCGGAAGATGTCTTGAAAGCCGACTTCGGAGCGGAGTTCGCCGCTGATGGTGGAGGTCATTTGCCAGAGGGTGGGGTAGCGCTCGACTGCGAACAGATCGCGGACCTGGACGGAGCCGAAGAGGCAGAGGCGACCAAGGTCGTTGCGGAGCAGGTCGACGATCATGACGTTTTCCGCGCGGTTCTTGGGGTCGTTGCGGAGCCAGTCAGCCAGGGAGCGGTCTTCGGCTGTGGTGCGGCCGCGAGGGGCTGTGCCTTTCATGGGGCGGGTGGTAATGCGGCGGGTGGGTTGTGCGGCTTCAGTTCCGCTCTCCAGACGAAGAAAGAGCTCCGGAGAGAAGGAGAGGATGCGGTGGTCTGGCTGCGTGTGCAGGAACGCGCCGTATGGGGCGGGCTGAAGGCTTCGCAGTTGTCGATAGAGCGCAGCGGCGCTGCAGGGAGCGTGGACCTTGATGGGCACGGTGAAGTTGAGCTGGTATACGTCGCCGGAGCGGATCCAGGCGTGGATCTCGGCGATGCGCTGGGCGTACTGCTGCTCGGTGAGGGCCAGAGTGCAATCCAGGTCTGGTTCAGGGCCCGCGCCCGTTTTGGCGTGGTATTGGGTGAGTGCGTGCGGATCGCCTTCAACGAATGCGCCGGTAATGTGGTTGAAGAGGTGGGGGCGCTGGTAAATGCCGAACCAGGCTAGCGGTTGAGAAGGCGATTCGGCGTAGGCGCGCGCAGGCGCGGCGGTGGGCTCAAAGAACGCGCCGCACTCATAGCTGAAATATCCCGCAGCATAAAGGCCCGTGGAGACGGCGCGCTCAATTTCCGCTAAGAGGCCGGGAAGCTCAGCCGGGTGATTGGCGACACAGATGCGGAGTGGCTCAGTAAAAAGGCGAGTGGGCGGCGGGGGCTGGCCGGAGCTTGTTGCGGCATCCGCGGGGCGGGCGGACTCAAGGAGAATGGTTCCCGGCGTGTGCTCAACCACGGCGTAAAGCTCCGCGGGAGGGGAATGCCAGCGGTTCATCTGGCTCTACTGGACGGTAAACGCCAGGGTCGTGGTGTGCGTGGTGGCGGTTACGCCGTCGCTGGACTGGGCCGTGACGTCCACGGTGTAAGTGCCTGCTGGCGTGGCGGGATTGATGGGCGGCCCGTGATTGTAGTAATTGTAACGCGCGTTGCAGGCGGAGGCGCCAAGCATGGAAACGAGCGCCACCAGGGCCAGCAGCGAGAGGCGTTGCAACCACGGGCGGCGGCGCATGGACCAGGCCAGGCCGCCAAGGAAGAGAGCGCCGGGCAGCAAAATTGCCAGGGCCACACCGTTGCCGCCGGGGCGGACGTTGGGCGGGGTGATTGAGCCTTCCTGCTTCTGCGTTAGGATGACCATGGAACTAGGGATGGCGGCGGTTGCGTTGGGCAGAATCTCTACATTTTCCGGATTGAAAGAGCAGGAAGACTGGTCGGGAAGCCCAGAACAGGAGAGCGTGACGAACATGGGCGCAGTGAGCGCCGAGGCATTCTCAGGCGCGATGGAGGCTGTGACGGTTCCGGATTGGCCGGGAGTGAGGGTAAGCGTGGCCGGGTTTACGGAAACAGAGAAGTCGGGCGTGGTGGTGGTCTGGGCGAGGGCGTGCACGGACTCGGAAATGGAGCTGCGGTGGGCGGCGTCTCCGGCATAAGCCGCAGTGAAGGAATGGTCGCCGGCGGGGAGAGCAAGAACGAGAGTGGCGTGGCCCTGGTTGTTGAGCGCTGCGCCGGCCAGTTCGCGGATTTGGCCGCGGGCGTGGTCGCTGATGGTAACGGCGCCGGTGGCAGGAAGGCCGTCCTCGCCGGTGACAGTAATGGCGAGCGTGGCTTGCGTCCGTCCGGCCCGATCATGGGCTTCGACGGTAAGGCGAGTCTGCGTGGCCAGTTGCTGGCCTTGTGCTTCCTGCGCGGGACGGGCCAGCGCGGGCACGGCCAGTGCGATACTCATTGCTGCAACAAACTCTAG
>JBEKFD010000187.1:0-9295 GCA_050013495.1 Occallatibacter sp. | reverse complement strand
CATTGGCGACGCGGGCATTGTCGAATTCATGCCGCGCATGGAAGGCACGATTCTGCATGCGATCCTGGCTCCGGCAAAGAAACAGGAAGCTCCCAAGCCCAAGCCGCCAGTCTCTCCGCAGCCCAGTGCTTCGGTTCCGCAGGCGCAATGAGACGCTGATTATTGTTTTGAGGAATTCAGGGCCGCCCGTCATGGGCGGCCTTTGAATTGATGGGGCAGAACACTCCCACATGCGACGTCCTTTCTAATCATTCCGTTGTTCCTAGGCGACGATTTCTCGATTGCTCCTCTTGACAATCAAGATGAAGATGGGATACCTCTTGATGATCAAGAGGAGAACCGTGGCATGGGGCAAAAATCGGGCGATATGGTGCAGGGAACGCTGGAGATGCTGATTCTGAAGACGCTGGCTCTGGAGCCGATGCATGGCTACGGTGTGGCGCTGCGCATTGAGCAGGTGAGCCAGGGGGTATTTCGCGTGAATCCGGGCTCACTACTGCCGGCCTTGGCGCGGATGGAGCGCGCTGGCCACGTGAAAAGCGAATGGCGCTCGACGGAGAACAACCGCCGCGCGAAGTATTATCTGCTGACCGCGCGCGGGCGCAAAGCGCTGAAGGACGAAACGAGCGCGTGGGACCGGCAGACGGCGGCCATTTCCAGAATTCTGGAAGCGTAGTGTAGCCAGTGGTCAATCGGAGGAGGGCGCGATGGGATTGATCGGAAATATCGTCGCAGGCGTGCGAGCCTTGGTGCGCCGAGCCCGCGTTGAGCGCGAGATGGACGAGGAACTGCGCGGTTTTATCGATGCCTCTGCAGAGGACAAACTGCGCTCCGGCATGACGCAAGAGGACGCCGCTCGCGCAGCACTCGTGGAGATGGGTAGCGCCAACGCCGTGAAGCATCATATCCGCTCGGCGGTTTGGGAGACTGTGGTGGAGAACCTTTGGCAGGACCTTCGCTACAGCATTCGAATGCTGGCGAAGAGCCCGGGGTTCACGCTCGTTGCCATCGTTTCGCTGGCGCTGGGCATCGGAGCCAACACGGCCATTTTCAGTCTGATGGACGTGGTGATGCTGCGCTCCCTTCCGGTTGACGAGCCAGGGCAGCTTGTTCTGTTCGGGGAAGGCAGGGCGGGAGGCAGCACCGATAGCCTTCCCAACGAAAGCTGGACACTCTTCTCGTATCCCTTTTACCGCAGTTTCAGTCAGAAAAACGAGGTCTTCTCCGGCGTCACCGCCATGAACAGCATCGAGTTTGCGACCCACGGCACTCTCGCTGGCGCAGGGCGCGAGATGATGCATGCCTCGCTTGTTTCGGGCACCTATTTTTCTTTGCTGGGCGTAAACCCAGATCGGGGACGCATGTTGACCGAAGCCGACGACCAGACGCCCGGCAGCGGCACGGTGGCTGTGGCCAGCTATTCGTGGTGGCAGCGTCACGGCAACGATCCGGCGCTGGTCGGCAAGACGGTAGCCATTGAAGGCACCGATTACACCATTGTCGGCGTTGCTCCAAAAGGTTTCTTTGGCGTCATGGTTGGCGAATCGCCCGATTTCTGGATTCCATTGTCGATGGAGAAAGAGATTTCACCCGGTTGGAACGGCCTTGAGAAAAAGTGGTTTCAATCGCTCTATCTGGTGGCCCGGCTCAAGTCCGGCGTAACCACTGCACAGGCGTCGGCCAACACAAACCTGCTGTTCAAGCAATACATCCGCAGCGAGTATCTGGGCCAATCTCCGTCGCAGAAGGATCTGGCCGATGTCGAACATGCACATATCGACTTGACTTCAGCCGCGCGGGGGCTTTCGCGGCTGCGCCGGCAGTTCAGCCTTCCGCTTGAAATCCTCACGACGATTGCGGGACTTGTTCTGCTGATCGCCTGCGCCAATCTCGCCAGCCTGCTCCTTGCGCGAGGCACCGCCCGCTCGCGTGAGTTTGCCATGCGTATGGCTATCGGCGCCACGCGGTCGCGCATTATTCGGCAGCTTCTCACGGAAAGTCTCGTGATCGCGCTGCTGGGCGCTGCCCTGGGCGTTGCCGCAGCCTGGAAGGCCAGCCATCTGCTGCTCACCATGGCTTCGCACAGCACTGAAGTTGCGGCCATGGACGTCAACCCGAATCTCCGCGTGCTGGGGTTCACGCTTGGACTTACGATCTTCACAGCGCTTCTTTTCGGATTGACCCCGGCCATTCGCGCCACGCGGCTTGACCTGAACAGATCGCTCAAGCAGTCCCGGACTACGGCTGCACCTTCATCCCGTTTTTCTCTAGCCAGGGGATTGATCGTGGTGCAGATCGCTCTCTCGCTGGCGTTGCTGGCGGGGGCGAGCCTGTTTCTGCGCAGCCTCGTGAATCTCACCAATGTAAATACCGGTTTTGATAAGCAGAACGTATTGGTCTTTAATCTGGACGAATACTCGGTAGGCCTTCCGGCCGATGCCCGCCTGGTCAACCTTCAAAAACAAATCGAAGAGCGTGTGCAAACATTGCCCGGCGTGCACGCAGCCAGTTTCTCCATGTTTACTTTCAACCAGGGCATGTGGTCGGATGACCTTACCGTTCAGGGTATTCCGCACACTTCGGAAAACAGCCGCGACGTGTACTACAACTGTGTTGGGAGCGGCTTTTTTTCAACTTTTGGTCTGCCCATTGTCGCCGGCAGGGGTTTCGACAGCGGCGACAAAATCGAATCGCCCCCGGTTGCGGTCATCAATCAGACCATGGCGGACATGTTCTTCCCCAACACTTCGCCTGTTGGCCACCATTTCGGTTTGGGAGACGATCCTTCGCACAGCGGCGATATCGAGATTATCGGGGTAGTGAAGAACGCCAAGTATCGCGCGCTGGATGAAAGCCCCGCAATGGCAGCGTATTTTCCTTACACGCAACGTGTGCAGTACTTCGGCAACTTCTCAGTTCGCTATTCCGGAGAAGCCGGGCAAATGGTTCCAGCGGTGCGGAACGCCATTGCTGAAGTGAATCCAAACGTGCTGGTTGGCAGCTTCTCCACGCTGAGTGAGCTGGTGGATGAATCGACGGCCAATCAGCGGCTCATCGCGCGGCTCTCTGCGTTCTTCGGTTTGCTGGCCGCGTTTCTTGTTTGCATCGGGATTTATGGTTTGCTGTCCTACGCAGTTGCGCGCCGCACCAGCGAGATTGGCGTGCGCATGGCGCTGGGAGCCAAACGATCCAATGTCCTTTGGCTCATTCTGCGAGAGATTCTGGGGCTCGTTGCGATCGGAATCGTGATCGGCGTCCCGGTAGCGCTGGAAGGGAATCACCTGGTGGTCAAGCTGCTTTACGGGCTGAGCCCGGCAGACCCCGCCAGTCTGCTAGCGGCAGCCGCGATGCTGGGTGCGATCGCACTGCTGGCGGGATATCTTCCCGCGCGCAAGGCGTCGCTGGTGGAACCAACGGAAGCGTTGCGCTGCGAATAGTGACCGATCACGAAAAGGAGAGGGCGATGGGATTCTTCGGGAATATTGCCGCCGGTTTGCGGTCGTTGATGGGCCGCACACATGTGGAACGCGAGATCGACGAGGAGTTGCGCGGCTTTCTGGACGCGTCGGCGGAGAGCAAGGTGCGTGCCGGATTGACGCCTGAAGAGGCCGCCCGCGCTGCGCGCGTAGAGATGGGCAGCGCCAACGCGGTCAAGCATCGCATCCGCTCCGCGGTCTGGGAGACGGCAGCCGAAAATCTTTGGATCGATCTGCGTTACAGCGTGCGCATGCTGGCCAAGAGTCCGGCATTTACGCTGGTTGCGGTTATGTCGCTGGCGCTGGGGATCGGCGCCAACACGGCCATCTTCACGCTCATCAATAGCGTGCTGCTGAAGCAATTGCCGGTTCGGGCGCCGAAGGAGCTGGTGTCGTTCGGCAAGGCAATCAGCGGAGGCGTGTTGGGCGGCGTCGACATGGGAACTTCCGATCTCTACCCTTACGACTTTGCCCGCCAGTTGGAGAAGCAGCCTGGGCCGTTTGAAGGGATTTTCTCTTACAACAGCAGGATGCGCAAGGTTGGGGTGCAGGCGGGTGAGCATCCCACTGGGCAGGCTGCGCAGGTGCTCGCGCACCTGGTTTCAGGAAACTACTTCGATGTGCTGGGCGTGCCCATGCTCATGGGCCGTTTCCTTCAACCGAGCGATGCCGAAGTGCCGGGCCGCAACGCCGTGGTAGTGGTCAGCTATCACTACTGGCTTGAAGGCATGGATGCGGATCGCGGCGCAATTGGCAGGGTGCTCACCGTCAACGGCGTGCCCTGCACAGTGGTGGGCGTGGCTCCGGCCGGTTTTTACGGGATCGTGCTGGGGGAACCGCCCGACCTTTGGGCGCCGCTGACCATGCAATCGGAGTTGACGCGCGAACCCACAATGCTTCAGGTGAACGGGCCCTATTGGCTTCATCTCGGAGCGAGGCGCGCGGTGGGGTCCAGCATGGCGCTGCAGCAGCAATTGCTGAATAGCCAGATCCGCGCATACGTGTTGGCGCACGAGGGCGGCAAGATTGCACCCGAGCGGCGTAATGAGATTGAGCGCATTGCGGAACCTCTGGTGCCCGCAGGATCGGGTGTCTCATCTTTGCGCCTGAGTTTCGAGGCGCCGTTGCTGATTCTTATGGGAGTGGTGGTTCTGGTGCTGCTGGTGGCCTGCGCCAATCTGGCCAACTTTCTTCTAGCCAAAACGGCGGCGCGGGAACGGGAGATTTCAACCCGGCTGGCGCTTGGATCGACCCGGACGCGGATTGTCCGGCAGATTCTGATGGAGGCGCTCCTGCTCTCGGCCGCGGGCGGAATCTGTGGGCTGCTGCTGGCCTTCTTTGGCACGCGAGCACTTATCCAGTTTGTGGCTGCAGGCGCCGCTTACACATCTCTTGACCCCAGGCCCGATATCTCCGTGCTGGCATTCACGCTGGGGGTCTCGGTGCTGACCGGGCTGTTATTTGGCCTTGCGCCGGCAATGCGCGTCGCCCGCAGCGATGCCGCACCGGCACTGAATGCGAATGCGCGGACAGCCTCAGGCAGTGGCGGACGCGGAGCCCGGCTGCTGCCGCGGGCGCTGGTGGTGGCGCAGGTGACGGTTTCAGTGATTTTGCTGGCCGGGGCCGGACTGTTTCTGCGTTCGCTTACCAATCTCAAACAGCAGGACTTCGGCTTCAGCCGCACGAATATGCTGCTGGTTACGCTCGGCGACAAGTTCGGCGGCCTCAAACCCGAGCAGCTTGCCGGGTTCTATCAAAGGGCTCTGGACCGCATGAACGCGCTGCCCGGTGTGAAGGCGGCGGCCTTTTCCAGCGCCGCGCCGATGAGCCGCAGCAGCTGGAACTCGACCTTCAAGGTTCAGGGATACGTGCCGGCACCAAAGGAAGATGTGTCTGCGATTCTGGAGCGGGTGTCAACCGGCTACTTCGAGGCCACGGGAATTCGCATCGTCCAGGGACGCGCGCTGGGCAGGGAAGATGCGCCCAATGGAGCCAAGGCGATTGTGGTAAATCGCGCCTTCGCGGAGCACTACTTCCCCCGTAATGACGCCGTCGGGCGCCAGGTGACAATCGATGACGATACGAATGCCGGTCCATGGGAAATTGTCGGTGTGGCCGCCAACACGCGCTATTCCGGTCCGCGCGAAGAGCCGCAGCCCCAGATCTATTTTCCCGTGCAGCAGTTAGCAGTCGGAGAGAACAGTTACGCAGAGTGGCTGCAGGTGAGCACCACCGGTGACCCGACAAAGTTGACGGGCACGGTGCGCGCGGCACTGGGAGAACTGGACCCGAACCTGCCTGTGCTCAGGATTCAAAGCATCGGGGATCTGACAGACCGCTTCGTTGCAAACGAGGCCCTCATCTCAAGGCTATCCGCGGTCTTTTCCGCACTCGCGGTGCTGCTGGCGGGAATCGGGCTCTACGGCGTGATGAGTTACAGCGTAGTGCGGAGGACCAATGAAATCGGCATCCGCATCGCCCTAGGCGCGCAGAACTCGACGGTGCTTTGGATGGTGATGCGCGAGTCGCTGGTTTTGCTTGGAATTGGCCTCGTGGTTGGGCTTCCGTTATCGTTGGGCGGACTGCGCCTGTTGCAGTCGCAACTCTTCGAATTGAGCGCATCCGATCCGCTCACTCTGAGCGTCTCCGTCCTCATTATCGCTGCGGTTACCGTCTTGGCAGCGTGGCTTCCCGCGCGCAGGGCAACAAGGGTCGATCCGATGGTGGCGCTGCGCTGCGATTGAGATCAGTCAAGAAAGCGAAGGCTAGTTGACCTGGCGGTGTTTAACGGCCGCGACGGAACCACGGGCAGCACGATGAAGCCTTCGCGCCAGTGGCCTTCCTCGCGGCGAGGGGGCGTGCCGACAATCCGCGCGCCGGCGGTGTTGCGTTCTTCCAGCGCGAGGCCGGACAATCCGCCGACAATGGCCTGCAACTGGTCGTGATTGGGCGGGCGATTGGTGGTAAAGGGAATGAGTGAGCGCAGGGCGCCGTATGCTTCTGCAAGGTCGCTGATCCTGGTCCGCCGCTTCGAGGGCAGCGGCTTGAGCCCCAGAGACTTCCAGGCGGCAAAGGGATAGCTCTCGACCAGTACCCGCTCGGGCGCAGAGCCGGGCTGGTCCTTGGTTTCCAGACGCCGCCAGCCGCGCCGGCACAGGGCGTCGTACACATCCAGGCAGAACTCGGCGAAGGGCCGGTAGGTGACTGGCTTAACCATCCCGGGAAGGCCGGTTTTTGCGGCGGTGTTCAATTGCCGCTCGCTGACCCGGGAATGCTCGAGGCCATTCGAGCGGGACTTCCAGGCCTGTGGCCCGTCGAGCATGATCACGCGAATACCGCGCACATTCGAGAGGTGGTTGAGCAGGCCGGCGAGGATATCGGCATCCACCGGGCCGGGTGTGACTCCCGGAGAAATAGAAGGGATGATCTCGCAGGCAATGGGGTGATCGGCCTGGTTGTTCTGATCCAGGCCGGCATAAAGGGGGTTGGTAAACAGCGGCTGCACTGGATAAGCGGGGCCTGCGCCGGGTTGAGTCACGATGGGAACCTGGGAGGGATGCGCGTGATCGAGCACCACGATTCCCAAATCTGACCAGCGGCGGCGAGCTAGATCGACGGAGAGGACAGGCATGCTCTGAAACTAAGGCTATGGAGAACTGTGAACAAGGGCGATCGGGTGAATCTGTGCCGGAGTTTGACCCAATTGAAACCGCAGGCCGAAATGGGACGACACATGTTGCCTGCCTTCGGCCTGATCGAATTCCATTCGCGGGAAACGGGTACGTCTTGCAGGCGAGCGAAGAACTGTGTCCAAGACCCAATTTTGCGATATACTGATTGAAGCCTCAAGAAGGCAGGGGAGTCCCTGTCTCACGGGCCAAGCGTCGGGCACCCCAAAGGCACAAATCGGCAGACCCGGCGGACAAAGAGAAGACAATGCCCAAGTTGAAAACCCATACGGGCGCGGCCAAGCGCTTCAGCAAGACTGGCACCGGCAAAATCAAGCGGGGCCAGACGAAGACGCGGCACATCCTTACTTCGAAGGGGCCAAAGACGAAGCGCAAGCTCGGTAAGACCGTGCTCGTTTCCGATGGCGACTACAAGAAGGTAGCGCGCATGATTCCCTACGCTTGATCGCTGCGCCAGTCTCCTAGCCGAGACGGCGCTTCCGGGCCCTGAGTCGAATCCGCTTGAGGCGGATCGGGCCCCCGGCAAGCCCAATTTGGGTTGCCGAGAGATCAAGGCTTGAGTAGAGCGAGTGAAGAGGTTTACCGCCGTTTTGAATGACGGCCTCCTGCCTCCAGCCGTGCAAAATCGACAAACCCGGGCGACGCGCCCAAAAATGGAGAAGAACAATGCCCCGCGTAAAGCGCAGTACCAAGCGGAATGACCGCCGGAAGAAGATTCTCGACCGGGCAAGCGGCTACTTCCTAACGAAATCCAAGCTTTACCAGGCAGCCCAGGAAGCCGTAGAGCGCGGCCTGAAGTTCGCCTACACCGGCCGCAAACAGAAGAAGCGCCAGTTCCGCTCGCTGTGGATCGTGCGCATCTCCGCCGCCGCCAAGCTGAACCACACCAGCTATTCGCAGTTCATCAACGGCCTCAAGAAGGCCGGCATTGAGCTCGACCGCAAGATACTGGCCGATATCGCCGTGAAGGACGCAGCCGGCTTCACCGACCTGGTTGGGAAGGCCAATGCTGCTCTGGCCGCGGAAAAGAAAACCGCCGCCTAAGCTTGAAGTTGCTCCAAGACAAGAACGGCCCGGAATCCGGAGGATTCCGGGCCGTTTGCATTTCAGACTTGGTTGGTGCGGTCAAATTCTCTTTGGAGTTATAATCGCTTCAAGGATTGAACAGTCCGCATGAAGGTTCGCGACGTGCTGAAACTGATTGCGGAAGATGGTTGGTTCCAGATAGCGCTGAAGGGCAGTCATCGCCAGTTCAAACACCCTGAAAAAACGGGGCGCGTTACGGTGGCCGGTCACCCCTCGCAGGAAATGGATAAGGGAACCCTGAATAACATTCTCAAACAGGCAGGTTTGAAATGAAGGAATACGCGGCCGTATTTGAGAAGACATCGAATGGCTGGAGCGCCTATGCGCCCGACCTGCCGGGACTCGGAGTAGCCGCGGCTTCGTTTGAAGAGGCGGAACAACTACTTCGCGAAGGCATCGAATTACACATCGAGGGAATGCGCGAGGATGGACTGCCGATTCCTGAGCCGTCGACTCAGGTGATGCGGCTGGCGGTTCCAGCCTGATTCAGGATTTAATGCGCTGAATGAGCGGCTAGGCCGGTGGTTTATCCTGCTCTTTACGCATGATGAACGAAGACATACCTAATCTGACGTCATTTGATGACGCTTCCCTTGACCGCGCCTTTGTCGCAGTGGAGAACCAGGCTCGTGTTGCAGCCTCTTTTATCTCTAATGAGGCAGACTTGGAGGCCTTTCGCCTGCAGTGGCTGGGACGCAAGCAAGGGCGTCTGACTGAAATCTCCGCGCGCTGGTTGAAAGGCGCTCCAGCGGAGGCCAAGAAGGCGCTGGGGCTGCGATTCAACGCGCTTAAGCTGGTTGTCGAGGGCCTGCTTGACCAGGCTGCCGGTGCGGGTCCGACAGATGCAGCGCTGGCCGCCGAAGCCATCGACATCACCCTGCCCGGCACGCGCCGCCTCACCGGCGCCGAGCATCCCATCACGCGCACGCTGAACGAGATCACGCAGGTTTTCGCCGCGCTGGGCTACTCGGTAGGCGTGGGGCCCGAGGTCGAGACCGACTTCTACAACTTCGAGAGCATGAATTTCCCGCCCGGCCATCCGGC
>JBEKFD010000186.1:0-9557 GCA_050013495.1 Occallatibacter sp. | reverse complement strand
GCAGAGCGTATACTAGCGAGTCGAACGTGGAGCAGGCCTGGCCGGTGGCGTTGAATACGATACTTTAGACACCGGCGGGGAGGGGATTGTTCCCGAATCGGATGCTGCGAGTGGGGAATCAAGCGCGGGCTGCCGGGCTAATTGTGTTGAGGGAGAGGGTTGCATGGGGCGTAAGCAAGAGGTCGTGGGGTTGTTTCTGGCATTGATTGTTTCGTGCTCGGCGGCGCAGGCGCCGGTGAAGTATGAGCCTAGAATCGAATCGCTCGACAAACATCCGCTGCCGGATTGGTATTCGGGAGCGAAGCTGGGGATCTTTATTCACTGGGGGCTTTACTCTGTGCCGGGATGGGCGCCGTTGAATCATCCGGACCACGATTTTAACTCGAACGATTACATCAAGTACGATCCCTACGCCGAGTGGTATCTGAATACAGTTCGCATTCCCGGGTCGCCGACGGAGGCTTACGATCGCGAGCACTTCGGACCGCATCACGATTACTACCAGTTCGCCGAGACGTTCAACAAAGAGAGCAAAAAGTGGAACCCGGATGAGTGGGCAACCACGTTTCGCGAGGCAGGCGCGAAGTATGTGGTGCTGACCAGCAAGCATCACGAGGGCTTTACGCTGTGGCCGAGCACGACGCCGAATCCGAGTCCAACGCTACCATTGAACGCGCGCCATGCGGATCGCGACATTGTGGGCGATCTGACTGCGGCCGTCACGAAGCAAGGCATGCGCATGGGGCTTTACTACTCCGGCGGGTACGACTGGACGTTCAATACCGGACCCATAGAAGTCAATTCGGATTATGATGCAGTGAAGCCGGAAAGCGAAGCGTACGGCAGATACGCGAATGCGCAGATTCACGAGCTGATTGCGAAGTACCATCCGATGCTGCTGTGGAACGACATTGACTGGCCGAAGACGGGCAAGGCATTGGAAGTGGAGGCCGACTACTACAACACGATCCCCGATGGCGTGATCGACGATCGCTTTGGTGTGAAGCACTCGGATTTTACTTCGCCGGAGTACGCCAAGCTGGACAAGATCAGCGCCAAGAAGTGGGAAGAATGCCGCGGGCTAGGCCGCTCGTTCGGATACAACCGCGCGGAGGGCGAAGCGGAGACGATTGCTCCGGGAGAGTTGATTGCGCTGCTGGTGGACATCGTCAGCAAGAACGGGAACCTGCTGTTGGACGTGGGTCCCGAAGCGGACGGGACCATTCCGCCGGTGCAGATGGAACGGCTGAAGGCGCTGGGCGCGTGGCTCAAACAGAACGGCGAGGCGATTTACGATACGACGCCGTGGACGCAGGCCGTGGGCAAGAGCGCGGAGGGGGACGATCTGCGGTTTACGCGCAAGGGAGTTGATTTGTATGTGACGATTCTCGGAAAACCGAAGGCCCAGACGGTGACAATTCCAGATGTCCCCGCGAAGCAGGGTGTGACGATTACGCAGCTCGGGGATGCAAGTGAACTTGGAGCCAAGGTGCAAAGCGAGGGAACGCGCATGGTATTGCGCGCGCCCTTGAAGGGCGAATACGCGTATTCGTTTAAGCTGGCGGGCTACTTGAGGTAACTCTGATCTTGCAGCCGGTTCAGGATTGTTTGTTCGAGCAGGCGACAGGCTTCAGGAATGGCGTCAAGGACTGGCTCGCTGAATGTTTCGCCTAATTCTGTGGAGCCGGCGCCGATGGTTAAGAGCGATACTGCGCGCGGGTGAGAGTTGTAAAGATCGCGGGTGAGGGCGAGGAGTTCCGGTGCGCCCTGATGGTGCGTGGCCAGGCCTTGCGTTGGTGCGGATGGCTCGACGTCAATCAAGCGCACGGAGCCGGGCGCTGATTCAATGGAACAGTCGATGAAGAGGATGGAATCGGCCTGTGAGATATCTTCGGCCAGGTCGGGAGTCCATTGCTGGCGGGTGATTACGCGGATGTTTGGGTCGTCGAGAAACTTCTCTTCGGCCCACTGAGCGAGCCAAGGGCCAATGCCGTCATCGCTGCGAAGGGTATTGCCGCAGGCGAGGATCAGGCGGCGGGCCAGGAGCAGAGTCATGCGGTTATCCTACAGCTAGCGGATGACCTGGTCGACGACTTCGCCGTTCTTCGACACGAGCGTGAGCACCAGCGGCATCTGGCCGAAGGCGTGGGTGGAGCAACTCAGGCACGGGTCGAAGGTGCGGATCACGGCTTCGACGCGGTTGAGGACGCCTTCAGTGAACTTGCCGTCCTTGACGTAGTACCTGGCGGCCTGCAACACGCCCTTGTTCATGGCGTTGTTGTTCTGGCCGGTGGCGATGACCAGGTTGGCCCAGGTGATGAGGCCGTTCTCGTCGACTTTGTAGTGGTGATGCAAGGTGCCGCGTGGGGCCTCGGCCTGTCCTGCGCCTTCCAGGCGGTTGACGCCGGCGATGGCACGCACATGCTTGTCGAGGATGAGAGGGTCGGTGAGGATCTCCTCGATCTTTTCAATGCCGTAAAGAATCTCAATGAGCCGCGCGTGATGGTAATGGAAGGAGCTTTGCACGGGGCCATTGGCAAGCTGTTTGAACTCGTCCAGTTCCTTGTCCGCCAGCGGCGTGCCCATGGATTTGACAATGTTCAACCGGGCCAACGGGCCCACGCGATAGCTGCCCTCGGGATACCCGAGCGACTTGAGGTATGCGAACTTGGTGTAGCTGTAAGGCTCAACAGCCTCGCCGATGAAGTCAGGGAACTTGTCTGCCAGGATGCCGTCTTCAATCACGTTGCCGCTGGAGTCGATCATGCGCAACGCGCCAACGGTAAACTCGATCGACTCGTCTTCGTTGATCAGGCTCATGTAGTTGGACTGGAAGTTTGCGAAGACTTCAATCTCGGCCCTGAATCTGTCGGCGATCTGCTTGTATGCGGCCAGCGCGAGAGCGATGTTGGCGTAGGCCTCGGGAATCATGGCCAGAATTTCATCGCGCTTGGCGGGGGCCAGCGGCTCCGTGACGCCGCCGGGAACGACCCATCCGGGATGGATGCGCTTGTTGCCGAGGAGTTCGATGATGTGCTGGCCAAAGCGGCGCAGCGCGATGCCGGCGCGTCCCAGTTCCGGCTTTGCGGCCACGACACCGAAGATGTGGCGTGCCTTGGGGTCGGACTCCATGCCCAGCAACAGATCGGGGGAGGAGAGATAAAAGAAACTCAAGGCATGGGATTGAACCATCTGGGCCAAATTCAACATACGGCGCAACTGCGCCGCGGTGCGCGGAATGCGGATGGACATGATGGATTCGCACGCCCTGGCGGAAGCGATGAGGTGCGAGACCGGGCAAATGCCGCAGATGCGGGCCATTAGGCTGGGCATCTCGTAGAACGGCCGGCCTTCAGAGAATTTTTCGAATCCGCGCACCTGGGTGACGTGGAAGTGCGCGTTCTCGACCTCACCCTGGCTGTTGAGCTGGATGGTGATTTTGCCGTGGCCTTCGAGGCGTGTGACGGGATCGATGGTGATGGTCTGACTCATGATCAGGCTCCAAATCTGGTGAGGGCTGGAACGTCCAGCGAAGCGCCGGCGACAAGAGAAGTGAGCGCGGTGTAGAAAGTGTCGGCGGAGGGCGGGCAGCCGGGGAGGAAGACGTCCACTTGCACGAACTCGTGGATGGGCCGAACGACGCGCAGTAATTGAGGCACGACCACGCAGGGAATCTGCTGTTGCGCCGAGGCGTTCTCAATATAGGCGCGTTCGAGTATCGCTTGCGGGCCAACGGGGTTGCGCATCGAAGGCACGTTCCCGGCCACGGCACAGTCGCCCATGGCCACCAGGAGTTTGCTGTGGGCGCGAACCTTCCTGATCTTCTTTTCGTCGTCGACAGAGGCCACGGCGCCTTCGACCAGCGCTATGTCGACGTCGTCGGGGAACTCCTTGGTATCGACGATGGGGCTGTAGACAATGTCGACGAGTTCAGCGATTGTGAGGAGCCGTTCGTCCATGTCGAGGATGGACATGTGACAGCCGGAGCATCCGTCGAGCCAGACCGTTGCCAGTTTCAGTTTGCTCATTGCGCTTCCCTCATGAGGTTCAGGTAGGGCAGAAAGTCAGGGTACTTGGGATGATCGGAGCCGATCTTGCTCTTGTCGAAAAGAGCACCGGTGGGGCACACCTGCACGCATTTTCCGCAGCGTGTGCAGGCGGATTCTCCCCAGGGCTGGTTCAGGTCGGAGATGATCATCGAGTCAATGCCGCGGCCCATCACATCCCAGATATGCGCGCCTTCAATCTCCGCGCATACGCGGACGCAGCGGGTGCAGAGAATGCAGCGGTTGTGGTCAAGCGTGAAGCGCTCATGCGAGGCGTCGACCGGCAATGCGGGGTTGCGGTAGGGCAACTCGACGTGGGTAACGCCCTGTTTCTGGCCAAGGGATTGCAATTCGCAGTGGCCATTGGAGACGCAGACTGAACAGATGTGATTGCGTTCGGCGAAGAGCAGCTCGAGGATGGTCTTGCGATGCTTCTGCAGGCGCTCGGTGACGGTGGTGACCTCCATGCCTTCAAAGACAGTGGTCACGCAGGCAGGGAACAGCTTGGTGTTGCCCTTGATCTCCACCACGCACAGCCGGCATGCGCCCACATCGCTGAGGCCGTCGAGATGGCAGAGGGTTGGTATCTCGATGTTGTGTTCCCGAGCCACTTCAAGAATGGTCTGTCCGGCGCGGGCGCTGACTTCCTGGCCATCGATAGTGAGTGTTTTTACGTCAACGCTGGTAGTGGTCATGCCAACACCTCAAACGGAGAAGCCTGTTTCGCGCAAGCAGGGTCGTAAGAATCGGGCGCGGGCGGCTGAATGTTGCAGACGCCCGCGGGACAGCGCTTGTGCACGATGTGGTCGATGTACTCGTTCTTAAAATACTTCAAGGTGCTGAGCACCGGGTTGGGCGCTGTCTGTCCCAGACCGCACAGGCTGGTTTCCTTGACCGTTGCGCAGAGATCGACAAGCAGATCGAGGTCGTGCATGGTCCCGGAGCCGTTGCAGATGCGGGTGAGCAACGTGTGCATTTGCGCCGTGCCTGCGCGGCAGGGAATGCATTTGCCGCATGACTCGGTCATGCAGAATTCGATGAAGAAACGAGCCACGTTGACCATGCACGACGTGTCGTCCATGACGATCATCCCGCCGGAGCCCATCATGGCGCCGACTTTGACTAGCGCGTCGTAGCTGACGCCGATGTCGAGCAGTTCGGCGGGCAGGCAGCCGCCCGAGGGGCCGCCGGTTTGCACGGCTTTGAAGGTGTGGCCGTCGGGCACGCCGCCGCCAATGCCTTCGATGATGTCGCGCAGCTTGATGCCCATGGGCACCTCCACCAGGCCGGTGTTGGTGATTTTGCCGGTGAGCGCGAAGACCTTGGTGCCTTTGCTGCGCTCCGAGCCCATGGAGGCGAACCACTTGCCTCCCTTGCGGATGATTGGGGCAATGTTGGCGAAGGTTTCAACATTGTTGATGAGCGTGGGCTTGCCCCACAACCCGCTGACAGCTGGATACGGAGGCCGCGGCTTGGGCGTGCCGCGCTTGCCCTCGATGGAGGCGATCAACGCGGTTTCTTCGCCGCAGACAAAGGCTCCGGCACCGAGACGAATCTCAACGTCAAAGTTGAAGGGCGTGTTGCAGATGTTGTTGCCGAGCAGGCCGCGGCGGCGCGCGTCGCGCAGGCAGTTGGTGAGCCGGGCAACGGCCAGCGGATATTCGGCGCGGACGTAGACGTAGCCCTTGCTTGCGCCCACGGCATAAGCGGCAATGGCCATGCCTTCGACGACGCGCTGGGGATCGCTTTCAAGAACGCTGCGATCCATGAATGCGCCGGGGTCGCCCTCGTCTCCGTTGCAGATGACATATTTGATGTCGCCGCTCGCCTTGGCCACCGTGCCCCACTTCAGGCCAGTTGGATAGCCACCGCCCCCGCGCCCGCGCAGTCCGCTTTCAGTGATCTGCTGAATCACTTCGTTGGGCGACATTTCGGTGAGCGCATTGACCAGCGCTTGGTAGCCGTCGCGGGCAATGTAGTCGTCGATCTTTTCCGGATCGATGTGGCCGGAGTTCTCTAGCACCACGTGTACCTGCTGGTCGAAGTGCTCGCGCAAGTCGCATTGCAGCTCTGCCACTGGCGCTCCGCCCAGGTTGGCAATTACCTGCTTGGCATTCTCAGCCTTCACATGCTGATAAAGAGTTTCTTCGGGATCCACCAATACGAGCGGTCCCGCGGCGCATAACCCCATGCAGCCGGTGCGGCGGACGAATACATTCTTGCCTTGCGCCGCGACCTCTTCGGTCAGCGTATTCCTCAGTTTGTCAGAGTGCTGGCTGAGGCAGCCGGTGCCCATGCAGACATTGATTTCATGATCGTATTTGGCGTATTCGGCGCGGGTCGATTCGGCTATTTGTTCAAGCTCTTCGATGGTCATTCAACGGCCCACCTTTCCAGTTGTTCGAGCATCTGTTCGCCGGTCATCTGGCCGCACAGCTCGCCGTCAGTGAGGACCACCGGAGCGCGGCCGCAGGCGCCCACGCAGCGCGCAGTCATGAGGCTGATCTTGCCGTCCTTGGTGGTCTGGCCCTGGGGGATATTGAGGCGCGCTTCGGCCGCGGCCACCAGCTTGTCGGTCCCTTTGATGTAGCAGGCCGTGCCGGTGCAGATGGTCATGGTGTGCTTGCCTGGCGGCTTGAGGCTGAAGTGATGGTAGAAGGTCACCACTCCATAAGCCTGGCTGAGCGGTACGCGCAGGGAACGGGCTACAAAACGAATGGCGTCGTCGTCGAGGAAACCGAACGAAGACTGCACGGTGTGGAGCGTTTCAATGAGCGCGTGGCGGGCAAACCCATTCTTGCGCATGGTGCCGTTCACGATCTTCCAACGTTTGTCGTCGCTGGGCAGCGGCGGAGGTGTGAAGGCTGGCACGTTTCCCTCCCTGGGTTTTGAGAGTGAGGACTCGCAGCGATTGTGCGCCGGTCCTGCTTCTCATCTATCTCTGTTGTAACTGTGCAGGCTGGCTGCAACCGTGACAGGAGTCACTTTGCTGAGATCACGTCTCGCATTGTGACGATCAGTCCCGGAGAGGCTTCGGCGTTCCCGAATGGTATGTGGATTGAATTCATGGATTTGAATGCGATGGAGGCCGTAACAACTGCGAGGCGTTCGTCACCTTGGGGAACGAAGTTGGATCTGGTAGCCGCTGTAGTCGATTGTGACCGTGGTGAGGCCGAACAGAAAGCTCGACGACGCGCCGCTGGCGTGGGTGGCTTCAGAAAAGCCGTCAACCGTTGCATACTGGCGCATCACCTTGGTGGGCCCGGTGAAAACGGAGACGCTCTTCGAGGTTGTTCCCTGGAGTTGCACGATGGACTCATCCTTCGTGTCAACCCAAAGGGTTCCAACAATCATATTGGGAGCCTTCTCCCTGGGGCTGATGGAAAGGACATAGCTTTGACGTCCATTGACGTTCTGGGGGCCGCCGGGTAGGAGTTTCATTTCATAGTTCTTCGAGATGATGTAGGAGTTATCCGTCGCGGGAGGCGTGTTGATGCGTCTTTCGTTATCGAGAATGGCATCGAGAACCAGTTTTCGGATCAGCTCGGAGCCGCTGTCGCTGAGGATCGCATAGTCTTTGCCGATTCCGCTCCGGTAGGTGGTCTTGACCGTTCTTTCCGCCACCGGATGAGTCTGGTCGTTGTTGCGATAAACGGTGTAGTGCTCCGTCACAATGTAGCCGGCGATGGCGTCGAGCCGTGCTTTGACCGCGGCGTCGATGCCGCGAATGATGGTTGCTTCATCGGGCTGGGCCGCCTGGGGATGCGCGCTTGTGACAAGCACAAGCAGAAGCCCAGCCACCAGCATTTGAAGCCGAATATGAGGAGAAGCTTTCACAACATCCATTAGATTCAATTTATACTGCCGCGCGTTGCACCTGCTCATGCGCTATGCTTGTCTGCGGCGTGAGGCGTTCATTTGACTGAAGGAATCCGTCCAAACCGGGAACCGCACGAAGTGCCTCTAATGCGGCGCGGGGTGGTGGTGCGCGGAGTGGTGCAGGGCGTCGGATTTCGGCCGTTCGTCTACAGGTTGGCGCAAGAGGAAGGATTGGCTGGTTCGATTGGCAACGATACCGACGGCGTGGCGATTGAGGTCGAGGGGCCGGAAGCGCGCGTCGAGGCATTTCTTGGGCGGTTGCGCACGGAGATGCCGCCGTTGGCTCGAATCGATGCGATTGCGGTGCGCGAATTGGATGCGACCGGTGCGGTCGGCTTCCGTATTGTTGCCAGCGAGGTTTTAGGGCGGGTTAGCACCGGGATTCCGGCCGACGCCGCAACTTGTGCGGACTGCCTGCGGGAGTTGCTTGATCCCACGGATCGCCGATACCGGTATCCGTTCCTGAATTGCACCAACTGCGGGCCGCGGTACACGATCACGCGGCGCATCCCTTACGACCGGCCGCAGACTTCGATGGCGCGGTTCAGGATGTGTGCCGAGTGCCAGGCGGAATACGACGATCCTGCGAACAGGAGATTCCATGCTCAACCGAATGCGTGCTGGGCATGCGGGCCGCGGGTTTGGCTGGTTGGATGCGATGGAACGGCGACTGTGGTCGAAGATCCGGTAGCTGTATGCATCGACCGCTTGGCCGCCGGCGAAATCATGGCCATCAAGGGGATTGGCGGGTTTCATCTGAGCGTGGACGCGACGAATGAGGCAGCCGTAATGCGGCTGCGTGAGCGCAAACATCGCTATGGAAAGCCGCTGGCTGTGATGGTCAGGGATGTTGCGGCGGCGCGGGAAATATGCGTGCTGACCGCGGAAGAAGAAGCGCTGCTGCAGACATCCGCACGACCGATTGTGCTGGCGCGAAAAAAGGAAGACGGCGGGATTGCGGATTTAGTAGCGCCGGGGATTCCGTGGCTGGGAGTTTTTCTTCCCTACGCGCCGCTACAGCATTTGTTGTTTGCTTCGGGACAGGTGCGGGCCTTGGTGATGACGAGCGCGAATTTAAGCGAAGAACCGATCGCGATTGACAACGACGAGGCGCTGGCGCGGTTGGGCGGCATTGCGGATGCGTTCTTGATGCACGATCGCGAGATTCTGCAGCGGTGCGACGATTCGGTCGCGACAACTGTTGATGGCATGCCGCAGTTGTTGCGGCGGGCGCGCGGATTTGTGCCGCTTGGAGTTGCACTTCCGATTGAGGCTCCGCCACTTCTTGCCGTTGGCGGCCATTTGAAGAATGTGTTGGCGCTGGCGCGCGGGCGATTTGTATATCAGAGCCAGCATCTTGGCGATCTGGAGAATCTGACCGGCCTTGAATTCTTCAAGGAATCGCTCGAACACCTGATGCGCACGTTTGAGATTGAACCGACGACCGTAGTTCACGATCTGCATCCGGGCTACCTGTCAACGCAGTGGGCGAAACAGTGGGCGCGGGAGCGTGGCTTGCAACTGATCGGCGTGCAGCATCATCACGCCCATGTGGCAGGATGCATGGCGGAGCATGGGCTGACTGGCGCGGCGATCGGGCTGGCAATGGACGGGACCGGCTACGGGACGGAT
>JBEKFD010000185.1:0-9664 GCA_050013495.1 Occallatibacter sp. | reverse complement strand
CCAGCCGAATCGGGTAGAAAGGCACATCCCCATCCCCGCAGTTTCGGCTGAATTCCTTGAAGATGACCGGATTCCCCTGGTAATCTCCGTAGTGGCGCTCCCGGCAAAAATCGAGAGTGCGATAGGAAACCCGTCCTTCGCCGTAGCCAAACCACTCATCCAGCGGTCCCGAATAGAAGGTGTGGCCATAAGCGGCTGCATCTCTTCGCGACATCCTTGAGCCCGTGAAGAGGCGGATGTTTTTGTGATCCAGCAGCCCGGTCACAATGTGCGTGTCTCCTTCGACGGGCACGCCCTGGTATTTGCTGTCGTAATAGTTATCGTCGTAGTTGAAACGGATCGGCAGCCGCTTCAGAATGCTCGCCGGCAACTCCGCCGGGTCCACGCCCCACTGCTTGATCGTGTACCCTTTGAAAAACGCCTCATACAGTTCCTTGCCTACGAAGCGCAAAGCTTACTCTTCGAGGCTGCGCGGATTTTCGATAGTATGATCGCCGATAGAATCGAGAAACGTCCTTGCCTGCTGCGGAGAAAACGACGTTCCGCAGAACTGGTTGAGTGTCAGCAAATTGATAGGAAGCGAGAACACCCGGCCGCAGGCAATCGCCTTCACGCGATTTGTAAACGGCGCAAACTCCCCGAAGCGCCGGACAAGATTCCACACTTGTTCGTTGTTGGTGTGGAAGATATGCGGCCCGAATGCATGCACCATCACCCCAGTCGCCGGGTCGCGCTCGGTGTGGCAGTTTCCGGCCACATGCGAGCGCGCCTCGAACACATCGCACTCATATCCGGCGCATGCCAGCGTACGAGCGATTACCGCTCCGGAAAACCCCGCGCCCACAATGCAGACCTTACCGATGTCTCTCCCTGGCCTCGAACACCGGCCTCATTGAAGCACTTCGTGCTGCTCGCTCTCGCGGATAACGCTACCGAGAAGCTCGGAAATCCTCTTCTGGTTTGCCCCGTAATAGAACGTATCGAGAAAGGTCTCCCGGCTCCCCGCTGAATACGCCGGAATATTCTGTCTCATCTTCTCTGCCAGCCGCAGCATGGCGCCATAATCATCAACCGAATCGACAAATTCCCCATTGACGCCGGGCACAACATACTCGGGGAAGCTGCCTACCTTGGAGGAAATCACCGCCGCGCCGGCCATAAACGCGTTGGCCATCACACCGCTTTGGGTGGAGCGCCGGTAAACGCCCTAGACGCAAAAGCAGTCCAGGTAGTGCAGGTTAATTTCGTCGTTGGAAAGTCCGCGGCCATGCGGCATGCGAATCCTGCCCTCGCTCACCAGGCCCGCCAGCTCACGGTCCTTATCCAGCAGCGACGTGAGATCGACCTTGGTAGCAATCATGAACGGCATCCGGCTTCCGCTCCTGATGGCATACTTGGCAAAGTACACAAAAACATCGAAGCAGTGCGATTTGCATGCAGTGCCCACGAACCCCAAAAAACGCTCGCTCCCAATCTCATCGTCGAACAGCAACGGCATGGCGTGGACATTGCTGTTGTGGCGCAGATAATTCCGCTTGTAGAGCGCAAGGGCGCATGAGGAGTGAACAATCACGCCCGTTGACCTGCGAACCGTCACAATGTTGAAGCAGCTTGAAAACCATAAAGCGGATGGTCTGCTTCCATCCTTCCGACAGAAAATGGTTCCCGTTCCAAACTGGCCCCGGCTCATCATGATCCAGGTAACTCGCGCAGGCGATGATGAAGAGAGACTTCTCAGGCCAACTGCCATTCCACCGATGAAGGCAATGACAGTTACAAACGGCCCGGCAGTTACTCCCCCTGCCGCAAAGATCGAGTAGGTGTTTTCAAGCCACGCAAACAGGGGACTGATCAGCACAACGGAGGTCTTGATCTTGGCGCAAATCTCGGCGGGGTTCCCGGGTATCAGAAAAGCGCTGTAATTGGAAACGATCGCGATGTCGGGAATATTTCTCCACGAGCCAAGCGAACTGGTGATGAGGTCGGTGAACGATCCATCTGCATCTCCAATGGCCGCTTTGATTCGATCTCCCAGAACCGAGGCGCCCACCGACCCCGCCGCCAGCAATGCCGCGACGGTAAGCAGGGCGTGCTTCCGCCGAATGAAGAGCACCGGCCCGAAACAGGCCACGGCGATGAGCACCGAGATGCTGCGCGTCACGGCCACCGTCGCCATCGGCCCAGACGATGAACTGCGCATCCGCATCTGGGGCCAGGTCAACTTCAGCGCCAACCTGCGTGTAAGCCGCGAAGGGGAGATCTACCTTCCCAAGGTGGGCGCAGTGCGCGTTGCGGGGTTGCCTTTTTCCGCGATACCCGCGCATTCGCGCAGCGTTGTCGAGTGCGTCTATCGCAACTTCGAGCTCAGCGTTGATCTGGAAGACATTCATTCCATCCAGATCTACGTCACCGGCATGGCGCACCAGCCGGGCGAGTACACCGTAAGCGCTCTCAATACGCTTGTAGATGCGGTCTTTGCCGTCGGTGGTCCTTCGGCATCGGGCTCCATGCGCCATGTGCTGTTGAAGCGCGCGGGCAAGGTGCTTGCCGATTTCGATCTCTACGCGCTTCTCGTCAGTGGAGACAAAACCGGTGACATGCAGTTGCAGCCAGGCGATGTCTTGTACATCCCTGTAGCCGGCCCACAGGTTGCGCTCATGGGCAGCGTGAATGAGCCCGCCATCTATGAACTCCGCGGCAATGAAACCATCGAACAGCTTCTCGACACCGCCGGAGGAAGAACCGTCATCGCCCGCGTCGATCCCATCATCTCGGAGTATCGCGATGAAGTCACATTGCGGGGAGCAGTCGCCAATCCCGGCCGCTTTCAATGGCATCCTGGCATGCGCCTTAGCGAGTTGATGCCGGAACGCGACGCGCTGCTGCGCCGCGACTACTGATGGAAGCGCACCAGGCTCGGCCTCCCGGCCCCTCAACTCGCCGAGCCCGAAGCGGCTGAGCACTGGAAGCCGGACGCCGTGCAAAGTCCCGCCGCGCAAACCAACTGGAACCAGGCCGTCATCGAGCGGCTCGACCCCGCCAACATGACCACCCGGCTGATCCCTTTTCAGTTGGGCAAGCTGGTCCTCGAACATGACGTATCCCAGGACCTTGACCTTCAGCCTGGAGACGTCATCACCATCTTCGCGCAGCAGGACATTCGCCTCCCCATCAAGGAACAGACCATTTACCTGGAGTTATCAGGCGAGTTTGTTCACCCGGGCATATACAGCGTCTCTCCCGGAGAAACTTTGCGCTCCGTGGCGGCACGCGCCGGCGGTTTGACCGAGCGAGCTTATCTCTATGGGTCGACCTTCACCCGCAAGAGCACCAGGGCGCTTGAGCAGCAGCAGTTGGATGAGTACGTCGACCGGCTCGAGCATCAGATTCAGCGCAACAGCCTGGCTCTTGTGAATGCATCCAGTGGCGCCGGACAGCAATCCGGATCGGTCGCCGGGCAGCAGGTCGAATCCATCGATCGCGAACTGATCGCGAGAATTCGCCAGGTGCGCTCAACCGGACGCGTCGTGCTCAAGATGAATCCAGCAAGCACCGGATTGGATGCCGTGCCGGATATGCACGTGGAAGACGGCGACCAGCTAGGGGTTCCCTTCGCTTCGGAAACGGTCCAGGTGGTCGGAGCGGTATTCAACCCGCACGCATTTCTCTATGGCAATCACGCCAGGGTCGGGGAGTACCTTCACCTGGCCGGTGGCCCCAGCCGCGCAGCAGACCGCAGGCACATGTTTGTCTTGCGCGCTGATGGATCGGTTGTTGGCCGTGACACGGGTAACTCGCTCTTTGAAGCCGATCTCAGCAAGTTGCGTCTCTACCCAGGCGATGCCATCGTGGTTCCCGAAAAGGACGTGCGTCAATCGGGGTTGACTCAGCTCATGATCTGGACCCAGTTTCTGGCGCAGTTATCTCTGAGTTCCGTGGAGTTTTCTGTTCTCAAGTAAGCCGCGCAGCAGCGCTCAAATCTCCCACCCGCGCTTGTCGAATGCTTGCCAGTGGACGCGATCGAAAGCAACCAATACATCTAGCCCCCAATTGTTTCCAGGAGCCTGAATGAAACGACTGCAAGAGGGAATTGGCAGCGACGGACGCCGCGCAATGTTTATGGGAGGCATGGCGGCATCTGGAGCAATCTATACACCCGCACCTGCGGAGTTATCTGGAGCGCCCGCAATTTCACTCCGCCACCTATACGTGAAGAGGACTATCGATATTGGCTTCTCTCTGCTGGTGATTCCAGTATTCCTGCTTCCCGGGCTGTTTATTGCGGCGGCCATTCTTCTAACATCGCAGGGAGCCATCTTTTATCGCGAAGAGCGCATTGGCCGCAATGGACGCGCCTTTCGCATATGGAAGTTTCGCTCCATGCAATCGGACCCGCCCGAGCAAAGCAATGCGGCATCGGCTCCGCCTGGCGGGCACAGGCTGCACTGGAGAATGCGGAAGCATGTGAGCGATCCGCGGATTACCGCGCTGGGCAGCTTTCTGCGTGCCTGGAGCCTGGACGAAATTCCCCAGTTCCTGAATGTCCTTCGCGGCGAAATGTCGCTCATCGGCCCGCGTCCCATCGTGGCGGAGGAACTGCCCCTGTATGGCGATCTGCTCCATTACTACATGTGCGCAAAGCCCGGCCTGTCCGGACTGTGGCAAGTGTCGGGGAGAAGAAATCTGAACTATGCGAAACGCGTTCAGCTCGATGCAACGTATGTGAAAACCTGGAGCCTCTTCAGCGATATTCGCATCCTCTGTCACACCATTCCTGCAGTCCTGCGCCGCGACGGATCCTGTTAGGAAGAGTCTGACAAATCCAATGTGTAGCAGCGCTGCGGAACTCACCGGCGACGAATTAAGTTAGAATCCTGTCTGTGACCAATGGCCTCTCGCAAATCGATGCCCTCAATCGCCGTTTCGAAATTCCCGGAATTGCCAGCGTGGTTCCCGGCAACGGTGGACTGGCGAAAGTGCATGTAACCGCTGCTCTCGCTTCGGCAGACGTCTATCTGCACGGTGCCCAGGTCACATCGTGGCAGCCGGCCGGCGCTGAAGAAGCAATCTTTCTCAGCGAGCATTCGCACTGGCAAGACGGCCGGGCCATTCGCGGCGGAATCCCCATCTGCTTTCCCTGGTTTCGAGCCAAGGCGGACGATCCCAATGCCCCGGCTCATGGCTTCGTCCGCACCTGTGAGTGGCAGCTTGACTCCGTGACCGCCAACCAGGACGGCTCCGCGGTCGTGTCTTGCTCAACCTTGAGCGACGATTCAACGCGCCGATGGTGGCCGCATGAGTTTCGCCTCGTCCATCGAGTCACCGTCGGGAACACCCTTCATCTCGAATTGACTACCGCGAATCTCGGACCCCATCCATTCGTCTTTGAAGAGGCTTTGCACACCTATTTTCACGTCGGCGACGCGGAAAGAGTGCGCGTGCGCGGCTTCGATCAGGTCACATATCTCGACAACACCGATGGCAATCACGAGAAAGTCCAGTCTGGAGAAGTCGCTTTTGCCGCCCCAACCGACAATGCCTATCTCAATACATATGCCGCTCTGGAATTGATCGATCCCGCCCTGTGCCGCATCCTCCGGACCGACAAGCAGAACTCCGCAACTACCGTTGTCTGGAATCCATGGCGGCAGGGAGCAGCATCCATCGCCGATCTCGGAGGCCACGAATGGAGGAAGTTCACTTGCGTGGAAGCCAGCAACATTCTCTGCGCGGCCGTCTCGCTGGCGCCGGGTCAACACCATACCATGGAGGCAACGATCCGCCTTTCTCCGGCGTAGCACTGGCCCACCAGGCTGAAGGTTTAAGTTTGAGTTATCCCGCATCAAGGAGGAATTGAATGTGGCGCGAATAGCGGTTGTCGGAGTAGGAGCAATTGGCGGTGCTGTTGCCGGGCTTCTTGAAACCACGGGGCAGCACGAGATTCTGCTTTGCACCCGGCGGCCGTTGGACGCGCTCACCGTGAAAACGCCCGAAGGCGCAGTCCGTGTGAAGGCTCGCAATCTCACTGACCCGGCAAAAGCAGAACCGGTGGATTGGGTAATGATCGCAACCAAGACGTATGACGCTGAAGGCGCGGCCGCCTGGCTCCCCGGACTCGCGGCAAATGGAGCGGCAGTCGCGATAGTTCAGAACGGAGTGGAACATCGCGAGCGGTTCGCCTCCTGGGTCCCGCAGGAACGCATCGTGCCGGTGGTCATCGATTGCCCGGTGGAGCGGCAGAAGGATGGAGAGGTAATTCAACGCGGCGTGGCGCGAATGACGGTCGAAAATGGAAAGCTCGGCCCGGCGTTTGCCGGCTTATTCAAGGGGAGCAGAGCAGAGATGGAGGTTACCGCGGACTGGAAATCGGCAGCGTGGCGAAAGCTATGCGTGAATGCGGCAGGAGCGCTGAACGCGATCGCTCTAAAGCCTGCCGGCATCTTCGCCAATGAAGCCGTGGCGCGGGTTGCGATGGGCATGGTGGAGGAATGCGCCGCGGTGGGACGAGCCGAAGGCGCGCGTCTCGAAGGTAATGTTGCCGAGCAAGTGGTGGGCGGTTACCGAGGACAGCCCAGGGATTCGGTTAACTCGCTGCTTGCCGACAGGATCGCAGGAAGGCGCATGGAGATTGACGCGCGCAACGGTGTAATTGTGCGCCTGGGAGAGAAACATGGCATTCCCACACCGCTGAACCGCATGGCAGTGGCTGTTCTCACTGCCGCGGCCGAGTAGCAACGGGGTATGTATCGCGCTACATTGCTGTCATCGCTGCCTTCATAGAAACAACTCGATTCTTGACAGCGCAGATCGCCCGCGGCGGCCCTGGCATCTCGACCGTGGCCTGTGGCAGCGATCAAATCATCTTGTTGTCGGCAATGCTCAGCGTTGTATCCGCGGCAGCCCGGCTCCAGCCGATGCGCAAGTCCTTCACGCCGTGCAAGGCGAAAGCCCCACGGGCATTGCGCGGAGCCGTAACGGCAAAGAAATCCGCGCGTTCTACATCCGCTAGGTAAAACGCCGGCCGCGCATCGGGAGTTGAATTCGCAATCTCCACGTGGCTCATCTCCACGTTGCGCACGTGCCGCAGAAAGAAGCCCGAAGCCGGCATCGCCCCGAACATCCCTGGCTCCGGATACTTGTCCTCAAACTCCGGCGGCTGCACCTGCGCCGCCTCTGCCGTCGCGCCGCCCACCGTCTCAATGTAGACGTTGGATAGCTTCACGTCTTCAATCGCGTAGCCGGGGATGCCGCTCAGGATAGAGCTAACCTTCTGCGGAGCGTTGTAGCAATCGAGATTGCTGATCAGGATGCGCTTCAGCGTTCCCACCTTGGTGGAATCCTTGGGCCCCCGCAGCCGCGCCCCCAACCGCATGAAAATCGGCCCTGACACCAGGTCGCGCATCGTCGTATTGGTAATCGTGAAGTCCTCAATCAGCGCCCCATCCACCGACTCCAGCGCATAACCCTGGCAGCCCTCGAAGACGCAATTGGAAATGGTCACATTGATGAAGCCGCCATTCGATTCCGTCCCGCATTTAATGCGCCCGGTGCGCGGAACGCGAGAGTCCGGCGCGAACTTCTTGAAGGTTCCATCCAGCACCGTGCCTAACTCGTAGTAACCCGTAACCAGGCAGTTAGTAATGGTCAAATTCCGCGTGGCCCGCGCATAACCCAGCGCATAACTCGACTTCGGGCAGATACCATCGTCCCATGGCGAGTTGACAGTGCAGTTGGAAACCCGCACATTCTGGCAGCAGTCGATGTCCATCCCGTCTCGGTCGGTATCCATCTTCAGGTTGTCGATCGTCACGTTATCCACTCCTGTCAGCAGCAGGCAAAAGTGTCCGCCCTTGAGCATTGAAAAATCGCGCAGCACCACGTTGCGGCAGTTCTTGAGCGCGATGGCCTTGTTGCCCACGCCCGCCTGCTCCGCCGCATAAGGCGCAAGATCCCCCGGGCGAAAATAACCGCGCGATAACCCCTTGCCCCAGATCAGCCCCGTTCCCGAAATGCTGAAGTCATGAATGTCCTCGCCCCAGATCAGAGAGTTATGCCAGTGATTATGCCCGTAGTCCTGATATGCATCCCATTCTGTCTTCGGCTCGGCAGCGTCGTACACGCCGCCGTTGAAACCGGTCGTCTCGCCGGGCTTCGGAGAAGTGGCAGCCACAATCGTGCTGCCCTGCTCCAGGTGTAGATGCACCTGGCTCTTCAGCCGAATCGAGAAGCAAAGATAGCTGCCTGCCGGTAACACCACCACGCCACCGCCCACCGCAGCCGCAGCCACAATCGCGCGGTTCACTGCATCGGTATCCAGAGTCTTTCCGTCGCCGCTTGCGCCAAATGCGCGAACATCGAAAATGCCCGCCGCTGCCTGTGCTTCGGCGCTGCCCTTTGCCGCCGCCGCAACTGAACCCGCAGGCAAAGCGGCTGCTGCCATGCCAAAACCTCCGGTGCGCAAAAAATCGCGGCGCATCGAACTGAATGATTGCATTTGAATCTCCTCAAGAGCGGGGAAGTAGTTCGTGGATTTTTGAGCGCGCCCCGAATTCACTTCGATCCAGAAGTGGATTGTATTTCCCATCGAAACGAGTTTACACTTCTTTTCAGTTTTTCCGAGGATGGAAAGTTCTGATCGACTATCCCTTGGAATTCAAAATCGGGGTGCTAAATGAGTTTTCAAGGGAAGACTGTAGCCCTTGCATTGGCAGTGAGTACTTGCGCCTTCGCTGGCCAACAATCGGCAATCGCGCAGCACGAACCTTCGGTCAAAGAACAGGCTAACATTGCCATAAACGCGGAGCGTCATTTCGGCGACGCTCCCGACAATCCCGGCCCGCTCGCCAAAGACCTGTCGACCTCCGCAAAACCCGCCGCCGTGGCCAGGGCCATGCGCAAAGTGGCTGACTGGCAGCTCGATCGCGCTCAACCCTTTTTCGATCGCACCTGGACGTGGAGTGCGCTGTACACCGGCTTCATGGCCGCCTCGGATTCCCTGGGTGACCCCAAGTATCGCGATGCCATGATGGCCATGGGCCAGAAGTTCGACTGGCAGCTTCGCTCGCATTTGCCCAACGCCGACGACCAAAGCGTGGCCCAGACCTATCTCGAGATCTATCTGATGAAGAAGGATCCGGCCATGATCAAGCCCACGCAAGCTGAGCTGGATGCAATCCTGGCTGCGCCACGCGACTCCACCATCCCGGGCAAGGAGATTCCATGGTGGTGGTGTGACGCTCTGTTCATGGCGCCTCCCGTTTGGGCGCGAATGTACGCCGTAACCGGAGAGAAGAAATACGTCGCCTATCTCGACGAAGAATGGGCCCGCACCAGCGATCTCCTATACGACACTAAAGAACACTTGTATGCGAGAGACTCCACCTATCTCGCCCGCACTGAAGCCAATGGAAAAAGGATGTTCTGGTCGCGCGGCAACGGATGGGTCATGGCCGGGTTCATCCGCACGCTTCAGTATCTGCCCAAAGATGACCCAGCCCGCGCGAAATATATTCAGCACTTGAAAGAGATGGCCGCGCGCGTCGCTGAAATTCAATCGCCGGATGGGCTTTGGCGCGCCGGCCTGCTTGACCCCGGGGCCTACGATCTTCCTGAAGTTTCCGGCTCTGCTTTCATCACCTTTGCGCTCGCCGCGGGAGTCAATGAA
>JBEKFD010000184.1:0-11624 GCA_050013495.1 Occallatibacter sp. | reverse complement strand
AAAGATGAACGGGCCTGAATCCTGTGCCGTCGATCCGCAGGACCGCGAGGTCCAATGAGTCGTCCACGTTGACGACCGTGGCCTGCCGCTCCTTCCGATCCCACGTTCCAACCTTAACGGGAGTTTTTGATGTCGCACGGTTAACAAGGTGCGCGCAGGTGAGCACATATCCGTCTGATGTCACCAGGATTCCCGTGCCGGTGCTGGCCCGGGTCGTGCCAACCGCAATAATGGAAACAGAAGAAGGCAAGGTGCGCTCGAAGACATTTGACAGCGCTCGCATTGCCCTCGCCGAATCTACCGAAGGTCCGCTCGCTGCGATTGGCGGGAGTGCCGGATTTGGTACGGGCGTCGCATTTGTGCCTGCACCCTCGTTATTAGCGCTGTGTCGTCGCTGCGACCACCTGACGCTTTCCACTAGCCCCATGCCGGTAATGGCGAAGAGTATGGTCACTGCGGCTACGCGCCGCAGGACCGAAGCATCCGTCGTTATCCCCCAAATGGATATAAAAATTACGACGAACACCGCAGACGTGACGAAACATGCCAGAGCAAAACGCAGCTCGCCGATGGTCTGGTATCCATGGCTACCCCGACGCCGATTGCGGCGGGCACCGCGACGGCCCCGAATATTCCGATGATTCGGTCGAACGAGAATTCCATGCCCCTAATCCTCCCACCGGCGCATTCCTTTCATCAAGTCGCCGATGAATATGAATCTGTGGCTCAAATGTGTTTATTAAATGGACAGGTAGCCCACTCACCGTCCAGCCACCCGCTTCAGCTTCGCAGATAGGGAAATTTGTGCCCCATTCATCGCAGCTTTATCGCGATGAGTGGGCCACCTGCAGTTGTCGCGAAAAGGATGGGAAACCAGGAACCTTTCCCTCCCGGTCATCGCCCACCTGGGAACCGGACCGACCCCCTCCAGGCGCATCAAACCTGCACCAATCTTAGTTGCAGATAATTACGATCCGACGGCGCACAATCGAAGTAACGTAAAGCGTCGTCGCGCCTCTCCGGGCTTCATCGAGCAACGCACGGGATGATGCATGCTGTCGGGCCTTCGTATCGAAGGCGTAAAATGAGAACATTCGCGTCTACAACGCCTGGCTCAACGGGCATCGTCGTAAAGGTCGCGACGACGCAATGAGCCTATCGCTCCAAGATCCCATACCGGTAATTCTGGAACAGGGGGGGCGAATAGCGCTCCCAGCCTGAATGAGGCGCAATGCCGCCTCCCTCACCAAGCGCTGAGGGTCAGTTCCAGCGGTTGTGGCGATCTGCGCAAGCTGCGCTTCCTGCTCGGGTGTGAACTGTATTTCCATGAGTCGCAGAGTACGGGAAAATCCCGCTCGTGGCAAGGTTGAGTGAAGGGTGAAACCGGAATGGGGCAGGGGGAAACAGATCGAGATAAAAGAATTCTGGCTTCATTTGCAGATATTAAAAGGGAACAAGCGCACAATCATCGTATGCGCCTCCTCTATCAAACGGAACCCTCCTCTTCGATAACGAATTCCGCACTTCATGCATACCCCACCCCTCCCCGTCTTTCGCTCCAACCCCATGAGTCCAGGCATGTTACATAGCAAATGGCCCATTTGACCTTTCGAAAGAAAGGACTTACCGGCTTGCCGTATTTGGGCGCTTTCCCAAAACAAAGGACTTACGCGCCGCGCTTACGCCGTAGCTCGCTGCTGCTCATGGCCGCCGAGCCGCACGCTCACTACTTTGGACACGCCGGGCTCCTGCATCGTTACCCCGTAGATCATATCGGCGGACTGCATCATGCGCTTGGAGTGCGTTACGAGCAGGAATTGCGTGTCCGCGCTGAGCGTGTGCAGCAGGTCGGCAAGCCGGCCAACGTTGGTTTCGTCCAGCGGCGCATCCACTTCGTCGAATACGCAGAAGGGGCTGGGCTGGAACTGGAAGATGCCCACCAGCAGAGCAAGAGCAGTGAGCGCCTTTTCTCCGCCCGAAAGCAGCAACACGTTTTGCAGCTTCTTGCCCGGCGGCGAAGCTACGATTTCAAGGCCGCTCTCCGCCTGGTTTTCTACGTCAGTGAGACGCAGGAACGCCTGCCCGCCCTGGAAGAGGCGCGAGAAGACCTGGGCGAAGCTTTCGTTGATGCGCGCGAAGGCTTCGTCGAACCTGGTGCGCGAAATCTGGTCG
The DNA here is from genome assembly GCA_050013495.1 of Occallatibacter sp. Classification (GTDB taxonomy): domain Bacteria; phylum Acidobacteriota; class Terriglobia; order Terriglobales; family Acidobacteriaceae; genus Telmatobacter. Next base: position 9,452 of record JBEKFD010000184.1, on the reverse strand, counting down.
ATCTCCTTGATGGTTTCCTGGGTGTTCTCGATCGACTCGATCAGGTCCTTGCGCTGCGTTTCGAGGAAGGCGTGGCGCTCGGCCGTCTCCCGGTATTCGTCGAGAGCCATCATGTTCACCGGGCCCATCTGCTCAATGCGCTGGCGGAGGGTGCGGCAAACTTCTTCTTCGGCAGCCAGCGGCTCGTCGGTGAAGCGCGCGATCGTTTCGTCCGCGCGCAGCACCTGCGCCTCGACATTGATCTCGGCCAGGCATGTTGCTTCCAAATGCTCAAGGTCGGAGCGCAGCTTGGCCACCAGATTCGAGCGATGGGCGCGGTCCTCGCGTAGCTGGTCGAGCGCCGCCCGATCGGTCTTCAATTGCGTCTCGATTGCCGCTAGCTGCTGGCGCAACGCCTGCGACTGGGCAGCCAGCGCTTGCGCCAGCGCCAACGCCTCGGCCCGCAACTCTGTCAATTCGTTTTGACGAATGGCCAACGACGCGCTCTCTCCAATGCGTTGTTCGCGTTCCGTCTCGGCGGAGGTGCGCTGCTGTTCAATCGAAAGCACACGCCGCGCCAGATCGGCATGGAGCCGGTCAATGCGCTGGAAAGCAGCCTCGGCGCCGCGGCGGCGCTCTTCCAGCCCTGCGAGCTCAGCCGTGACCTGCGCTGCCTCCTGTTGCAATCCCTCGCGTTTCTGGCGGGTAACAACCAGTTGCGCCTGTAACTCGTCGAGCGACGCTTCTGCCTGCGTATGCTCGGCTTCCAAGCGCGCCAATTCTTCCCGTTTCTGTTCGATCGATGTACGCTTGGCTTCGCGCGCGTCCTTGTTACGCGCGGCTTGCAGGGTCCACTCCTGGAGGCGCCGCTCGACCCGCTGAACCTCGGATTCCATCTGCTTCAAAGCCGCGCCTTGATTGGCCGCATCGGTCTCTGCCTGGCGGCGCTCCGCGCTGCTCGCCTCCAACTGCGCCGTCAGTTCCTCAATGGTTCGCGTCAGAGTGGCGGCTTCCGTCTCCGCCTGTGCCAGCGCAATCTCCAGCTTGTTCAGCTTGCCTTCGGCCTCACGCAACTCCCGCTTCAGGGCCAGCGGTCCTTCCGTTGCCGGCTTGCCGCCGGTGACAGTCGCGTTGTGGAAGCACTCGCCCCCCGCGGTCAGGAAGAACGCCAGCGGATGATGCGAGGCCAGCCGCTGGGCTTCCACGGCATCTTCAACCAGATAGCCGTACTGGATCTTCGGGAGGATCGACTCCAGCGACCGGCCAAAGCCATTCAGCACACGGATCGCATCCTTGAGCGGCGTAATTCCCGGTCCGCTGATGGTGTACGGGTCTTCCTTGAACAGCGCGCCCTGCTCCGCGGGATGAATGAGAAACGTAGCCCGTCCATCTACTCCGGACTTCAGCAGGCGCACGCCTTCTTCGGCGGCCACCCAGCTCTCAACCACCACGTAATTGAGCTCTTCGCGCAGAAACTCGTCAACCACCGCCTCATGCTCGCCGCTCACTTCGATGAAGTCCGCCAGCGTACCCACGGGCGCCAACCCCTGGCCCAGCGCGCCCGGCTTCAGCAGTCGCCGAACCGTGTCGGTGGAGTAGCTGTGATTGCGAATCAGCGATTGCAGCGAGTCGCGGCGGCCGGCGATCGTGGCCTGCTCGCCGCGCAGTTGATTGGCGCGCGCGCGTTGTGCATTCTCGTCGGCACGCTTGCTTTGCAAAGTCCCGCGCAGGGAGGCAATCTCGCTTTCAAGACGCTTGAGCGCGTCAGCAGCCGATTCAAAGCGCAACTTGGCCTGGCCGCTTTCCACGCCCAGGTTTTCCTGCTCGTTGCGCGCCTGGCTCATTTCCGCGGAAAGCCGCTCCGCTTCGCGTTCCAGGGCGGCAAGGCTCTCCTCTGCCTGAGCCGTGTGATTGCGGGCGTTGCCGGCCAGTGTGAGCAGATGCATGGCGTGGCGCCTTGTGGATTCGAGCTGCCGCTCTGAGGCGAAAACTTCTTCGGCAGCCGAGCGCGCTTCCTGCTGGCTGGCCTCAACTTTTTGACGGAAGGCGCGCGCCTCGCCCGCCGCTGTCTCCAGGAATGCGTGCTGTTGCGCGCGCTCCTCGGCGATTCCGCTCAGCTGACTGCGCGTCACTTCAAATTCCGCTGCTGCTGCGGTGATTCTGGACTCAAGCTCGCTGACGCGCTCGGTGTTTGCGCGCTCCCGAGCCGTGGCGCGTTCCAGTTCGACTGCCGCCTCGCTGGCCCGGTTCTGCGCTTCCAGACCTTGAGCATCGAGTTCGTATCCGCGCTCGGTAAGGGAGTGCTGGTTGGCTTCCAACTGGCCGATTTCCGAGGCCGAGGCGTTGATGACCTCAGAAAGCGATGCGATCTCCTGCTCCAGTCCAGCCTGCTCTGCATCCATCTGCGCCATGCGGCTGGACAGCACCACGCGCAGCCGGTCACGAAGCTCATCGCGCACCGCGGCGAAGCGCTCCGCCTTGGCCGCCTGGCGCTTCAGGCTATTCATCTGCCGCGTGACCTCTTCGAAGATGTCGTCCACACGGGCCAAGTTCTGCTTGGCGCTTTCCAGGCGCAATTCGGCCAGGCGCTTCTTGGTCTTGAAGCGCGTAATTCCGGCTGCTTCTTCGATAATGGCCCGGCGATCGTGCGGCTTGGAGCTCAGCAACTGGCCGATGCGCTCCTGGCCGATGATGGCGTAGCTCTCCGGCCCCAGCCCGGTGCCCATGAAGATGTCTTGAATATCGCGCAGGCGGCAGAGCTTCCCGTTAAGCAAGTATTCGCTTTCGCCGGTGCGAAACAGGCGGCGGGTAATGACGATTTCTCCCTTTTGCGGCGTGCGCTGAAACTTGCGCCGGCGGATCTTGAGCACCACTGCCTGCGGCCCTTCGCTTGCCCCCGCCGCCGGCATGGGCAGCTCCGGCACGTCGTCTTCCAGCGTCTGGCCCGGCTGCTCGGCGGCAATAATCTCCTCTGCCTCCACAGCCCGCTGACGCCGCGCTTCTTCTTCATCCCAGTCAGTTGGGCCTTCGTGTTCCACGGTTACCTCGGGATGCACGGGCACCGGGCCCTCGTAAGCATCCGGGTCGACCATGGTGAGCGTTACCTCGGCCATGCCGAGTGCCTTCCGGTCGCGCGTTCCGGAGAAGATCACGTCCTGCATGTGCGTGCCGCGCAAAGACTTGGCGCTCTGCTCGCCCAGCACCCAGCTCACCCCGTCCAGAATGTTGGACTTGCCGCAACCATTTGGCCCCACCACCACGGCGATGCCGGCTCCTGGGACGCTCAACTCCGTGCGATCACAGAAGCTTTTGAAGCCGAGGATATGGATTTTCTTTAGTTTCAGCACTTTAGCTCCAAGTCCGTAGGGTTGACTGGTGGTTTTAGATCGAGAAAGTGGCCGTCGGCTTTTGAGGCTGCTCAATGGGGAGAAATGTTGCTTCCCGATTACAGACTCTACGGAGCCTGGGTTGCGGGGTCAACGGCGGAATACGCGGTTTTTGTGGATAAGGGAGGCCGGAATTCCTCTTCTCGAAAAATACCGATTTCTCAGTTGGTACTCAGCTATATTCGGGGGATTTCGAACGCGTTTCCCACAACAATCGTGAACCAGACACTTGCTTCATTTTAGGACAGTCCGGTTGGCGCAGCTTTGCTTCGTTCCGCATTGTGCGCGCGAAGCAAAACGGCCCGTAGAGCGTTCGATGCGGCCGCCTGCGTAACTGGTGCAAGCATGGTATCGCCGTGCGACCAAAGGTGTATTGCGCATGCCCCATCTGGCAATGGATTCTATGAGTTAGGTTTAGCCCGGATGAAGGACCAGGAGGTGCGGCCGAATTACTGACTCACTGGATTCGTAGCGCGTCAATGGCTGCTGCGACGGAGATGAATTTTGCCAGGCATGAAAAACATTTTCGATTGCATGTTACTTGGCCCACTTCAGGCATGCTTGATCCTGCGTACCTCCTGTGAGTCCGGCTGGGAAATAATCCCCCGCGCCTTGAAAGCCGAATGCCAGCCTGCTTTATCATCAGGGTCAGGTATTTGCTGGCCAAGGCTGCATTCAGGCGTAAGTTGGAACGTGCGTCGGGAACCTAACTTCGTGCTCGCCTGGAACGCGGGCCGCGAGTAATTTCGATGCAGTTCTCTTTGTTGTCTGTGTCCGGTTGTTGTGCTGGGGTGGTCGGACTTGAAAGTTATCCGGTGCGCAACAGTTGTTGGCGATTTTTCTGTGCCCGGCAGGTCGCGCCAAGGATTCCCCAATGCACTTGTCATCCGGCAGATTTGCTCCTTGAGAGGTTTGATTGCAACCGTCAACTCGCGCCACAAACGTTGCCTTGGGTCCCGCGAAGGAAGACTTAGTCCTTACGGATTTGTGGCTTATTGTCCGCAAGAGGCGTTGGCTTATTGCGGGCGCGGCGGTGGGGTTGGCGCTGCTTACCTTTGCGGCAGGCATGTACCGCGGAAAAAAATATACGGCCACGGGAGAACTCCAGATACAGCCTGGCTCGGCTTCCGAATTAAAGCAATCTGTCGGGTCGGTGTTCGGCACCGGGAATACCCTGGACGTAATCATTGAAAGCGACAGCCGCATCCTGACCAGTGAAAAGCTGCTGAGCACGGTTGCCAGGACTCTGAGGCTGCAGGATAATGCAAGCTTCCTGGGAGGCCAGACTTCCATAAAGACTGACCTGGTAGGCGGCAAGACAGTGCCGCTGCTGCACGGGAATCTCGAAAATCCCTATGTGCTCAACGCAATACTGAACAATCTGCGGCGGCATTTGACCATTGCCCGCGTGCCCCGCACGCAAATGATTACCATCGCCTATGTCAGCAAAGATCCGCAGCTCTCGGCGGACATTGTGAATGCATTGGAAAGCGAGTTTATCAAGAATAACTTCATTGCTCATTACAGCAGCACGCAGCAGGTGACTAACTGGCTGACTGGGCAAATCGACGATCTGCGCGCCGTTGTGCAAGATTCGCAGGACCGCATGGTCGATTTGCAGAAGAAGCTCGGCATCTCCGCTCTTGACCCAAGCCATAGCACCATCGTGCAGGAGATAACGAATCTCGAAAAAGGCGCGTCCGACGCCACCGAGCAGCGCGTTCTTGTGGAAGCTCGCTATCACATTCTGCAATCTCTCCCGCCTGATCGCATCCAGGACGGGCCAACTCCCATCAGCATGGAAGGGACGCAGGGTCTGCTCGAAAGCCTGCGCGCGCAGCGGGCGACCATAAGTGCCCAGTTAGCGCACGAGCAGACTTATTACGGCCCCAATTATCCGGAAATCAAGAAACTGAACGGCCAGCTCAAAGCATTGGACCGTGAGATTGCGGACGAGGAAGCGTCCGTTGTCAACAAGGCAAAAGATGCATACGGCATTGCTCACGCGGCAGAGGCTCAGGCGAAGGATGTGCTGGCAAATCGGGTCCACGAGTTATACGGGCAGCGCGATGACATCGTGAAGTACGAGTTATTGTCGGAGGAATACGAATCGAACCGGCACATGTACGAGAGCATCCTTGCCCGCCTGCGCGAGGCTGCGGTGGATGCCGGATTAGACTCGGCGGACATCAGCGTCGTGGATCTGGCCTCTCTTCCCATCCAGCCATCGAGCATGTCGCCCGTGACGGTGGCGGAGTTGGGATTTGTCTTTGGATTGTTCGGCGGCCTGGCGCTGGCACTGCTGCTCGAGCGGATGGATACGCGTATGCGGGACTCCAGGCAAATCCAGGAGTTATTGGGCGTGCCTGCGATCGCCATCGTTCCACAAACCAATTGGAAAGGGAAGGGACCTGAGCCGGATTCTGCAGCCGGCCCTGAGATTCTGTGGGATGCTCGGGCTCCCTTTGCTGAATCCATGCGCGTCTTCCGGACTTCGATACAACTTTCAAGTACATCGCGTGAGTCGCGGGTCATCGCAATTACAAGTTGCCAGCCGGGGGAAGGTAAGTCAACTCTGTCAATGAACCTAGCTGCGGCGCTTGCCCAGGGAGGCAAGAAGGTTGTCCTGGTGGACACAGATATGCGACGTCCGAGCGTTTACTGGAGGCTTGGACTTAGCGAGAAGAAAGGGCTGTCGGAGTTCCTGACCGGTCTGGAATCGCTGGATGCCGTCATTCAAACCCACAAGACACTCACTACGATGGATGTAATTCCTTCCGGAATCTGTCCGCCGCTGCCCGCGGACCTTCTGGCGTCGGATCAGATGAAGAAATTCGTCCTGCTACTGCGCGAGCGCTATGACTATGTGATCTTCGACTCGCCGCCGGCGTTATCGGTGACCGACCCGCTCATCGTCGCGTCGCTGGCGGATGGACTCGTACTGGTGATTCGCCAGGGATATTGCACGCGAGGCATGCTGGGACGCGTCGGAGAAATCTTCCGGGACGTGGGCATAAAGGTGTATGGGTTTGTTCTGAATGGAGTCGATGCCAGTCTTCCGGAGTATTATGGCTATCTCGGCTACTATTCCTATGATTATAAGAAGTAGTTACCGGAAGGCAAGGATTTGGGGGAAGCTTATGAAGCTTTGGTCGAGGGTCGAAATTCGTTGTCTCTTCTTGGGGGCTGGAGTATTGAACTTCTGCGGCTTGACCGGGGTTGCTCAGTTCATGGGCCCCGCGGTTACAGCTCCGCCCGCGGCAGCCAGTGCGCCCGATTCGGCGCCTAACTCCCGATACAGTGAGATCAAGATCGAACCTGGCGATGTTATCTCGATCGCGACTTATGGCGCCCCTGAATTGACCACCACCGTTCAAACTACATCGGGCGGCATTGCATTAGGGGCAACTTCCGCCGCGTTGCAGGGCGTGAAAGTCGATTCGAACGGGGAGATCGCCCTGCCCTATCTAGGCTCTGTAAGGCTTGCCGGCCTGACTTCATTGGAAGCTGGAGCCTATCTTAAGAACGCGCTGAAGCAAGGGGGCTTTCTCGTGGATCCTCAGGTTAGCGTGCAATTGGTCGATTCTCCGACCCGGGCGATCACGGTAATCGGCGAAGTGATGAAGCCGACTCCGATTCCAGCCTTTGGACATATACGGTTGCTGGATGCAATCTCTGCATGTGGTGGTTTTACGCCGCTGGCCAGCCACAGCATTACAATTCGCCGGGTTGGCGATGCTGACCCCATCTTAGTGGAGTTAGGAACGGATGCGAAAGCTGCAGGAGCGAGTGACGTTCCCTTGATGCCTGGAGACACTGTGATTGTTTCCAAGGTTGGAAGTGTGTATGTGCTTGGATACGTGAAGACCCCGGCAGCGATCCCGCTGGCCAACAACGCACCCATCACCGTATTACGGGCTCTGGCCATGGCAGGTGGAGTGAATTATGGCGCGGGACTCTCGAAGGCAAGAATCATCCGGACAACTTCCGACAATCAGCGGGTGGAGATCCGGTTGGATCTGAGAAAGATCATGTTCGGCAAACAACAAGATGTTGTTCTCGCTTCAAATGACATTCTCCTGGTGCCCGGGGATGCATTCAAAGCCGGGATGGCAGCCGGAGGAGCAGGCGTGGCCGCATCGCCAACCCATTCAAGATTCCGGCGTCAGTGCTTTGCGGCACAATCGCGCTTCTTGCAGTGGGAGAAATTGCAGCCGGCACCGGGCTTTTCTTTGTCGCCGCCATGGCCGCAACGCTGGTCTGCATTGGAGTTACCTATAACATCCTGGGCGGAATAAGTACTATAAGCGGAATCGCCTTCGCGGGCTTCGCCTCTTGCACGATTGTGATCTCGCAATTCGCCAAGGTTCTTCTCATGGAAGCTGCTGACAAGACATTGGAGTCTCCTGAACTCACGATCAAGGTTTACTTTGTTTTCTATCTGTGCGCCATGATCGGCTGTTTCGTTTACGGGCGCCTTCGCGTAAGAGTGCCGAAGCCTTTGGAGCCGCGGACCATTGCGCAGGCGAACCTTCAGTATGGGATATCGGTCACCGTTGGCCTGGTTTCCAGCCTTGTCTACGAGTTCTATGAGGCGTCGTTGAATCCTGCCGAAAGAGCTTCACAGGCGCATAGCATTGGTCTCGCATTCTCAACGCTCCTCCTTTTTTCGATTGTGCTTGCGGTGCAAAGCCGGATAGGAAGCACTCAAGGTAGGCATAGCTTCGGGATGAAGGTATTTGTACCCTGGTTCGCGACAGTGTTCTTTGGATTTATTGAGACTTCGCGCGGGCATATGCTTCTGCCGACACTGGTTTATGCGTTTACATGCTTCGCAAGCGGATACAGGTTCAGGAGAAAGCACTATGCTGCCGCGATCGTGGGAGCAGTGATGTTTGTGTTCGTCATTTCGCCGTTTGAGGTTTACTCCAGGGGACCTATGAGGCAGTTGGAGTTTCGTGACCGGCTTTACGAGGGAGTGCACCTGGCCCTGACCCTACCCGACTGGAGCACAGTCAATGAATCGAGTAGTTCCGGAGTGGAGTCCGGATCGAGAGAGGAGTATTTCGAGCGGCCCGGCACATTTGTTCTTAGCAGGTTATCTGCGATTCGCGCGGACAGTAACATGATCAACGCCTGCGCCGGCGGATTCCACTATGGATTTACCGCCCTCAAGATCGACTTGTTGCGCAGCCTTCCGCGCTTTCTGTATAAGAACAAGCCGGACACGGATGGCGCGGCATACACGGGACGAGTAACCGGCATTAATGCCGACGAGGTAGAGAATGGCGACTTCCTGATTACAGTCATCAGCGACAGTTATGGGGCGTTTGGGTGGCTCGGAGTTATCGTTACATCGCTTTTGGGATTCCCTACCGCATTCATCCTCTACGAGAGTATGTTCGACATCAGAAAGCCATGGGGAATTGTGGCAGCGGGCGGATTCTTTTATCAGTTCACCCAGATCAGCATGAGCGGGTTGATTGCCCTAACGTTGCGCATACCCTTGGCCATCCTGTTGGTTTCCTATCTTGTTGGCGCGATTGTAAGGATGATCCCCATCAAGGGAGATGAATGGTTCAGCCTGGATCAGGCGCCAGCAGAATGAGAGATGCCGCGATGGTGAGCCAGCAAAGAAAGCAAGGCGTCGCGCGTTCTGTTATCGGCGTGATGATCAGTCTTGTTCTTCTCACGTGTATCGTTGAGGCGGCTTTGCGGTTCGGCCTTGGACTCGGAAACCCGGTGCTGATCACGCCGGATGCAGCCTGCTCCTACATTCTTAAGCCTGACCAGGATGTTCGCAGATTCTTTGCGCGGACTTATGTCAATCATTATGGAATGCGATCGGAAGACGTGCCGGCTGTGCGTCCTGTAGGAACGCTTCGCCTGATGTTTGTTGGTGATTCAATCACCTACGGAACCAGTCGTGTTGACCAGCAGCAACTCTTCACGGAATTGGTCCATCGCGAACTTCCCGCCATTGTGCATCGGCCTGTAGAAGTTCTGAACGCATCGGCTGGCGCCTGGGCACCGGATAACGAACTGGCCTATATCCGGTCGAGAGGCATTTTTCAGTCGGACATCGTT
>JBEKFD010000183.1:0-9788 GCA_050013495.1 Occallatibacter sp. | reverse complement strand
ATTCCCGGCAAGGAGTTCTACGACTACGAGGCGAAATATCTGTCCGAGGGCTCGGTACCGGTGATTCCGGCGAAGCTGACAAAGGCGGAGACCAAGCAGATTCGCGAGATGGCCGTGGCTGCGTTCCGGGCCTGCGACCTTTCCGGGCTGGCGCGCGTGGACTTTCTCATGGAGCCAGACGGCAAGCGGCGCATTTATTTGAATGAAGTCAACACGCTGCCGGGGTTCACGCAGATCAGCATGTACCCCAAACTCTGGGAAGCGACCGGCGTCGGCTACCAGGATCTGATTTCCCGGTTGATCGAACTGGCCCTGGAACGGCATGAGGAAAAGAGAAGGACGACCTACAGCAGGGACTAGAAGGGCAGGAAACAGGGAGCAGGGATTAGGGAACAGGGAACAGGACGTGCGGCGCTGGTGTCTAACATGATGGAAAGGATTATCCGCGGGACGGCAGAAGGGCGCGGCGTGAATCCAATCCGTAGCATCAGCCCGGCCTCTGTTCCCTGTTGCCTGATCCCTATTCCCTACGTTGCCGTATCCTAAATTCGAGGGGCTTTCACCATGACGTTGCTCGATGCTCCAAAGTTCGACGCGGCCCGCGACCTGCGCAGGCGGGTGTTTTTCTACAGCACGGCGGGGTTTCTGTTTGTGCTGCTGGTGGCGTGGTGGCTGGTGGCGGGCAGGCCGGTGGACTGGCCCTGGAACTGGAACAACTACCTCTTTGCCCGGTCTACGGTGAACAACTTCCTCTCCGATGTGGAGAAGAACGATCTGGCAGCGGCGTACGGGGTTTGGATCCACGATAAGAACTGGCAGCAGCACCCCGAGCAGCACGGGGCTTATCCATTTGCGCGATTCCAGGAGGACTGGAGCTCGACCAGCCCGGACAACGAATATGGCGCAATCCAGAGCCACCAGATTGCCCTGGCGGGGCGTTATGGGAACGGCGTGCTGCTGGCCATCCTGATCAATGGGCGCAAAAGCAAGCCGCTCAGCCTGGATTACGACCCCCAGACCAAGGGGCTGAACTTTGCACCGCCGGGAGTCGAGTTGTATCTCGGTCCGTAGGATAGCGGCTCATCTCCGTTGAGTCATCCCCGCTGTGACTCTCTCCCCCGGTTTGCATCGAACAGGCCAGGAGAACACCATGCCCCAGAGCACGCACGATCGAACCGCGGAACTTCACAATCTGGCGGAACATGCCCATGCAGCCGCTGCTGTAGCACATGGCAAAGCAGATCATATGACTGCTCACGAGCTGACCAAGAAAGCCCTTGAACACTCGATGAATGCCTTTCGAAGCTCCGAAGAGAAACTTCAAGCGGCGAAGAGTTAAGCGCTATCCGAGCGCGGCCAGTGTGGCTTCGAGACTGGCTTTGTCTTCCACGTTGAGGGATTTCTGTGTGGGGTCGATCTGCTTCAACAGCCCGCACAGCACTTTGCCGGGGCCAACTTCAATAAAGTGGGTTGCACCTGCGGCGATTAAGGCTTGCACGCAATCCACCCAGCGGACAGCGCCGGTAACCTGGCGGATCAGGGCGTCTTTGGCGGCGTCGGCTGTGGTGACCAGGGCGCCAGTCACGTTGGCGGCTACGGGAATGCCCGGATCGTTGAGCGCAAGGCCGGCGAGCACGCGAGCAACTTCCTCCTGGGCGGGCTGCATCAGGGCGCAGTGAAAGGGCGCGCTGACGGGGAGCAAGACGGCACGGCGCGCGCCTTTTGCCTTGGCCAGGGCCGATGCCCTTTCGACAGCGGCGAGTGCGCCGGAGATGACCGTCTGGCTGGGTGAGTTCAGGTTGGCGGCGGCTACGGGAAGGCCGGTCTCTGTCGCTGCTTCCTGGCAGGCTTCCGCCACCTGGTCGGCAGATAGCGCGAGAATGGCGGCCATGGCTCCCTGACCTGCGGGGACGGCTAATTGCATGGCATGGCCACGCGCTTTCACGGCGCGCACCGCATCGGCAAAGCTGAACGTTCCGGCGGCCACGTGGGCGGACCACTCGCCAAGAGAATGCCCGGCGGCAAGCGCGGGGTGAACTCCATGCTGAGCCAGGACGCGCCAGGCAGCCACGCTGACGGTGAGGATGGCCGGCTGGGTGTTTTCCGTGAGCTTGAGGTCTTTTTCGGGGCCGTCGAAGATGATTTTGGAGAGCGGAAAGTCGAGCGCTTCATCGGCTTCGGCAAAAGTCTGTGCGGCCACGGGAAAATGCTCTGCGAGATCGCGGCCCATGCCAACGGACTGCGATCCCTGGCCCGGAAAGAGAAAGGCGAGTTTGGTGGTCATTTCAAGAACGATCTTATCGCTTTGCGCCGGATTCAGTTCCAGCGCTTCTTGTCGTCCGGATCTTCGTCGAGCTGGCGGCCTTGACCGTCGAAGCGGACCGTGCGGCCCTGCGACCGCATATAGACCTCGAACTTCCGGGCTGCGCGGCGGCGCTTCCAGCGGTAGTAGCGATTGCGCAGTCCGTACAGTTGCTCGCTGAAAACGAAGGTAATGCCGCGCCGTGGCGCCAGGCGAATGAAAAGCAGGCCGGCGAGCGCGCCGCCCAATTGGGCGAAGGCATACATGCGCTGCTGGCCAAAGAGCATGGCGATGGAAATGAGCCCGTACAGCACCGCCAGATAGCGAGCTTTTATTCCGATGGTGAAAAAGAGCAGGAACTCGGTGTCTCCGTAAAGCGCGCCTATGGCTACCAGAATGCCGAAGATGCCGCCGAAGCAGCCATAGAGGGGGATTTGCACAAGCGAAACCCCGAGTGTGCTGCCGACAGCGTAGATAGCGAGCGCCGCCCCTGCTGTGCCCAGAACGGATGCGGCATAGAGCCCCGTGACCCAGCTCGGCGTATGCAGTTGCTCGAGGAAGCCGGCCATGAACCACAGCGAGACGAGTTCGAAAAGCGTTCCCAGCATGCCGACATGGATGAAGCTGTAAGTGAATGGCTGCCACAAGTAGCCGCGCAGGAAGAGATCGGGCCGAAAGCTCAGCAATCCGGCCCATCCTCCGGTTGCTTCAGGAGCAGCAAGTCCCGCAACCAACAGGGCAAAGAACGTGGCCAGGTTCACCAGCACCAGGCGGCGGGTTGCGCCACGGAACTCGGGGAAGGAGAACGAACTGGCGCCAAGTCTGGGCATCGCTGCTTTCAGGGTATACGTTGAAGTGGCGCCGTGTCATTGAGCTTGAGAATTCCGGAGCGTCCTTCGGCCCAATCCGGCTATTGCGTTCCGGGAGCGGGCGACGGAACCGGCGGAGGGCCAAGCGGTTTTGGGACGATCGCCGGAGTGGCGCCTTGATCGGGAACCTGCAGCACCAGGCCCACCGCGTCATTCTTCACCGTTACGGGCAGTTCTGCGTCTCCATAGGACTTGAGTACCTTGCTACGCATCATGCGGGCCAGGTCGCTGCCGGAATCGCCGCTGGCGGAATCCGTGTCACCTGCGCCCGACACATGCAGCACGTACTGCCCTTCCGGAACATAATTCAGGTGAAAGCTGCCGTCCTGTTCCACCATGGTGGTGCGTAGCGTGGCCTTCGTGTCCGCGTCCTGCAACTGGACGGATCCGGCGTCGACGGGGTGGTTGTCAGCCTTGGCCAGCACGCTGCCAGACACGGCGTGAAGGTTATCCAGTGGAAAGGTCACATCGACGCCTTCCACATCGTCGCCCGTACCCACTTCAATGGGCTTGATGTCCTTTTCGCGTAGCGCGCCGCCGGAGTAGACAATCAGCGCATCGCCAAAGCTCATATGCATGTTGACGCTCGAGCCCAGGCCGGTCGTGGTCTGCATGGTGGGTAGCGTTGCCTTGATGGCATATTTGCCGGTGGAAATGCCGAAGATGCGGTAGCGGCCGCGGTCATCGGTCATGACGGGCAACATGCTGCTGGGGCTTAGATCTTTCCATTTGCCGTCTTTGCCGAGCGACATCAGGACAGGGTTCACACCAGGCGCCGGACTGCCGTCGTCATAGTGGATGGTGCCGCTGACGGAAGCACCGCGCTCCAGGCGGATTTCGACATGCGCGGTTTGGCCCGCCTGGATGACGACCTTTTCGGCGGCAGCTTCAACAGCCTTGAGGGTTGCATCGTCGGCTTTGACCCGCTCCACCGTGGAGAACTGGCTGAAAGGGGACTGGTATCCGGCGAGCTGGGCGATGACGTAGTAGGTTCCCGGAGGAACCTTGTCCAAGGAGAACGAGCCGTCGAGCCCGCTCACCGCAGACAGGTTATTTCCTTTCATGACGGCGGCCATAGCTTTGGCAATCACTTTTTCCATGTCGGGGTTCTTGCCCATGCTTGAGGGGTCGAATACGGGGTTGGCTTCCGGATGTTCGCCGATCAGTTGCACGGAAGCAAAGCGGGCCGCCTGGCCGGTGTCCGCGCAGGAGACGCGACCCGTGACCTGGCCGAGACCTACCGGCGGCGTGGCTGGCGTAGGCTGCTGCGCTGAGAGTGCGCCGGCAAAAGCAATGAGCAGGCAGGCGAGCTTTTTCATGGGTGACTCCTGTATGCAGGCCGCGGAGCGTTCGAGGCCGTCGAGCTTGCACACAGTTTACGCCCGGCATTGAAATCGGACGTTGCGGAATCAAAAGAAGGGCACGACGATCGCGCCCCTGGCTTTGGTCGTCAAGTTGACGTCAATCATCGGGTTTTCCGAGTTTTGAGGCGGCTGAAAACGCTCCCTCAACCGCTCGCAACGCGGGACCGAACGCGGAAGCCCAATAGGGTATTCTCCTATTTTTGGAACTCTGGAGACGGTCACGCCGGGTGCCTCTTGACCTGAGACAGGTTTCTCCCCAAGAATAGCGTTGACATGCTGCAAAGTAACGTCATCCTACAATATGCAATGCGGTAGAAAGCGAGGAGGCTGCAATGCCCAACTGCCCTGAGTGCGAGAATGGACTTGACATCGAAATGGACGAAGTGGAAGAAGGCGACGTGATCGCCTGCGAGGAGTGCGGGACCGAGTACGAGGTGGTTGGCGTGGAACCGCTGGAACTGGCGCGGGTGGACGGCGACCTGGATGATGACGACGAACCGTTGGAAGAGGAAGAGGAGGACGAGTGAGTCTTGGACGTGTGAAGGTGCTGGCCGGGGTGGCGTTTGCGTTTCTGGCTGCTGGGGCTGTCCCCAGCGAAATGGTCGGAGGGCTGCTGAGTCCGCCACCGGCACGGGCGCAAAACATTGGCCAGCGGGTCGTGAATGGGACGGTCTTCGACGCCAGTTCCAATACGGTCTCAGGCGCTACCGTTTTTCTCAAGGATTTAAAGACCAAGACCATCCGCAGTTTTTCCTCCGATCCCAAAGGCAAATTCCGGTTCACGCAGGTGGATATGGCGGAAGACCATGAACTCTGGGCGGAAAAGGACGGGCACAAAAGCGCGGTGAAGACGGTGAGCGAGTGGGACGCGCGCAAGGATTTTGAGACGGAGTTGAAGTTAAAATAGGCAGACATTCCCAAGAGCTACATTCTGCCTGTAATTCTGTGGCATAATGTAGATAGGGGAGAAAATGAACTCTGCATCCGCACTGATCGGGGATTGGCTCGGTGTTTCGCCGCCAGCGACGGAAGCGGCAGTTTTGGAAATCGTCGAAGGGCAGCTCGACCCATCCATTGTTCAGCGGCTGTCTGACATGGGGCTGAGCCGGGACGAGGTGCATGCGGTGATCATTCCCGCGCGCACATTGCAGCATCGGCGCTCCCGCAACGAACGGCTCACCATCGAGGAGTCGGACAGGGCCATTCGGGCGATTCGGGTGTTTTCGGCTGCCGAGGGCGTTTACGAAAGCCGTGAACGCGCACTGCAATGGTTGCGCCGCCCCCATCCCAGGTTGAGCGGGCGGACGCCAATCTCCCTGCTGAAGACCGATACAGGCGCCCGTATTGTCGAAGAGCTATTGGGTCAAATCGACGAAGGGTACTTCGTCTAGGCTGAATGATTCTCTGGCGCATCAGCCGGCACCTTGAGCTGAACGGCCGCGGCGGAATCTTCTTTGCCGGGCGATGGCACCATGCTGGAGTGCCTGTGGTGTATTTGGCCGAATCGCCGGCGGGGGCGTTGATCGAATCCTGCGTTCACACCAGCGCCAACGACGTCCCGCCCTCGTTCACGTTGCTCAAGATACGTGGTCCTGATCTGCCATTCGATGAAATTGAAATTGCCAGGCTGGATCGCGGTTGGCCAGACAGCGTAGGGACCACTCGCGATTTTGGTTCCGCATGGCTAAAGCGGGAACATACTGCTTTGCTTCGTGTACCGAGCGCGCTTGTGCCGGAGACAGCCAACTATTTGTTGAATCCGGCTCACGCAAATGCCGCGCTTTTTCAGATTGAAAGCAGCTTTGTCTATCCTTTTGACGCAAGGCTGAAAAGCTGAACGGCCGCCATCGATCGAGGAAGCCGCCGTTTCCCTGCCCACCGCCAAACCCCGGCGCTACTCCTGCTTGAGAATTACGTCGCCGTTCGTGGTCTTGATCACGACATGGTTCAATCCGCTGCCAACGCGGCCTGCGGCGCGAATGTATTTGCGGGGCGTGCCAATGGAATTATCCCAGTCCGGCGTCTCCTGCTGCTGCAGGCCGATGTGGTCGACGATTTCATACGTCCTGGGTGCGTTCTTCGTATAGGCAAGAGTAATCCGAACGTCCATGGGGAAGTCCTTGGGCACGGTCAGCGTGATGGTGCCCCCCTGCGAGGTCAGTTCCACATCCCGCTCGCTGGAAGAATCGCCAACCATGCGCGCTGAAATGTCGCCGCCCATGGTGCTGGCCTTGATGGCGCCGCTGGCGTGGCCAATGCTGATTGGGCCTCCCATGGTGCTTGCGTCGATGGAGCCGGTGGCGTGATCGATGGTGATTGAGCCGCCCATGGTTTTGACCTTGGCGTACGAGGCCACGTCGCCCACATGGATATCGCCGCCCATGGTTGAGAGATTGGCGCCGTGAGGAGCGCTCTGCACGTCGATTCCGCCGCCCATCTTTGAAATTTTGACCGCGCCTGAATCGCTGCTGCCGTCGGAGATGGATGAATTGTCTCTATAGGCGGTTCCGTCGGAGTATTTACAGCCCGACAAGCCTGCTGAGATTGTCCCAGCCACGAGGACCATGAAGAGTGCGCTTGCTTTGTGCATTGTGATCACCCCAGTCTTCTTCCGGAAAGTTGAACCGGGTTGTATGGATGATACGGGAAAGCCGGGCGCGAAGTTCCGTTGCAAGGGAATCTTGTCCGGGTGGTTCTCAGCGAAATGCTCAACCCTCCAGCTTTTTGACGACGAGTTCGTTGAGCAGCGCCGGGTTGGCCTGGCCTTTCGATGCCTTCATCACCTGGCCGACAAAGAAGCCCGATAGCGTTGTTTTGCCGGCGCGATACTGCTCCACTTGTTTGGGATTGGCGGCAATGACCTGGTCGATCATGGCTTCGATCGCTGAGGAGTCCGTGATCTGCTCGGGCTTCTCGCGCTCGTAGACGGCAGGGAAGTCCTCGCCCTTTTCGAAGCAAACATCCAAAAGCTGTTTCATCTGCTTCGAGCTGATCTTTCCCTCGTCGAGAAGGTCGGCTGCCAGCACGATTCCTGCCATGGAGACAGGCGACTGATCCTGTTCCAAGCCGAACGCCTTGAGCCTGCCGCCCACTTCGCTGAGCAGCACGTTGGCCACTCGGCGCGGATTGCGTGCGGTGCGCGCGGCAGCTTCAAAGCGGTCGGCAAACTCGCGCGACACGGTGAGAGTGGCGGCGTCCTGCGTGTTGAGATCGTACTCGGCTATCATCCGCGCACGGCGAGCTTCGGGCAACTCGGGGAGCCGGCTTTTGGCTGCGGCGAGGAACTCCGCTGAGACAATGAGCGGCGGCAGGTCTGGTTCCGGAAAATAGCGGTAGTCGTGCGCCTGCTCCTTCGAGCGCATGGAATACGTGCGGCCCTCGTTGGCGTTCCACAGCCGGCTCTCCTGCATCACGCGGCCGCCCGCTTCGATGACTTCAATCTGCCGTTCGATCTCATATTCGAGCGCGGCGCGGACGAAGCGGAAGCTGTTCACGTTTTTGACTTCGGCCTTGGTGCCAAATTTCTCCGCGCCCTTCAGTCGAACGCTCACATTCGCATCGCAGCGCAGCGAGCCTTCCTCCATGTTGCAGTCGGAGACGCCGGTGTACAGCAGCACCTCTTTCAGCCGTGTCAGGTATTCGAAGGCCTCATCCGGAGTGCGAATGTCGGGCTCGGAAACAATCTCAATCAGCGGCGTCCCGCAGCGGTTCAGGTCAAGATACGTGCGCGTTGCAGAATCGGCAAAGCCGTCGTGCAGGCTCTTGCCCGCGTCTTCTTCCATGTGCAGCCGCGTGACGCCGATGCGCTTCCACCCTGGCGAAACTTCGCCGTGAATCCCTGTTTTGGCCCCATCCGCCGCGGGCACGTCGATATAGCCGTGCTCGGCGATGGGCTTGTCGTACTGCGATATCTGGTAGCCCTTGGGCAGGTCGGGATAGAAATAATTCTTGCGCGCGAAGATGGAGCGCTCGCGCACCTGGCAGTTGATGGCCAGCGCCGCCAGCGTGGCGAACTCGACAGCCTTCGCATTGAGGACCGGCAGCGCTCCCGGCAGCCCCAGGCAGACCGGACAGATGTTGGTATTCGGTTCCGAGCCAAAATGGTTGGCGCAACCGCAAAAGGCCTTGGTAGCCGTAAGAAGCTGAACGTGAACCTCAAGCCCGATGACGGGCTCGTATTTGGCCAGGACTTCAGGTGAAAGAGCAGCAGCGGGCATAGAAGGATTTTATCGCGGGGAAGCGCGTTCGCCCCGCGATGCTCAGGGTCATGCCTGCGAAGCAGGGGTGTGAATCGACCGGCAACTTCCGGTTTGCCGGTGACACACCAGCGCACGCCCGAAAGGCAGTCCGCATTCTTCCGGCCCCCGATGCCAGCGCCTCAACCCTGCCGGCCCGCGCCCCTGCGCAGGTTGCGGTGTGCACTTCAATCGTCAGGTTAATGAGTTATTGCACGAGGCAGCCTGTTTCCTGAACCGTGCGCCCAGTTGCCATGACGCGGCTCATGGGGAAGTATAAGTTGGCGCAGGCGTCAATGTTGAGAGATCAGGGCACAGAAATCTGGAATCGCAATATTAGCACTTGACTTCGACAGAAAATCCACTACCATATGGTTGTGGATAAATTGGGTACAACATTTGCGGCTTTGTCTGATCCAACCCGGCGAGCGATGATCGAACGGCTCTCCCATGGGCCTGCCTCTGTGCATGGATTGACGGAACCGTTTGCACTCTCGCAGCAGATGATTTCAAAACATATTGCCTACCTGGTGCGGGCGCGGATTGTAGTCAAGACGAAGCGTGGACGAGAGAGTATGTGCAGGCTTAGGCCACAGGCGATAAAGACAGTCAGCGACTGGGCGATCAGCTATCGCCGGTTCTGGGAAGAAAGCTTCGACAAACTGGAAGTGGTGGTAAATCAAATGAAGAAAGAGGAGGTCAGAGATGACAAGCAACACGGTTAACGAAGTAGAGCGGATGGTTGTGACACGAGTTTTTGATGCCCCACGCGAGTTGGTTTGGAAGGCGTGGACAGACCCGAAATATGTGATGCAGTGGTGGGGGCCGAAGGGTTTTACCTCGCCGGTTTGCAAGATGGATTTTCGCGTGGGAGGAAAGCTTCTCTGCTGCATGAAGGCGCCGGATGGGCAGGAGTTCTGGAATGCGGTTGATTACCACGAGATTGTTCCGCACGAGAAGATCGTTTCCTTGATGTATTTTTCCGACCCGGAAGGAAACAGGATTGACCCGGCGCAAC
>JBEKFD010000182.1:0-9822 GCA_050013495.1 Occallatibacter sp. | reverse complement strand
GGCATCCGCAGAAGGCCATGTTCACCGACAGTTAGTGTCATGTCTCTCAAGTTCATATCGGAAATGAACTGTCATCCTGAGCGTAGTTTGGCGCGTACTTTGCGCCAAATGGAGTCGAAGGCGGGTGCCCTCTGGGCGCGGTTGCACTTCGGAACTCGTACCACGAACTTCTGAGACACAACACTAGGCTCCACCGGATGAAATCAAAGGGAAGGCGCCATCGCTTCAGGATGGCGATGGCGGCCTTCCCTTCCTGGCCCGGCAAGCAGGGGGAGATATTGAACGATCCGAAGGCACCATCTGATTGGTTTAATGTTGATGGGGTCGATGCGCTGGTTGAGTTGGCGCTCAATCTCCACTGGTCCTGGAACCATGCTGCGGACGAGTTGTGGGAAGCGCTCGACAAGGACCTTTGGGCAACCACTCAAAACCCATGGGTCATCCTGCGCACCGTCTCCCGCGAAAAAATCAAGGCCGCATTAGCCGCACCGGAGTTCCGTCAGAAGCTCGACAGTCTGCTTCAGCAGAATCGAGACTCCTATCAGGCTGACGCATGGTTCCAGCAGAAGCATCCCAGTGCCGCACTCACGACCGTCGCCTACTTCAGCATGGAGTTCATGCTGAGTGAAGCCTTGCCCATTTATTCAGGCGGCCTTGGCAACGTAGCCGGCGACCAGATGAAGGCGGCCAGCGAATTGGGCGTTCCGGTCGTCGGAGTCGGCTTGCTTTACGGGCAGGGATACTTCCGCCAGGACTTCGATTCGGAAGGCCGCCAGCAGGCACTCTATCCAGTCAACGATCCGGGCCAGTTGCCCATCCGGCCGTTGCGACAGCCAAATGGCGAGTGGTTAAGGTTGCAGATTCAACTTCCCGGTTCAAAGATTTGGCTTCGCTGTTGGGAAGTGTCAGTCGGAAGGGCAAAGTTGTATCTTCTCGACACCAACGACTTTGCCAATACCGCGGCTCATCGCGGTATTACCAGTGAGCTATATGGCGGCGACGCGGAGATGCGCCTGAAACAGGAGATCGTCCTCGGCATTGGCGGGTGGCGTTTGTTGCGAGCTTTGGGCCTCACGCCTGAGGTCTGTCACCTCAACGAAGGTCATGCAGCATTCGCCGTACTTGAACGGGCACGCTGCTACATGGAAGATCACAAGAAGCCATTCGATCTTGCCATGAACATCGCGCGAGCCGGGAATGTGTTCACCACACATACCGCCGTGAGTGCTGGCTTTGACCGCTTCGATCCCGCGCTCATTCGCACCTATCTGAACCACTATGCGGTTGATGAACTCGCCATCTCAGTGGACGATCTGCTCGCCATGGGAAGGCAGAATCCGGAAGACAATTCGGAAGCCTTCAACATGGCGTATCTTGCAGTGCACGGCAGCTGTCAGATCAATGGCGTAAGCAAACTCCACGGGCAAGTGAGCAGGCAGATCTTCCAGCCCTTGTTTCCCCACTGGCCACAGGTGGAAGTCCCGATCGGCTCCGTAACCAACGGCATCCATGTGCCCACCTGGGATTCAGCCGAAGCCGATGCGCTATGGACGTCTGCCTGCGGCCAGAAGCGCTGGCGCGGGGATTGTCCAGACGAAGAGGCCATCCGTAAAATCTCCAATCGGCAGCTATGGCAATTGCGAACAGCCGGGCGAAAAGGCGTGATCGAGCGGATGCGGATTCGCTACCAGTCGCAACTAGCCGCGGAGGGCGCAGATCCCTCGATTGCCGCCGGCATTTTCGATGAAAAGGTGCTGACCTTGGGATTTGCGCGGCGTTTTGCCACTTACAAGCGCCCCAATCTACTTTTGCACGATACCGAGAGGCTGGTGCGGCTGCTTTCCAATCCACGGTGCCCCGTTCAGTTAATCCTTGCGGGAAAAGCTCATCCTCAGGATCTTCCCGGACAAGAGCTTATCAAGCAATGGAAAGACTTCATCAAGCGCCCCGAGGTTAAAGGACGAGTGGTCTTCCTCAACGATTACGACATGATGCTGGCCCAGGAACTGGTCCAAGGGATCGATCTTTGGATCAACACGCCTCGCCGTCCCTGGGAGGCCTGCGGAACCAGTGGCATGAAGGTCCTCGTCAATGGCGGCCTCAATCTCTCTGAGTTGGATGGCTGGTGGGCTGAGGCCTATTCCCCCGAAGTCGGCTGGGCCATTGGGGATGGCCAGGAACATGGCGACGACCCAGGATGGGATGCCAAGGAAGCGGACACTTTGTATACCCTGCTCGAAGCCGAGGTGATTCCGGAGTTCTACGAGCGCGATCAATCCGGGATGCCGAACAAATGGCTGGGACGCATCCGCGAGAGCATGGCGCGGCTTACGCCGGAGTTTTCTGCAACGCGCGCTATCCGCGAATACACCGAGAGCCATTATCTTCCTGCCGCGTCGCGCTATCGCGATCGTGCAGCGGACGATGGCGCGGTCGGCTCGAGTCTGCTGCAATGGAAGCAGAACCTCGATCGGCATTGGAGCACTGTGCGTTTCGTCAGCATTCGGATCGACACCCACGACGGCCAGCACTTCTTTGAAGCCGATGTTGCTCCCGGTTCCCTTACCCCGGATCACCTGAGAGTGGAGCTATACGCAGATCCCGCTCAAGGTAATCTCGCTTGTTTCGAAGTCATGGACCCATCCGGACCCAGCCCAGATTCGCCAGGCTCATACTCTTATTCAGCAAAGGTCCCCGCAACACGTCTCTCGAGCGACTACACCGCGCGAATCGTCCCCCATCATCCCAATGCTCTAGTGCCCCTCGAAGCAGGCCAGATTGTTTGGCAGCGCTAAGGCAGATTTCGAATTTGTGTAGCCTTATCGGCGTTGTGGAAGGTGGCTTTTTCTTGGAGAAAAAGCCGCTTGGGGCCAATCGTTCCTGGGCACAGCAATTCGAAGTCCACTATGGCGATTTATACCTTTGCTTCCGGCGGGTCTGCGACAGCCCCAGCCAGTATCTTGTCCGGTAAGTCAAGGCGCGCGACACCAATCCGGCTGTCCGCCATCCCGTAGTAGACGTCGAATCGGTCTGGAGTACCGAGATCGTCGCGACGGTCGATGCCCGTGGGGAAAACGACATTGGCAACGGTCCCATCCCGCTCCTGTGGGAGTATCGGCGTCAACACCGGTTGAACCGAGCGATAACGAATGACGCGCGGATGCTGCTTTGAGAGAACCATCACTCCGGCCGAGTAGCACAGAGGATGACCACTACCAGTAGCCGGCAATTCGCTCACGCCGTGGTAAACAATGAGCCAGCCATGCTTCGTCAGGATGGGCGGAGTTCCTGCGCCGATCTTGAGCCGCTCCCAGGGCGACACCGGAGTCGCGAGTCGATGATGAGAAGTGAAGCGGGCCAGGCGATCCGGTGCTTGGCTTCTCATGGCTGCCGGGCAATAGGAAATCCAGATGCTCTCCCGATCGAGATTCACCTCACGGGATGTCGGACAACAGGCCGTTTCCTCCGGCCGCGTGCCGGCAAAAAGCGGACGGTGGAGCATACCCAGTTCCCGATGCCCGGATGAATTTGGAATTGCGACAGGAAAGAGGCTCGCATCCTTATCGTCCACGTTCCCCAGTTCGATGCCGTGCCAATGAGCATAGGTTGCGAGACCGAGCCGCTTCCAGCGGAAGAGATCCTCGGATTCGGCCATCGCAATTCTCGGGCCCACTGGCGAGAATGCCGCATACGTCATGATGTAGCGTTTCAACGGCTCAACGAACGTGACGCGGGGATCCTCACATCCGCCGCCTTCCGGCCGCAATTCATACTCGGCTTCGGGTTCCAGCGCGATGCCAAGGCGCTCCACGCCGGTTGGATCGCCGGCGCCATTGAACTTCACGCGCGCGATCCCGATCCGCGAATAATTCCCCTTCGCGACCAGCCGCGGGAAGAGATACAGTTCCCCATCGGAACCTCGAACAGCTCCCGGATTGAGAACCCCTTCCACTTCATGCGGATTGCCAGGCTCCGGCTCCATGATCATGCCCAGGCGTTGCAGCTTCAATCCGCTCATCGAATCTCCTCGCCCGGTCGCTCCATCCGCTTGGCTCACTTGTCACCCAGGCAGGCGATAATCGTCTTGATGACCACATTGGTATCGTCAGGCCCTTTTACAGGGATCGACACGACTCCGGCTTGTTCCGCGGGGTAATCGTTTCCGCCTGGGAACAATGCATCGCCGATGTAGACCATCTCTTGCAATGAAAGGTGCAGCGTGTCCCGCAGCTTACCGATGCCGTAGGCTTTGTCAATGCCAGGCTTGGTCACATCGATTGAGGTTGCGCCGCCCATGCGGATGGAAAACTCCGGGATAAGCTTCTCCAGGATCGCTGTGATTTTCTTCCGCTTGGCAAAATCAGCATCCCACTTTTCCTTTTCTGCGAGAGGCGCTTGCTGACCCAGGGCGGAATATGTGACCTGGCTTCCACGATCCTCAATCACCTTTCCCCAAACCTTTTTGGCGCGATAGCCCGCCTCTCCAGCCGCCTTATCCAGAGAGTCGATAATCTTCTTTTTTTGCTCCACCGAAAGATCCTCCGAATAAAGCTCGTCCCACTTACCGTTGTATTGAAAGAACTTTGTTCCACAGGTTGGAAGCAAAGACAAATTCGCAAGGACACTGTCCTGGGGAAGATCGGCTAGGAGCTGCTTTTCAAACTGCGCCCATGCGCCTCCGGAGATCACTGCCACTTTGATGATGCCCAGGAGGTCACGCAGCAGCCCCGCAGTCTGTGGAGCGAGAGATGACTTGCTGGGCGCAAGGGTACCGTCCAAATCGAACACGATGAGCTTTTTCATTCATCTCCCAGTCTGAGATCCTGTTGCACTTTTGATTTCTTGCACCATCAAGGGATCGCGATCTCCAGCAGGGTAACCTTTCCGCTGGGTTGAAACGCGCACTCACCGGCCTCCGCCGGCAAGAGCCAAACATCACCCTTCCCTACCGCATTGGGAGTGCCATTGTGCATGATCTGGCCTGATCCCTCAATGCCAACCAACACGCGCGGCTCTGCCGTCGCTCCAACGGTGAACTGGTCTTGCCCAAGGACTCGCCACAACCGGAAGGCATTGCAGTCGAAGAGTCTCTCGCGCTCAACAGGCGTGGTAGTCTCCACGCGGGGCGCGAGCAGGCCACTGTTGCTCGCCCCGAACTCTATGCAGGCAAAAGCCTGATCCACCTGGAGCGGCCGCGGCTGCTTGGTCGCCGGGTCGATATGGCCCCAATCGTAAAGTCTAAATGTCACATCGCTGTTTTGCTGAACCTCGAAAACCACGACATCGTTGCCCAGGGTGTGAACCGTTCCCGCAGGGATGAATACAGCATCTCCCGGCTTCGGGGCAATGCTCACAAGGTGGTCCGCAATGGTTCCATCGCCGAGAGATTGCCGCAGATTGCAGGCAGTTGTGCCTGATTTTAGGCCAGCATAAATATGGCTACCCTTTTCGGCTTCAATCACAACCCATGCTTCTGTCTTTGCCGTGTCGCCCGCTGGAATCAGTTCCGGGTGCGCGTCACTGGGATGTACCTGAACAGAAAGCATCTCGTGCGCGTCTAGAAACTTGAGCAACAATGGAAAACGGCGGAAGCGCGAAGACAGCTTCCCCATCAACTGTTCCCGGCACTGTTCCATCACTTGCCCGAGCGTCTGGCCCTTAAGCGGCCCATTCGCAACCAGGCTTTGGTGGTCGGTGCGGTCGCTCAGCACCCACGCTTCGCCGATAGGTCCATCGCCCGGAAGCGGCGCTGAGAGCAAGCCAGACAAGCGCCGGCCACCCCACAACCGATACTGATAGATTGGGTCGAAGCGGAGAGGATACAACTGCGCTTTGCCCATTGTTTGCTGTCCCTCTTCTATCATCGAGAATTCAATTCGCAGCGCTCGCAGGCATCGCAGGTTGCCGATGGCCATTTGGAACCCACGCCAGATCGCCACTCAAAACGTAGATAGCGAGCGCGGCAGCCATGAAGACAGCGCCTATCCAAAAGCGCCAATCACGATGCATGCGCCGCCAGTAAGGCCCTGGATCGGGTTCGCCAGTGCTGTCACTGTTCCCTTCGGGGTTGTGCTTGTTTCCAGTCATTTTTCTCCATATCCGATGAGTATTCACCGCTGCGCGCCGCCTTGTTGCAGAGCGCTCGATGGCACAAGGCTTGCTGCGCCGCCGCGACGCTGGCCTGTTGGCCATTCCAAATCTCCAAGGCCGGCTGCTGGATGGCGCGGGCAAACGAGAATGCCAACTCCCAGGGCAACCGCCCCTTGAACCGCACGTTCATCGCATTCAAACGGGCCGAGGCCAATTCCGCAGGTTGGCCGCCCGACAAGAACGCAATCGCCGGCACAGCAGCGGGCACGGATCGCAGGAAACAGTTCACGGTGGCGTCGGCTACCTCGTCCAATGTCGGCTGAATCGTGCAGGCCAATCCGGGAAGCACCATGTTGGGCTTGAGAACCATGCCTTCCAGAACCACCCTTTGCACGAACAGCTCGCTGAACACCGCGCGCAGGACTTTGTCGGTGACGTCGCAACACTGTTCCAACGTATGGTCACCATCCATGACGACCTCAGGTTCGACAACAGGGACGAGGCCTGCCTCCTGGCACAGCGCCGCATAGCGAGCCAGAGCATGTGCATTGGCTTCAATGCAGCCCCAACTCGGAAGCCCACGGCCGATGGCAATCACAGCGCGCCACTTGGCAAAGCGCGCGCCCATTTGAAAATACTCTTGAAGGCGATCGCGCAATCCGTCCAGGCCTTCCGTGACTTTTTCCCCCGGATGGCCGGCCAGTTCCTTGGCGCCTGTGTCCACTTTGATGCCGGGAGTGATACCCGCGTCAATGAGGACTTTGACAAAGGGTGTGCCGTCGCTCTTCTGCTGACGAATGGTCTCGTCGTAGAGGATTGCGCCGCCTATCGACTCACCCAGCCCTGGAGTGGTCACAATCAATTCGCGGTAAGCTCTTCGGGCTTCCACGGTCTGCGGAATTCCAAGCTTTTCGAAGCGCTTGTTACAGGTCCCGGTACTCTCATCCATTGCAAGCAGGCCCTTGTGATCGGCAAAAAGCAACTTCGCGGTGTCTTTCAGCAATTGCGCATTCATTTGGGTCTGCTCGCTTCCAGTTCTCGTTCCGGATTGCTGAGTCTGTCCGCTCAAGGGCATCTCAGTCTGTAACCGCGGTTTCGCTCATAGCTCATTCCTCCGCGCGCCAGGTGCGGCCGGTTATCGCAGGGCCGCCATGAGTACTATCCAAGAGAACGCAATCGGAAGTCCGGTCAATTGTGAGCAGAACGCAGGCTGCACATTATTTAGAAATGGGGGGTGACAGCTTCACTGCTCCAACCAGGAACGAGACCTCTTTGAAGCATTCTGGCGCTATAGCGGATTTCGAATTGCCGTACCAAGGAACGACTGACCCCAAGTGGCTTTTTCCCCAAGAAAAAGCCGCTTTCCACAACCCGATAAGGCTACACAAATTCGAAATTAGCCTTAATGTATACGATTGCTCAGTGTTTTCAAATTCAATCATGGAAAACTGCAGATGCAGCAGGCAAAACGTCTTCTTGAAAATGGTGAACAGAATGCCCCAGAGCAAATATGACACGGCGGCGGACCTGCATATTTACGCGGCTCATGCCCACACTGCCGCCGCAGCGGCGCACCACCGAGGCGATCACGAGGCCGCTGAAGAGCTGAGTTCAAGGGCTCAGGACTACTCAATGGCCGCTTCTGAGAAAACACTTGAGATCGCGAAGCAAATTCACGTCCCTCTGAGGGCTTAGACTGTTTTCGATCGCAACCTGACGATCATCGGAGATATGCGGAATGGCCGCTTCACACACCACATTGAATTCGCAATCAAACCGTCTCATCTATCCCGAAGCGCGGCACAAGATATTCGGAGTTGTTTCACCTTCCTCTCTTCAGTTGGCGCCTCGCCCGCAGCGCCCGGTCAGGATAGCGGTGATTGGGAATCACCTTCCGAGGCAGTGCGGAATTGCGACCTTCACGACCGATTTGTGTAATGCGATCGCTGCCGAATACCCTGCTGCCGAACTATCGGTGGTAGCAATCAACGACGGGCCATCATGCTACCTATACCCCGAGCGGGTGCAATTCGAGATCAGCGAAAGCGATCTCGCGTCCTACAGGGACGCCGCCGAATTCCTGAATTCCGGGAATATCGATCTGGTGTGTTTACAGCATGAATACGGAATTTTCGGAGGCAAATCCGGGAACCACATTGTGGTGTTGCTGAAGCACCTTAAGATGCCGGTAATCACAACTCTGCACACGGTGCTTCGTGAGCCGAATCTGGACCAACGCATTCTAATGCACAAGATTGCCGCACACTCCGAGCGCCTTGTCGTCATGAGCCGATACTCATCGCGGGTCCTGCAGGAGGTCTTCAAAGTCCCGGCCGAGAAGATCGACCTGATTCCTCATGGCATCCCCGACCTGCCTTTTGAGCAGCCGGACCTGTATAAGAATCGCTTCTCTTGCCAGGGCAAGAGTGTCCTTCTCACGTTTGGGCTGCTTTCTCCAAACAAAGGGTTCGAAAGCGTGATCCAGGCCATGCCGAGCATCCTCGCCAGTCACAGTAATGCTGTTTACATGATTGCAGGCGCCACTCACCCGCAGGTTCGTGCCCGTGAGGGGGATCGCTACAGGATCGAGTTGCAGGCGCTGGCGAAGAAGCTGGGATTGGAACGACAGGTTCTGTTCATCAACAGGTTTGTCAGTCCTCAAGAGATGGCCTCACTGGTCGGCTCGGCCGACATTTACATCACGCCCTACTGTCATGAAGCGCAGGCTGTATCGGGAACCCTGGCGTATGCCCTTGGTGCCGGGAAGGCCATCATCTCGACTCCATACTGGCACGCTGCAGAAGTGCTCGGACATGGACGCGGAATGCTGGTCCCGTTTGAGAATCCGGCCGCCATCGCTAAAGCCACAATAGCGCTCCTAGCCGACAATGAGGCACGCGAGGCGATGCGCGAACGTGCCTACCTTTATGCTCGGCCTATGGTCTGGAAGCGGGTAGCTCAGTCCTACATGGCCGCATTCCTGAGGGCTCGCACCCGTTATACGGAACCGGTTCACGAGAGGTTTGCCGTCCAGGTCAGCGCAAAGGGTGCCGAACAGCCCTTCCTGAATGCCTGAACAATCCCGAAACGAAATGTTCGGAGCCCATTTGGGTAAGCCACACCATTGCAATAAAACTGTGCCCATTTATCAATGGCCTGGGCCCAGACAGTATCCGCCTAATTTCAAGAATGATTTTCAGAGGACGCACGAACAAGCCCGGGCTCCTCATTCGTAGCAAGGGCCAGGAGAATGAGTGCCGCGCCCACATGCGCGAGTCGGTCGCGGGCCTGGCCAATGGAGCACGCGATCGCCTTCGTCTCCCGGCTATCCCTTCCCTCGGCGACTAACCGGAAACAACCCCTCAATACAAAACACCCGGCAGCGGAGAGCAACATATCCCACATGATTTCTTTGTATGCACGAATGCGGTTGAGGATTGAGATCTTCATCGCACGACGTTACTCCATTGAAACTGGGATGGATGTACATTCTTGCTCGCTAAAAAACAAATGGCCGCTAGGCCTCGGCTGGCCTGCGCCGTCGTTGGATGCAAGGTTAGGTATTCTCCAAGGAATTCAAAGCCTGCGCTTCAGACGTGGAATTGCGCTTGCCCATCCCACGATAACCAAACCACGGCGACGGCAACACAGAGTGATGGGTTCGCCTTCCGGCGAACCCGCCCAGAGGCATTATGGAAAGACACAAGTGCGTAAACAGTTCTTGGAATGCTG
>JBEKFD010000181.1:0-9837 GCA_050013495.1 Occallatibacter sp. | reverse complement strand
GCCGCATGACCCGTCCACCAATATCGTCGACGTCTACATGAAGTATGTGCGCGACAAGGTAGACAGGCCGGGAGAACCAAAGCTGACCCACACCATTCGCGGAGTCGGATACGAACTGCGCGAAGCGTAACGATACAAAGCAATGATGCCGGGTTACCGGTAGTGGACCTGATGTGTTTTGAGGAATCGTGATCGCAAGAAATGACGGTGCGGACGGTGCGCTGGCCGTTAAAGATCACATCTGGGGGCTTTGCGCTTCGGGCGTCCAGCTCTCGGCATAATTGCACTGGCAGTGCCTGGACCAAAGTTTGGGGGATTGGACCAGGGTTCCGCAGATGCGTTGCACTATGCTAAGGTTCGGGTTTATTTCTCCCCGGGGCGCCGCCCTGGAAAGGCAAGCTATGCGTCGCCATGACGCATCGATCTAAGCCTCCAGAACAGGCGGGCTCAAGCATGACATTTTGCATGGTTCGAAGGATCTCGCCTGATTCAGGCGCGCCGTCGCGCCATGCGTGTGAATAGGATTGGTCTTTCGCCGATTCGTTGCTGCGGGCCGGCAAAGCCCTTGGTCGTCTCTCGGGAATTCTTCACAGCAGGGGATATCGATAGCAGGCAGTCACGTCATGGGAATCGCTTTACCTCAATACGCTCGCTCCGGAGATCGGGTTCCTATCGATGTCTATATCGTGAGCCCCAACCCCAGAATCCGACAAGTGCTTCAGGACAAGCTCGGCCTCCCGCGCTGGCACGTGATCCAGGCCCGAAGTGGCACCGGCGCGTTGGAGTTGCTTTACAAGGCCGGATCGGAGGACGCCGTCTTGCTCCTGGATCCGATGCTGCCGGATCTGGAGCCCAACGAGTTCCAGGGCATCGTCAAGGATCGCTTTCCCAATACGCAAGTATTGATGCTGAATTCCCATACCGGCCAGTTGCTCGTAGGGAGCACCTCGCCCACGCCCTTATCCACCTGGCTTGTCGACGCTGTCAACCGTGGCAGTGCCATACAAACAGGCACTCTTCCTGAGATCGGCTCAGAAGATGCGCGCTACCGGGCAGAGGGCAGAAATAATCTGCGTGGCATGATTGGCGATTCCGAGCCGATGCAGCGCACATATACCCTGACCCGCATGGTTGCCATGCGCGACACCACCGTTCTGGTGACCGGGGAAAGCGGCACCGGCAAGGACCTGGTTGCGCAGGAGATCCACCTGGTGAGCCCGCGCAGAAAGCAACCGTTCGTGGTGGTGAATTGCTCGGCCATTCCCGAGTCGCTGCTGGAGGCGGAGCTCTTCGGCTATACCAAGGGCTCCTTTACCGGCGCATTGCAATCGCGCATCGGACGCATTCATGCGGCGCACGGTGGCACCCTGTTCCTTGATGAGATCGGCGACATGCCCCTCTCGCTGCAAAGTAAGATCCTGAGATTTCTTGAACAGGGAGAAGTCCAGCGGCTGGGCTCCAACGACAATTTCAAGGTCGATGTCCGCGTGGTGGCGGCAACCAACGCCGACCTCAAAAAGCTGATCTCGGAGCAGCGGTTTCGCGAGGACCTCTACTACCGCCTCGCCGTGTTCCCCATCCACCTGCCCCCGTTGCGGGAGAGAATGGAAGATCTGGAAGAGCTTGCGCTGGCTTTCGCCGCCAAGTTTCAGCCCGGCGTGGCGCTGAGCCGCGACGCCCTGGATATCATGGCGCAGCACAGTTGGCCGGGGAACGTCCGCGAGTTGCGCAACGCGATTGAACGGGCCACAATCCTGGTGGGAAATGGACAGGAGATTAAGCCCGAGCACATCTTTCTTTAGTCGGCTTTCCCGTTTCGGGCGGTCTCGGCCCAGTTTGGCACGTCTCGTGCAACTGGATTGGGTAAATGTTGCCCAGTTCTCATGCGGCTCCAATAATTGACGCCGGTCCCGCCTCCCTGCCTCACTCGGGGATGCTGGCGGATGCATTCTCGGAATTCATCTCCGCGTCTTCGCTGCTGGAGGCTTCCTATCGCGATCTGCAGCGCGAGGTCGGACAGCTTGGCTTCGAATTGGCGGAGCGCAACGCCGCTCTCACCCGGAGCCTGGCGGAAAACGACCGCATGCGCGCGGCCTTGCAGCAGATCATCGATTCGATGCCGTGCGGAGTGCTTGTGCTCGACACCGCCGAATCCATCGTCATGATCAATCCGGAAGGCCGCAGGCTGTTGGAGTTAGGGGCCGCGCAAGTGATGAATCTGCGTGCCCTCTCCGCCATCAGCAGGATCGACTTTGAGTCGCTCGTGGCTGGCTCGGAAGACCGTCTCGACAATGAAGTTTGCGTATCTTCCTCCGCTGGAAAACGCTGGCTGGCGATCGGCAACCGCAAGCTGTCGTGCATGCCCGCAAGTCACGAGCCAGGCAACGGAAGAACCGCTCTGAAGAGCATCTGCATCCTGCGCGACATTACCGCCAGCAAGCATGCGGAGCAGGAGCGGGAAGCTGCGCGCAGCGCCATGGCGCTGGCGGAAGTGTCAACAACTCTCGCGCACGAGATTAGAAATCCGTTAGCCAGTATGGAATTATTTGCCGGATTAATCGCTGAGGATCCTGCAAATACAAACCAATGGGTTTCTCATCTTCGCGCCGGAATTCGCCTGCTCTCCGGGACAGTCAACAACGTGCTGAGCATTCATGGCGGAGGCAATCCGCACCTCGCTCCGGTTGATCTGACTGCCTGCGTGCAAAGTGGCGTGGAGTTTGTGCGGCCCATTGCGGAGCAGGCGGGCGTGGCGCTTTCGTTTAAGAGCAAAGAGAGCAGCCTCACCATTCAGGGCAACGAGAACCTGCTTCGCCAGATCGTGCTGAATCTCATCTGCAATGCGATTCGGCACACTCTCGCCGGCGGGACGATCGAAGTCTCGTTGAGGGAAGTGTTTCGGGTGAGCGATAGGCGCGCCCTGGTTGAGGTTGCCGACACGGGATGCGGAATTCCACCCTACCTTATTGAGCGCGTGTTTGAAGCTGGGTTCAGCGCGAATGGCGACACGCCGGGCCTGGGCCTGGCGGTTTGCAAGCGGCTCATGAATTCACACGGCGGAGAGATTCGCGTATCCAGCCGTGTGAACTGCGGCACTACGTTTCAATTGGAGTTTCCAGTCATATGACCAGCGACGCAGCGAACTCAGTGATGGTGGTAGACGACGAACCGGGCATACGCACCGCACTGCGCGCGAATTTTCTTCGCCACGGTTGGCGGGTTGAGACTGCGTCCACTGTGCGCGAGGCAATTCGCGCTCTGGAGGGTAGAGAGTTTGATCTCGTAGTGACGGATATCCGTATGCCCGATGGTTCGGGCATGGAGGTCATGCGTTCCGCGCGCCAGTCGTCTCCGGGGGCAGCGGTCATATTATTGACCGCGTACGGCTCGGTGCCGGATGCGGTGCGCGCCATGCGCGACGGCGCTCTTGACTATTTGACCAAGCCGATTTCGTTTGACCAGTTGCAGGCCACGGCCGCGCAGGTCATGCATCGCGCCAGTCGCATGACGGTCGATGACCCGTCGCCCGCCGGAGACATCGTAGGCCGAGCGCCGTTGCTACTCCGCGCGATACAGCGTGCCCGCGCTGCCGCGACCACCGATGCCGATGTTCTGATCGAGGCGGAAAGCGGTACCGGCAAAGAATTGCTGGCGCGGTATATTCACGATTCCAGCGATCGCAGCCGCAAGCCGTTTGTAGCCGTAAACTGCGCCGCTGTTCCTGAGTCGCTGCTAGAGAGCGAGTTGTTTGGCCATGGCCGCGGCGCATTCACTGGCGCGGTAGGAGCCAAGTCCGGCAAATTCGAACAGGCGGATGGCGGCACGATTCTGCTCGACGAGATTGGCGAAATGCCGCTCCATCTTCAGCCTAAAATTCTGCGCGCCTTGCAGGAGCGCGAGTTTGAAAGGCTTGGAGAGTCGCGATCGGTGCACGTGGATATTCGCGTGATTGCGACGACCAATGTCTCGCTGAGCGCGATGGTGGAGCGCGGAAAGTTTCGCGGCGATCTCTACTATCGCTTGAACGTAATTCCACTTTCTTTGCCGCCATTGCGCGATCGCCGCGAAGATATTCCGGTCCTCGCTCAGTATTTTGCGGAAAAATTCTCCGCCCAGTTGCGCTCTCCCACTCCGCGCCTTCACTCCGGATTTCTCGACCGGCTGCAATCGCACAACTGGCCGGGAAACGTAAGAGAGTTGGCCAACTTCATGCGCCGCGTGATGACGCTGAGCGGGACGATGGATATCGATGCCGGCTGCTTCGAAATGGAGTTCGAAGGAACCGCAAGGCCAATGGCTGCGCCGCAGATGCAGGCGCAGGCAGCACTTGCCGGCGCGCCGATCCGCGAAGTGGAACGGATGCACCTCGAAAGCACGCTGGCGCTCACCGATGGAAATCGAACCCATGCTGCCGAATTGCTCGGCATCAGCCTGCGCACATTGCGCAACAAGATTCGCGAATACGGTCTTCCGCCAAGGAGGTATGCATAACATGGCTTCGGGTCCAACGCTCAACACGCTGCAGGGATATCTCAAGCTCATCACCGATCGTCAGCAGATGATCGTGTCGAACATGGCCAATGTCGATACGCCCGGCTACCACACCAAAGATGTCGACTTCAAGTCCGCGATGCGCCAGGTGATGTACGAGGGCGGCGATGCCCAGATGCAGCCGGCGTCGATGGAATTGAAGGGACTGCCGGAACGTCCCGACGGCAACAACGTGAATATTGAGCGGGAAAGCATGATGCTCTCGCAAACACAGCTTCAATTTCAGCTCGGCGTGCAACTGGTGAAGACGCACTTCGGCCATTTGCTTACAGCCATCAAAGAGGGGAGCTAGTCATGGGCATGTTCAACATGATGCAGATCAGCGCGTCCGCTCTGGCCGCGGAAAGGCAGCGCGCGGAAGTGACCTCGGCAAATCTGGCGAATGCCGAGACAAGCCACACCGACCAGGGTGGCCCGTATGTGCGCAAGGAAGCGGTGTTCAGCGCCGTCGGCGGATCGCTGTTTCATTCAACCTTGAGCACGGTAGGCGGATTTGCGCAGGCGCCGGCAGGGTCTGTCCGCCTTACCGACGTTGTGGACGACCCAAGCCCGCCTGTGCAGCGCTATGAGCCGGGTAACCCGGATGCAGACGCAACGGGCTATGTTTCGTATCCGGCCATCAATCCTATTAACGAGATGGTGGATCTGATGGGGTGTGTGCGGTCCTATCAGTTGAATGCGTCCGCAATAAGCGCGGAGAAGCAAATGGTCGAGCAATCGATCGGGATTTTGAAACCCTCATAACTCCGGAGCGGAACCATGAGCAATGTCAGTCTGGGTGCAATTCCAAGTGCGTATATGCCGGAGCCATCGTCGCTCGATGCCGGCAGCGGCAACGGTGGATTGGATTTTGGATCTGTGCTGAAGAATGCCATCGGCAGCGTGGATCAAATGAATTCCAACGCAGGCGCGCAAGTGAACAACATCTTGAAAGGCGGGGATGGCGATATGACCAGCGTGATGATCGCCGTTGAAAAAGCAGATGTTTCATTCCAGCTCATGATGCAGGTTCGCAACAAGATCGTGAGCGCCTACCAGGACATCGAGAAAATGCAGTTCTAGGACTGAGATACTATGGCGTCTCCTACGGATCTTCTTGGACGGGTTACCCAGTTCTGGGAGAGCCGCGATCCGCGCCAGAAGAGATTTCTTCTGGCCGGTGCGGGCGTCACAGTGCTGCTTCTGGTGCTGTTTGCCCGCTTGATCGGCAATCCCGACTATCAGACGCTTTCCACGGGGCTCGGGTCCACGGACGTGCAAAGAATCGCCGCGCAACTTGACGCCCAAAGCATTCCTCATGAGACCAGCGCCGATGGAAAAACAATCAGCGTGCCTGCGAGCAAGCTGGATGCGGCGCGCATGGCCATCGCGTCGGTGGGAACGCCGGGCAATGAGCGGGCCGGGTTCGAGCTGTTTGACAAACTGTCGTGGGGCCAGACCGAGTTCGATCAAAAGGTCACTTATCAGCGCGCGCTGGAAGGGGAACTTGAGCGGTCGATTGAAACGCTCAGCGATGTGGCCAGCGCGCGCGTTCACCTGGTGATGGCGACGGATTCCGTTTTTCTCGACCGGCAGCGCGCCGCTAAAGCTTCGGTGATTCTAAAGCTTCGCGGCAATGGCCTATCGAAAGACGCCGTTATGGCAATTTCGCGGATGGTCTCCGGCGCCGTGGATTCCCTGCGGCCGGAAGACGTCTCCATCGTCGACGCAGATTCAGCACGATCGCTGGGGTTGGGTCACAAAGGTCAGGACGACGGCGAGGGGCTTGAGGCCAGCTTGACACAGCGCCTGATCGCCACGCTGGAACCGGTGGTTGGCGCGGACAAGATTCGTGCCACGGTTCGCATCGATCAGGATCAGAGCACGACCGAGGAGAGCCAGGAAAAGTACGATCCGTCCGTCAGTGCGCTTTTGAGCGATCAGAAGTCGCAGGATCAAGCCGGCAATGTAATTGCTTCCACCGGCGTTCCGGGCACATCGAGCAACATACCCACAACCAAGCCGAAGGCCCCCTCGGCGCCTGACACGTCGCAGACATCGATGACCGAGAGTGCTCAATACGGCGTGAATAAAATGATGACGCGCAAGGTCACCCCTGCCGGCCGCATTGAACGCCTGAGCGCAGCAATTCTAGTGGATGACGCGACGGTCAAAAACGTTCAAGGCAGCAAGGTGAGTTACACCAAGAAAAAAAGAACTCAGGAAGAATTGAACAAAATTCAACAGATCGCCGAGGCGGTCATCGGGTTCGATGCCAAGCGCGGCGATTCTATCAGCGTGCAGGACATGTCTTTCGACTCGAACGGCGCCAATGCGGACCTCGCCGCACCGAACTGGGTTCAGCAGCAGGGGAAGAATCTGTCTGAGTATTCATCCCTGCTCCGGCCCGCTTCGCTGGTCGTACTTTTCCTGCTGGCCTACATGTTTGTGCTGAGGCCTTTCCAGAAGCAAGCGCTGGCTCCCAGCAAGCTGCCGCGACCGGCGCAGCCGCCTGCGCTTCCAACCGCCCAGGGAGCGGAACAACTCACCGTGGGTACCGCTGAGCAGAGAAGCGGCAACCAGCGAGCCAATCAACTGAAAGAGCAAACCATTGAGCTGATCAAGCAGAAGCCGGCCAACACCACTCGCGCAGTGCAGGCCTGGTTGCATGAGGATAATTCATGAGTGTGAGCAGCGCTGCGGTCCTCACAGGTGCGCGGAAGGCCGCGATTCTGATTTCATTGCTAGGCGACGAGCCGGCGGCCGCGATTCTTCGCAACCTTCCCGACGACGACCTGCAAAAGATCACCGATGAGGTGGCGAACCTTCCTCACGTTCCATTCGAAGTAACCTACGAGGTCCTCGAAGAGTTCCAGCAGATGATGGCGGCGCAGGACTTTCTCGCGGTAGGCGGACAGGATGTTGCAAGCCGCTTGTTAATCAAGGCCTTTGGGGATAGCGGCGCCAAGAGCATGGTGCAGCGGTTGATGCGGGCCGACGAAATGAGTTCCCTGCGCATGGACTCATTGAAGAAGCTGGATACGAAAAAGCTGGCCAGATTCCTGGTTGGCGAACACTCCCAGACCACGGCTCTCATCCTTGGACATCTCGATGCAAAGCAAGCCTCGGCGCTGCTGATGAAGCTGGAACCTGAACAGCGCGCCGATTGCGTGAGACGGCTCGCGAATCTGGGACAATTCTCTCCGGACGTAGCCGCAAAGGTTTCCGCGGTGCTGAACAAGCGTTTGCGCGGGGTGGCCGATCAAAGCAGGAGTTCCGGAACCGGCTTCAGAGATGTAGCCGAACTGATGAATCGCCTTGACCCGCTTGCTGCGCGTGAAATTCTCGAGAACATCGAGAAAGAAGAACCCAAGCTCGCCATCAGCATTCGCGATCAGATGTTTACCTTCGACGATTTTCTCGAGGTTCCCGAACAGGACCTGCGTGAGCTGATGAGTTCAGTCGACAAGAAGACGCTGATGGTGGCAATGAAAGGCGCGAGCGAGGATCTGCGCAGTCATTTCTATCGGACGATGTCGTCGCGCGCGGTGGAGATGATGAAGGAAGATTCGGATGCAATGGGACCCGTGCGCAACAAAGACGTTGTGAAAGCGCAGACGGAAATTGTTGCCATCGCGCGCAAGCTGGAGTCGGAAGGCAAGATCGCATTGAAGAGCGAGGGAGACGATGAGTACGTACTCTAACTTGGAATTCGGCAACATGATTCCAGCCCCAGTCAAGACGTTGGAATACCGCGACATGGGCGGAGCCACGATCTCCAGCGGCTCGATTAATCCAATACTCGAGGATATTGCCGCGCATGAAGAGGCTGAGCGCAGGGCGGAGGTCGCGCTTTCAGAAACTGAATTCGCCGACAGAATCAAGCGAGAGAGGGCCGACGCGGCACAGCAGGTGGAACTCAGGCTGCGCCAGGAATACGAAATGAAGTTGCAGGCTGCGCACGCGCCGGTTGTGGCCGCGGTTGCAGCCTTCACCGAACAGCGAAGCGAGTATTTTGCGCGTGTTGAGGGAGAGGTTGTTCAGCTCGCTCTGGCAATTGCCGCAAAAATTCTGCATCGCGAATCGCAGGTCGATCCAATGCTCGTGGCTTCGCTGGTAAGGATGGCGATAGAACGGCTCCGCGAAGGATCGAGCGTTACAGTTCGTGTGGGTCGCGGTCGCTCGTCGCGGTGGAAAGAGTATTTCGCCGGAATATCGGTTGTTGCGCGAGTGGAAGTGGTGGAAGACGCGAGCCTGAGCGAGCACGACTGCCTGCTGGAGACTGAGCTTGGCGTTGCCAACTTCGGGTTGGACACGCAATTGAAGGAGGTCGAACAGGGCTTCTTCGATCTGCTTGCGTTGAAACCGGTGAACCGGTGAATCGCGCAATCCTGGCATCCTACATCCATGCCCTGGAGGCAGGCTCAACGCTGCGCTGGAGGGGCCGCATCAATCAGGTGATCGGCAACTTGATTGAGTCCGAAGGGCCGTTCGGTTTCGTTGGCGAATCGTGCGAAATCACAGGCGATGGCGGCAGAAGCTATGCCGGTGAGATCGTAGGCTTTCGCGGATCGACGATGTTGTCGATGGCCGCCGACCATCCGCAAGGCATTCGATTAGGCGATCAAATCGTAACCTGGGGCGCGCGGCCATCGATTCGCGTGGGACCGGAGTTACTGGGTCGCGTCATCGATCCCGCCGGGAATCCCCTGGATGGAAAAGGGGACTATCGCGCCTCCCGCGCGGTCATCATTGACGGCTCAGCGCCGCTGCCTCTGGAGCGCGTTGCTATCCGCGAAACGCTCGGTTGCGGCATTCGCGCCATCGACGGCTTTCTAACTTGCGGAAGAGGCCAGCGCCTGGGCATCTTCGGCGGGAGCGGCGTCGGCAAGAGTACCCTGATCGGCATGATGGCGCGCGGAACCGCCGCCGAGATGACGGTCCTGGCTTTGGTCGGCGAGCGCGGCCGTGAAGTGGGCGAGTTCCTTGAGGTTCTCGGCGAGGAGGGGCTGCGGCGTTCCGTTGTCGTCGTGTCCACGTCCGATCAATCGCCGCTCCTGCGCATCCGCGCCGCATTGGCGGCAACCGCGCTTGCCGAGTATTTTGCCAGCCTGGGCAAAAACGTTTTGCTCATCGCCGATTCACTTACCCGCTTCGCCATGGCGCAACGTGAAATCGGATTGGCCGCGGGCGAGCCTCCCACTGCGAAAGGCTATACGCCTTCTGTATTGAACATGCTTGCACGCCTCGTGGAGCGTGCAGGAAACTTCGCGCAAGGCAGCATCACCGCATTCTATACAGTATTGA
>JBEKFD010000180.1:0-18523 GCA_050013495.1 Occallatibacter sp. | reverse complement strand
CTCGATATCCTGGTCGCCAACGGCCACGTCTACCCCGAGGTGGACGGCACCCAGGTCGACGCCGCCTACGCCGAGCGCAAGTATCTTTACCGCAACCTGCGTAACGGCCAGTTTGAAGACGTCAGCCTGACTGGTGGCCTCGGCATCGTTGCGCCGGTGCCGGCCCGCGGCTTTGCCATCGGCGACTACGACAACGACGGCAACCTGGACGCCGTGGTCAACTGCGTGAATGGGCCGCCCCAGCTGCTGCACTGCCAATCCACACTCAATCGAAGTTGGATCAAGATCCGCGTCGCAGGCACAAAGTCCAATCGCACCGGAATCGGTGCAAGGATCAAAGTCGTGGCCCAAACCGGCACTCCCCTCCTGAACGAGAAGCCAGGCTCACCGCTCATCCAGATCGACGAGGTTCGCTCCTGCAATGGCTACTACTCGGCAAGCGATCTGCGCATCCATTTCGGCCTCGGAGCAGCAAAAAAGGCCGACTCGGTCGAAATCCGCTGGCCCTCCGGCGTCGTGGACATATGGAAGGACCTCGATGTGAATCGGCTCTATGTGCTGGAGGAGGGTGGAAGGATTCTGAAAACCGACGGCTTCGCGTCCTCCCGGAAAAATGCCTGACCGTCACCTAGCCCGGTTGCCGTTAGCTCCTGCCGGCTTCGATCCAATTGTCATACCGAAAACCAGCTCCGGGGATGCTGCGGTTAATTATTTATCCATCTTGAACCAGGCATGGGCACTTGCCGGAGATCCCGGAACGAGCTTCTTCAAACCTGAAGATCCCCGCCCCCTCGAACGCTGACAACGCGAATCGCCCTATCGGAATCAACCATTTGGTGGGCGAACAAACTGCGGAGAATGCGGATGCGACGTGGTCGGACCCCGCTCCATCGCGCCCATGCAACCCCGGCCGCACTTGCAATCGACAGCTCATCATTGTCATATCATTTGTGAAGCCTTTGTCCGAGCCAAAGCTCTCGATAATACGGTATCAACGAGCTGAGGGCAGGAATAATCGGAGCAGGGAAGAGACCATCTGCCGGGTGAGGGCTCTTGGTAAATCGCTTTATAAATGAGAGTTAATTTGAGAAATCAGGCTGTTTCCATGCTGCCGGGAGCCTCCAGCATCGAAATGTAAATGTTTCCAAGTATTGATATATCGTATTTACGTTCAAACCTTTCATTTTTTTGCGATTACCCGGTTGACAGCGTCGTCTCACCTTGATATCGTTTCGATTGCTTCGGAGTATCTGTTTTTAGCTAACCCAATCTTCTAGTCGGGAAGCGATTGCTCCGGTAATTTAGCGACCCTGTCAGCGTGACAGGCAAGCCTTGCTTGCGAACAGCGGGAACCCACCCGCGGGCAAGTGGATAGACCATAAGTTCACACAAAAACACAGAAGCAATTTTCAGGAGACCGCATGAACAAGAGTTTTGGTACAGCTCTCACGCTGGCTTTGTTTGCCTGCGCGAGCCTTCTGCTCACCGTGCCAGCCACCGCGCAATCGGTCTACGGGTCGCTCTTCGGCACTGTGTCGGATAAGACCGGGGCAGCCGTCGCGGGCGCCACGGTCACCATCAAGGACGAGGCCAAAGGCACCGTCGTAACCGTTACTTCCAATGGATCAGGCGACTATACCGTCCCCCATCTCATCCCCGACGTCTATGACCTGAAAGTTACGGCGAAGGGATTCAAGTCCTTCGAGGCCAAGGGTATTTCGGTGGAAGCAGACACCGCGCCCCGCATCGATCCCACCCTGGATGTAGGCGGCAGCTCAGAGACCGTTGAAGTCAACGCCGACACGCAACCTCAGTTGAAGACGGAAAGCACCGACGTTTCCACCGTCTTCGATCAGCAGCAGGTTGCCAGTTTGCCCGTGGGCGACCAGAACTTTACCAACCTGCAGCTTCTCCTCCCTGGCGCGCAGCTTCTCGGCTGGTCACACGCGGCCGATGAAAATCCCCAGGGTTCCAAGCAGATTCAGGTAGACGGCCAGGCCTTCGGCGGCACCGCTTTCGAGTTGGACGGAACCGATAACGAAGATCCGATCCTCGGAATCATCGTCATCAACCCCGCCATGGACGCGGTTACCGAAACCAAGATCACCACGCAGAATTTTGACGCCGAGCTGGGCAAGGCGGTTTCCGCGGTCGTCACCGCGCAAACCCGGTCAGGCACCAACAACTTCCATGGCAGCCTCTACGACTTCCGCACCGGCAACGCCAACTATGCCCGCGACCCCTACAGCGAAACACCGGGAAAGGTGAGTCTGACCAACCCGACAGGGTTGCCGCCGGGCCTCAAGAATCGCTTCGGCGTTTCGGGCGGCGGTCCGATCATGAAGGACAAGATCTTCTTCTTCGCCAACTACGAAGGCCAGCGCCAGAAGGTCGGCACCTCGGCCACGGACACACTGCCCACGAACCTGCTTACTGAAACGGCACTCGGCAAGAACACCACCAGCGCCGCCCAAGTTGCAGCCGGCTACAAGGGCGCCGACTTCAGCGAATATCTGACTGAGTTCGGCCTTGCCGGCACACTTTACCCAACCACTGCAGCGCAAGCCGCGGCAGCCGGCGTTGTTCTTCAGCCGCCTGGGTCGCTGAAGCCGCAGGCTCCGTATCCGAACAACGTGGTTCCGGCCTCGCTTCTTTCGGCGCAGGCCATCAACCTGTTGACACTCCTGGAGCCCAGCACCGCTGGCGTCGGACTGGGCCAAGGCATTACAGGAAGCGAAGACGGCCTGGATCAAAACTACAAGGAGAGCGGTACTGGCCTCTTCAACAGCAACCAGTGGACGGAACGCGTGGACTACACCATAAACGAGAAGATGCACGCCTTTGAGCGCTTCTCGCGGTTCTGGGATACGCTCTCCGGCGCGGTCATGTTCGGCACTGCCGGCGGTCCTGGCTTCGGCATCAACAACTACGGTGGCAACTCCAACGGCGCCAACGACAGTCTGGCCTCCGGCATGGACATCGCCATCAGCCCCAAGCTGCTCACCGACTTCCGCCTGGGCTACTACCGCTACAACGTCATCGACACCAAGCACGATCAGGGCGTCGAGGAAGCTACGGCACT
Source organism: Occallatibacter sp. (assembly GCA_050013495.1). GTDB lineage: Bacteria > Acidobacteriota > Terriglobia > Terriglobales > Acidobacteriaceae > Telmatobacter. Next base: position 15,441 of record JBEKFD010000180.1, on the reverse strand, counting down.
CGGAATCAACGGCATTAACATCGGCGGCAACATCACCTCCGGCTCGCCAGGCTTCAACATTACAAACGTCCCCGGCGGCGGCGGCGGCACCAACGGCACCGTCTTTGGCGATGGCCTGGGCATCAACCGTTGCAACTGCCCCCTCACCGAGCGTGAAGACCAGTTCCAGATTGTCAACAACTGGACCCGGATATTCGGCAACCACTCCGTCAAGGTGGGCGCCGATCTCCGCTATGGGCGGAACCTGCGCGTGCCTTCTGACAACGATCGCGCCGGCCTGATGAACTTCGGCACCGGTCCGGAATCATGGCCCACCATCCCCAAGGACGCCAAGGGCAACCCCCAGCCCCAAGGCGGCCTGGGATATGCCAGCTTCCTAATCGGCGACGTGACCAGCTTCAACCGCTACGTCTCCACATCCACCAACGCCAAGGAATTCCAGAAGCGCACCTTCTTTTATGGGCAGGATACCTGGCGCGTTACCCGCAGCTTGACCCTCAACCTGGGCCTCCGCTGGGATATGTACTTCCCAGAGTCGGTCAATGGTCCAGGTAACGGCGCATTGCTCAATATTTCCGATGGCTACCTGCATGTGGCCGGCATCGGCGGCATACCCTCCGACCTCGGCTGGACGGTCGACAAGGCCAAGCAGTTCTCGCCGCGCCTTGGCGTTACCTACCAGCTCGATCCCAAGACCGTCATTCGCGCGGGTTACGGACGCAGCTTTGACACCGGTGTATTCGGTTCCACCTTCGGCCACACCGTCACACAGAACATCCCGGTTTTGGCCAACCAGCAGATCAACTCGCCCAGCAACATCGGCGAAGCGTTCAATTTGTCATCGGCGACCGGACCCACGCCGTACACTCCCATCCCGGTTCCGGCCAGTGGCCTGCTCCCCAACCCCGGTTCCTCGGTCAGCTCCAGCTCACGGCCGAACCCGATGCACCTGACCACCATCGACGCTTGGAACCTGAGCTTGCAGCGGTCTCTCACTCCGACCCTTTCGTTGACCGCGGCCTATGTGGGCAACAAGGGAACGCACACACTGGGTGACGGCGACAGCAACGGCACCAACCCCAATGAAGCTGCCATCACGCTGCCTGGCGCCAATAGTTACAACGGCCAGACCCTGCACTACGATCCCTCAGTCAAGACCGCTGCTCCGGCAGCCGACGAAGGCACATCCACCACCCAACTCCTGCAACGCTACTTCGCGGCCACGCTGAAGGCGTGCTCAGATCCCAACTACCTTTCGCCGGGCTCGCCTTACGCCGGTGTTAACCTGCCCGCGGGCGCCTGCGGCTGGACCAACAGCATCGCTTACCGTGGCGACGATCAGAACACCGAATTCGACGCTTTGCAGGTCACTCTTGCCCAGACCATGAGAAACGGGCTCGCGATGACCGCCAACTACGAGTGGGCCAGCGCCTTCGACGAGGAATCGGGCTACTACACCTGGAGCCACGTCATCACCCATGGCCGCGACAGCAACGTTCGCAATCAGCAACTTACCCTCTACGGCAGCTACGACTTCCCCTTTGGCAAGGGCAAGCAGTTCATGCCGAGCGCCAACCATGCAACGGACCTCATTGTCGGCGGCTGGCAACTCAGCGACGTGTCGCAATGGTCTGGCGGCCTGCCGTTCACCCTCGGCTACAATGAGAGCGGCAACAACATCGACGGCGGACCGGGCGACCCCAGCCAGCAGAAGAGATTGTCGACCAGCGTCAGCAAATACGTGCCCAATACAGGGCCAGGCGCCGTAGGTGGTTCTCGCTGCATGTTCAACTGCCCCGGCACCACACCCCACTCACTGGGTGACGGCACTTTCGTCAACCCTGGTCTGGACACGTTCGGAAACTCGGGCATCAACACCTATCGTGGTCCCAGATTCTTCTCAACCGACCTCGGCCTCACCAAGGCATTCAACATTTGGGAGAGCGTGGCCGTCAAATTCCGCATGGACGCCTTCAACGCCTTCAACCACATCACCGCGGGTCTCCCCGGCGGCAGCATTGAGACCGGCGGCGCAATCGGTGGTGAAGGTGGCGGCTGCGGTTCCGGCAACGACTGCGGACCCCGTCAACTTGAATTCTCTCTCCACGTGCAGTTCTAATTACGAGGAGGAGCCGCAAAAAACCTCGAGGGGAGCTTCGGCTCCCCTCTTTCTTTTCACCTTTAAGGATGCTGAACCACCAAATCACTTTCATCCTGGGCGAAGGTCGCCGCGGCGACCGGAGCCGAGGGATCTGCGGTTGCACTTCGGTTGCGCTGTCCCAACTCAGTCCAGGAACTAAACTCCTTGGTAGGCTTCTTCCATGCATCGCACATTCATTGTCCCCCTCATCTTCGCACTCCTGTCTCTTGCCCCTCCCGCACAAACCCAGCAAAGCGCAAACCAAACCTCCACCGACGCCACACAGCCCGAACCTACGCCATTTGAGGTCGCCCAGGGACTTGCCGCAAAAGGCCGTCTCGACAAGGCCATGGCGCTGCTCGACAAGCTGGCCGCCCAAACACCCGAGCCCGCCGGCGTTGAGCGCCTGCGAGGAATCATCCTCTATCAAAGGGAAGATTTCCCGCAGGCTATTACCGCCTTCACCAAGGCTTCTGAGCAAGACCCCAACGATCGCGAGTCAACCGAGATGCACGGCGTGAGCCTCTTCCGCACCGGCCGATCGACTGAAGCGCTGCCATTCCTTGAACAGGCGCATGCCACCGTTGTCCGCGCCAATGTCGATCCCGAGTACGTGCTGGGACTGTGCTATACCGACGTGAAGCGCTACGACGACGCCCGCCATGCCTTCGCCACTCAATACGGGTTTGCGCCTGACTCCGCCGAGGCCTATCTGCTTGCCGCGCGGCTATTTCTGCGCCGCGACCTCGCAGTCGAAGCGGCGGCCGAGGCCCGCAAGGCCCTGGAAATCAGTCCCAGCATGCCCTTGGCCCATCAGCTTCTGGGCGAAGTCGCCCTGGCCAAGGCCGATTTTTCCGGCTCCATTCGCGAATTGGAGGAAGAGCGCAAAATCAACCCCCTGAACGCCATTCTTTATGACCGGCTGGGGGACGCCTACCTGCGCAACGGGCAATACGAGAATGCTCAGCAGGCCCTCAACCGCGCCGTGCTGCTTGAGCCCAACGCCACAGCGCCTTATATCTTGCTGGGCCAGACCTTCCTCAAGCTCAACCAGCCCATCCAGGCTCTCCACTATCTTGACCACGCCGCAAAAATGGACCCCTCCAGTTACCTGATCCACAATCTCCTCGGCCAGGCCTACAAGGCTACTGGTCAGGTGGAAGAGGCCAACCGGGAATTTCAAATGGTGGTCGATCTGCAGAACAACACCAGGCCTCCTGCGGGAAAATAGAGCATGCACTTCCACCGTGGCGCTCTGCCTCGATGTCTGATTACCATCCTGGCAGCTATGCCGCTCATTTTACTTGCGCAGACGCCAAACCAAAAGCAGGCTGAGGCCCTTAAGCACGCCGACACCGCCTTTCGTGCCGGCTACGCTGCAATGCAGGCCGGCGATCTGGAAAAAGCCAAAGTCCGATTCGCTGAAGCCGTCCGCTTCGCGCCCCAAATACCGGAAGGCCACGCCGCATTGGGCGAAGTCCTGATCGAATTGGGCAAACCGGCGGAAGCCGTCCCTGAGTTTGAAGCTGCCCTTAACCTCAAGCCCGGCGATCAGGGCATCGAAGCCAATCTAGCCCTGGCCTACGCCAAGTCCGGCGATCCCGCCAAGGCAATCCCGCAATTCACCGCCGCGTTCCAGGCTTCGCAGCAACCAGGCGGCCAGCCGGTCGACGCCGATTTCTTTGCGGCCTACGCCCGTTCCCTCGCCGCCATCGGCAAACCGGCTGAAGCCATCCAGATGTTTCAAACTGCCGTCGACCGCGGCGCTGCCACAGCGGATATCTTCGACTCCATTGGTTCGCTTTACGCGCAGCAAGGCAATTGGAGTCAGGCGCAGCCCCAGTTCGAGCATGCCCTCGGAATCGATAATTCCTACGCATTTGCCCGCATCCATCTAGGCATCGTCCAGCGCCAGCAGCACGACCTCAACGCCGCGCTTTCCACGCTTCAGGCAGCAGTCACCACCAACCCCGCCGACGCCCTGGCCCAGTCTGAATACGGCCGCACCCTCGAAGCCGCCGGCCAGGACGAAGCCGCAACCCCATGCCTCGAACAGGCCATCAAGCTGAATCCCGATCTTCGCGGCGCGCAAAACGAGTTGGCCATGGCTTTGCAGCGCCAGGGCCGCCAGCAGGAAGCCATCCCCTGGTTCCGGCAGGCCCTTCAGCGCGACCCGCATAACGTCAGCACGCTCACCAACCTCGGCCTTGCGCTCACCCTCACCGGCAACGCCAAAGATGCCCTTGGCTACTTCCAGCAGGCCATGGCTGCCGCACCGCCCGACGCGACTCTCCATAAGGACCAAGGCGTAGCCCACGTGCAGCTTTCCGCATTCGATGAAGCTATCGCAGACTTTCAGGCCGCCCTCAAACTCGACCCCAACGATTCCCAACTCCACTACGATCTGGGCATGGCCTACAAGTTCAAAGACCGTGTCGACGACGCCATCGCCGAACTCACCCGCGCTGGCCAGATGGATCCAACTCTGCAGGACCCTCCCTACACGCTCGGAATCCTCTACATGCAGACCGGGAAGCTCGATGAAGCCGTCGTTGAGCTCAAGAAGGCCGTGGCCCTGCGTCCCGAAAATGGCGACGCCTGGGCCATCCTGGGCAGCACGCTCAAGCAGGACTCGCGCCTCGTTGAAGCTCGCGATGCGCTCATGAAGGCCATTCCGCTGCTCCCCGGCCAGCCCGGGCCGCGCGTTACCCTGGCCGGTGTACTTGCCGAGCAGGCCGGCGCCGCCACTGAAGCTGCGGATACGGCAGAAGCCGCGGGTGACCAGCAAAAGGCCAATCGATTGCGCGCCCAGGTCACAGAACTCCGCGCCCAGGTAGCAGAATATCGCCGCCAGGGCGCCGACCTGGCCCGCAGCGCCGTAAGCCGCCAAAAGGCAAACTTTGCCTTGAACGCCGGCAACCAGCTGCTGCTCAAGGGCCAAATCGCCGATGCCGTCGCCCGCTACCAGGAAGCCGTCACCGCCGATCCGACTTTTCCCGATCCCCACGCCCAGCTTGCCATTGCCTACGACCGTCAGGGCCGCGCAGCGGAGGCTGCCGCGGAGCGTGCCAAAGCAGCCGGCCTCGCCGCGGCAAAGTAACAACCAAGTCCACAATGGCTCACTTCCAAACACGATATATATAATCAAGTAGCTATATACAGAATCGCTCTGAACTGCCCATCCGCAGCGGCGTTTCGCATCTACGCGCCCGGAAGCCGCTTTCGCTCACCCGTACGCCAGCTTGCATACGCCGCATCCAGAACCTGCTGGTTATGTAAGCCGTCCGATGCAGGCGCGCGATATTCGCCACGGCCCTCCACCCAATCAGAAAATGAATCCAGCATGCGCGTGTAGCCGTCGGCGCTCAAAACGGTCTCGTGCTCCTGAGCCTCCCCAGCCCGCCACAACACCACATCCACATCCGTATCCACCGTCAGTCCGTACTGGCTCACAATCGTGCCCGTCTCGCCGGTTACTTCGACCACCGTCCGGTAGACGCCGCGCGTGCTCACCGTCACCGTGCCCATTGCCCCGCATTTGAAATCCAGACCGATGGCCGCATAAGCTTCCAGCGGAGCAGACCTCTCATCCGCGCGTGCCAGCGTATTCACCGCGGCAACGCGGCTGTCCATCACAAAGCGCAGCGCATCGATGCAATGAATGCCCACGTCGCCAATCGGCCCTCCGCAGGCCAATGCCGGATCGTAGATCCACCGTCGCGGGCTGTTCTCTGCCGGGAAGCAGAATTGCGAATGCGCCAGCAGCGGCCTGCCAATCCGTCCCTCCGCAATCCAGCACCGCATCACTTCAAGACTTCTGTTGTAGCGCAGGTTCTGCGCCACGCCCAGGCGCAGCCCCGCGCCGTCCGCGGCAGCCAGCATTTGTTCCACTTCGGCAGCGTTCATCCCCAGCGGCTTTTCGCACAACACAGGCTTGCCGCTCCCCAGCGCCAGCAACACGTGGGACAAGTGCAGCGCATCGGGCGAAGTGACAAAGACAGCATCGATATCTGGAGAAGCGCAAAGCTCCTCCGCGGTTCGAAACGCGTGTTCGATGGAGTATTTGCGTGCGTTCTCCTCGGCCTTCTCGAAATCGCGCCGCCACAATCCCGCCAGCGTGGAGACGCGCGCCGCTGGAAATGCCGGAACCAGCCTCTTCTCGCAATGATGGCCAAAGCCCAGCAATCCGTAGCGAATCATCGTTCCTCTCCAGTCCAATGCCTGACCGCATTTCTCGCCAATCTCCAGACAGCGGCGGAATATCGCGGAGACCATGGGTTAAGTCCATGATATGCTTGCGAAACTGGCCCAATTTGCACGCTCGAAGTATCCAGAGATGGCTTTCAAATATGCCGATCTCGAGATCCTCTTCAGAAAGCGCGACGAGCGTTCCTATTGCTTGAGCTTCCGCTACAGCAGCCCGGACGACGAAGCCGACCATCCCTCGCAGCTTGAGCCGGTGATCGTTCTCGACCCTGCGGCGTTGAAGGGCGACGACCTCAAGTCAGTCTCGAGCGCTCTCAGCGCCGCATTCTTCACGCCGGAAGTACTGAATGAGTTTGCGCGCTTCCGGGCGATCACTCAGCAGAAGTCCGCGATTCTGAGGGTGCGTCTCACCTTCGACCAGAGTGCGCCGGAACTGCACGGCGTGCACTGGGAGACGCTGCGCGATCCCGCCCTGCCGCCGGAGCAGGAAAATGCCCATCTGTTTACCGGCGAACAGATCGTCGTCTCCCGCTTCCTGACCAGCGGAGACTGGCGTCCCATCCGGCTGCATCCCAAGGCTCAAATGCGCGCCCTGGTTGTTGTGGCCAATCCCGGCAGTTCGGTCGATTACCAGCTTGCGCCCATCGATGTTGCCGGCGAGCTGGCCCAGGTCCGGCAGGCATTGACCGGCATCTCGGTAACCGTGCTGGCGCCGGGAGGGGCGGTCTCGCTCAACGATCTCGCGGCCAAGCTTCGCGAAGGCTTCGACATCCTCTACCTCGTCTGCCACGGCCGCCTGGTGAACCAGGAGCCATACCTTTATCTGAACGAGGGCAAGCCCGATCAGGGTTTCAACCTGGTCCAGGCCATCCGCGAACTCGATCAGCGCCCGCGCCTGGTGGTGCTGGCCTCCTGCTAGAGCGCGGGCCAGGGCGAAGTGGGAGTTGCCGCCCTTGGCCCCCGTCTGTCCGAAGCCGGTGTTCCAGCCGTCATTGCGATGCAGGGCAGTATCTTCATGACGACTGCCGCGGCCTTCATGAAGCGCTTCTTCACCGAGTTGCTGGTTGACGGACAGATCGACCGCGCCATGTCCGTTGCGCGCGGCGAAGTCCGCAACGCCCCGGACTACTGGATGCCGGTTCTGTTCATGCGGCTGCGCAACGGCCGCATCTGGTACGAACCAGGCTTTGGCGGCTCCGCCAGCGAGGAGTTCGATAGCTGGGATGCCATCTGCATCAAGGTCCGCGAGGGCAGGTTTTTCCCCATTCTCGGCCCGGAACTAGGCGAGGGATTATTCGGCACCACCCAGGAGCAGTCCAACCGGCTTGCCGAGAAGTTCAGCTTTCCTCTCGCCGACCACGAACGGCTCAGCCTCCCCAAGGTTGCCCAGTTCATCGGCGTGGATAAGAGCCGCGAGTTCGCTTGCGAGGCGTTGGCCATCGACTTTGTGGAGCGGCTTGGCGGAGGCCACGACCCTGGTGAGCTGCCCGGCCTGCTCCAGGCCTCCGTCGATTCCTGCCGCGCAAACCCTGACAGCCCTTACAAGCTGCTCAGCGCCAGGGAGCTCTCCGCTTCCATCTATCTGAACGCCAGCTATGAGACCATGCTGCTTCGCGTGTTGAAGGCGGAGGGCAGAATGCCGGAGCCGGTGTTTGGCGCCTGGAGAGGCGCGGACGTGGTGCAGAAACCGCAGCCCAAGAATCCCAGTCCGGGACCAGACACACCCTGGGTTTACCACGTCTTCGGTGTCTTCGGAAAGCCCGACACCATGGTCCTCACGGAGGACGATTTCTTCGATTACCTCATTACCTCGTCGCGGCTAAAGCTCCTGCTTGAGACGCTGATCAGCAAGCTCATGCAGAGTTCTCTCGTCTTTCTCGGCTTCCGCCTCGACGACTGGAGATTCCGCGTCCTATTCCGCCTCATCGTTACCCAGCCGGGCGCAGCCGCGCTCAGTGACAGGACGCACGTCGGCGTCCAGGTCAATCCAGGCGAGCAGAGCGTGGGAGATGTCAATCGCGCAATCCGGTATATGACCAAGTATTTCCAGGGGGGAACGGGCAGTCACGCTCCGAGCATCTCCATCTACTGGGGCAGCCCATCGGATTTCCTCCGCCAGTTGCAGGAGCGGATGGCGGCAACCGCAGGCCAGGCTGGAACCAAACCGATCGCGAGGGATCCCGATGACTGGCCTTGATCCCGCGGCAACCCCCTTCAATCCGTTCGTCGGCCCTCGTCCACTGGAGAAAGGCCAGCCCATCTTTGGCCGTGACCTGGAGATCGCCCAGCTCTTTGACATGCTCTGCGCCGAACGCGTCGTCCTGCTTTACTCCCCCTCCGGCGCCGGCAAAAGCTCTCTCATCCAGGCCGGGCTCGTTCCCCGCCTGGCCGAGCAGTTCGATGTATGGAAGCCGGTCCGCGTCAACCTGCGGCCGGACCCGGACGCCGACCCGGCCATCAACCGCTTTGTGCGCAGTTGCAACCTTGGATTCGAGGCCGGCGTGCCCGAGCGGCTGCAGCGGGGCAAAGACATCGTCTCCGCCATGTCGCTGGCGCAATACGTCGCCAGCCGCCCCCTCCGTCCCTCCGCGCCCAAGAACATTGCCCTCATCTTCGATCAGTTTGAGGAGATCCTCACCGTCGACCCGCTGGGAACCGAAACCAAGCGCGCCTTCTTCGTGGAGCTCGGCAAGCTTCTCCAGGACAACCCCCGCATGTGGGCTCTGTTCGTTATCCGCGAAGACTACCTCGCCCCCTTCGACCCCTACGAGGAACTGCTTCCCACCCACCTCAAGAACCGCTTCCGCCTCGACCTGCTGAGCCGTGCCGCAGCCCAGGATGCTATCCGCAAAACAGTCGAATCCGCGGGACGCACCTTCGCTCCCGCAGTCCCGCCACGGCCCGGACCCCTGGCCAGGCTGGTTTCGGATCTGGCGATGATGCAGGTGCAGCAGCCAGGCGGCGAGTTCAAAAGCGAGCCCGGCCCTTGCATCGAACCGCTCCATCTGCAAGTGGTGTGCCGCAATCTGTGGCAAAGCCTGTCGCCCGATCACACCGTCATTGAAGACGGCGACATCGAGTCCTTCGGCGACGTAACCCGCGCGCTGGCCGAATACTACGAAACGGAGATCGCGAAAGCCTCCGGCGCAACGGAAAAAGTAGAGGAGCACACTCGCGAGTGGGTGGGCGGCGATTCGCGCATCGAGCGCTCCATGCGCGAATGGGTCGGCAAGAAGCTCATTACTTCCGGAGGCACCCGCGGCCAGGTGCTACGCGAGGCCGGCAAAAGCGGCGGTCTCAACAACACCCTCATCGCCCTGCTCATTGAGGCCCACCTGGTTCGCGCCGAACATCGCGCCGGAGCCGACTGGTACGAGCTTTCCCACGACCGCATGATCAAGCCGGTGCAGGAGAGCAATCGCCTTTGGCTTGAAAAGCACCTCGCCCAGTTGCAAAAAACCGCTTCGCTGTGGCAAGAGCAGAGCAAGCCGGACGGCCTGCTCTTGCTGGGAGCCGACCTGAAGGAGGCAAAGGCCTGGGCAAGCAAGAATCGCCCTCTGACGCCGATCGAGGAAGAGTTCCTTGAGGAATCGGTCAGCAAGAATCGAAGCAAGCAGCTTCAGCTCGCGGCTCTCTGGACCGTGATTCTGTTAGCCATAGGCGCGGCCGTGGGCGGATTCGGCGCATGGCGGGAGAGCATCAAGGCTCACAAGGCTCTGGCGCAGAGCGCCGTTGACGAGGTTGGGCAGTCGCTTCAACTGGCCGGGGGGCAAGGTAGGCCGATCGCTCTGGCGCACCTGGCCATGGCCATGCGCCACGACCCTGACTCTCTCGGCGCGCGGGCCTGGATCTCCAGCCTGCTGGCCCGCAAGTTGTGGTGGCTGCCCGGCGTCTCATTTGAAACAAACGATTTGACTGTATCCGACCTCAACCGCGACGGCACCATGGTGGTCACCGGTTCGAAGGACGGAACGGTTCAGCTATGGGACGCCGCGTCGGGGCGCAAGCTTGGGCCGCCCCTCGCCGGCCCCGCTCCGGTGGATGTTGCCATGATTTGCCGCGATGGCAGCCGGGTGCTGGTCCAGGCGGGCAAGTCGGCGCAGATATGGGACACCCGAACCTTCAAAAAATTGGGCAAGGCTCTCGAGAACGACGACCAGATTGAAGATGCGGGCTTCAGTTGGGACTGCAAGCTTGCGGCAACCGCGGCCGGCAAGAAGGTGACCGTCTGGAATGCGGACACGGGAGAAATCTTTGGGAAGCCGCTCGTCCATCCGGATTATGTGTCCTCTGTCGAATTCAGCCACGCGCTCAAACCCGACCTGGTGCTGACGGCGTCGAATGACGGAATAGCAAGGGTATGGAACTCGGCAACCGGCGAATTGGCCGGCTCCACGCCGGAGGCGCATGCCCGAGGCGCAATGAGTTACGCCAGTTTCAACAAACTCGACAATCTAATTGTCACAGGATTCACCAGGATAACGAAATCGACCGGGTTCGAGGCGAAAGTGGAGGTATGGCCATATCCGCTCAGCCACGACCCCGGCGCGAAGCCGATGGGGACGTTGACACACCAGGACGATGTTCGCTCGGTGGCATTCAGCGAGGCAAATCCGCAGGAAGTTATCACCGCATCCGACGACGGCACGGCGAAGATCTGGGATGTCCTAGCCTGCCCCAACGGGGACCAGGCGGAAAAGTCGAACGACTGCTCGATGCCGCCGAAGACCCTGAAACACGAGGGTTCGGTGTTTTGGGCCGGTTTCAGTGAAGACGGCTCAGCCGTGATGACGGCCTCTCTCGACGACACCATTCAGGTTTGGTCTGCCTTGGGCGGCCCCTACTTCGGCTTCCCCATGGGCGGAGCTATCCCGCTGGGCAGAGAGATCGATGGCGGCGCGATCAACCGGGAAGGCAACCTGCTTCTTACCTCTTCCAAAGGCGGAACGGCCCAGATCTGGTCTCGTGATTTGCCGATGACCGGCGCCGGCCAGCCGGTGACTGTCCCCGGTTTTAAGCTATTGGACGCAAAACTGACCAAGGACGGACTCTTCATGCTGGCGGGGATTGAAGAAAACGGCCAGTCCGAATGCGAGGTGCTCAACGAAAAAGGCGCCCCGATACTCAAGCCCATCCCTTTGGGGGCCGCAACTCAATTTGCCTTTTCCCAGGACGGCCGTCATGTGCTGCTTTACAACCTCGACGCTTCCGAAGATTCGTTCCGGAACCCCAGCTTTTCCAACGCCCAGGTTTGGGATTTTTCTACCGGCCAGCCAACCGGTTCGGGAAAGCCAATCTCCGGGACGGGCGATATCTCTATCAGTCCGCATGGCAGGCGCATCCTTGCCCATGTCGAGGATGCAAATGGATATATTGAGCGCATCTACGATGCAGCCGCCAACAAGCCCCCCAATCAATTCGAGCGCGAGGGAATTTCCCAAACCGCATTCAGTCAGCAGGGAAGCAATGTGGTGACGGAATTCGGGTACAGCGCGCAGGTTTGGGATACCGCCACGGGCAAACTGGCGGGAAAGGAACTGAAGCACGAGGGGTTGGTCAACGATGCTGAGTTCAGCCAGGATGGCAAGCGGGTTGTTACCGCCTCCGACGATGGCACTGCCGCCGTCTGGGATGCTTCCACCGGGGCCATGATCGGCAAACCGATGAAGCATGGCGGCAAGGTCATCAGGGCCAAGTTCAGCCCCGATCTGAAAGGCAAGTACATCGTCACCGAAACCCAGAATCACCTTGCGCAGGTGTGGGAGGTGGCCACCAGCAAGAGAATTGCGGCGACAATTCACGTGGGAGATTTCGGCAGCGACATCGTTGACCTGGATTTCAGCCCCGACGGCAAGATGATCCTGACACACACAGCGGATCACGCGCAGGTGTGGGACACCTTGACCGGCAAACCAATCGGCGTGCAGATCGGGCCGGCGGAAAGAATAAAGGCGATCACATTTACGCCCGATGGCAGGGAAGTAGCGACCTTCGCTGAAACCTATTCAGGCGTGGAACTAAAAGCACTCGATCCCGTCGCAACGAACCAGGACCCGGCAAATTACACAGGCTTGGCGAACCACTTCTACACCGTCGCTCTCGGCTCCGGCAGTCACCAGGACAACGAACTGCTCGCCACGCTGGCCGAGGTGGTGGGCGGCTACAGGATCGACCCCAAGACGAGCGCGCCCGAAGTGATCGAACCCAAAGAACGTCTGGCCATAATCCAGAAACTCCGCCGGCAATACAAAATCCCGGAGAACGAAGATTTCCTTCAGTTCTTTATAAAAAAGCTCTCCGAACCGCCCAAGGAAGACTTCGTTCAGTCCGTCGAGAGCAAGCTTTCCCGCTGGTTACCCCACAAGGATTGATTCGAGAGCATCGGCCGGACTTCAGAAGACCGGAGACCTGTCATGGTGTCGCCGATCACATCTCTTTGTCTCCGCGCTTGGAGACAATGTGACCGCGATTCGAGGATCGACCTATGAGTACAGCTCCGGTTTTGGAACAGAAGGTCATGCTTACTCTTCCCAGCGACGCGGTGCGCCAGATTCAATGGCGGTTTGCCGACCGGTTTGACCTGCAAATGCTGGTACAAACGGCACGAGGCGTGGCGCGAGGGACGGTAGCCAGGCTGGTGTCCGCGGGACAGCGCAACACCCATGAATGGACGCCTGAAAAGGCCGCTATGCTGGATGACTTCGATCGAGCCGGTCTGACGGCTGTTTTCATGGAACCGGAAGAGGGCGGCTTCATTGCCGGGCCGAAGAACCTTGCGCTCTCGCTGATGGCGTTCGAGTTGGCGTGGGTAGACAGCGGTGCCGCTACCGCCAGCGTGGCAGGATTTCTGTCCCTCTCGCCCATTCACGAGCGGGGAACCCAGGAACAGGCGCACCATTACATGGCCTTGTGCGCGCCGCCGCAGCCGGGTGAGGACCGCAGGCCGTGGCGCGGGGCTTTCGCGCTGACCGAACCGGTTCCCTACGTGGGTGTGGACACCGGAATGCTGAACGGCAAGGTGCGCGTGGCCGAATGGAACGATGGTGAGGAGCCATGGCTTCAGGTTGACAAGCGCGGCCGGTTCATCACCAACATTGCCTCCGCCAACTTTGTCACCGCCGCGGTGAACTCTTGCGATCCGCGCATCAAGGGAAGTTGCGTTGTGATCCTGGAAGACACGGATGAGGGTATCTTTGACCGCGGAACGGCAACGAAGAAGCTGGTTCACCAGCTCTCGTCTACCGGAGATCCCATCTTCAACCTGAAGGTTCCGGCCAGCCGCATCGTGGGCGGGTACTCAGTGAAGGACGGAGTGATTGTCCCCAACTTCAATCACGGCGAAATCATTGAAGCCGTCTTCCGCCGCACCCGCGTACCTGTGGGACTGATGACGGCGGCCAAGCTGCTCTCCGCGGTGGAGCCCATCGTTCGCTACCAGCGAGGCCGGTTTCGCGGCGCGGAGGGAATCAAGCCCGGTTCGATCAGGCATGAGCAGGGCATCCAGCAACGTGAGGACGCGTTACACCGGCTGGTGGACATCTGGGCAACGGGGGAAGCGGCTGCTTCGCTTGGCTTCACCGCTGCCCGGCTGTTCGATGAGCTCGACCCGCTGGAAAAGGAGAAGACGGCGATTCTAAAAGCGCGCGGCGTGCAGGGCGGTCGCGCAGAGATGAAGGCGCTGCGCGAAAGCGAAGAGCGGGCGATCGAGCTGCTGGGACTCAAGCCAGGCTCGGCGCGAAGAGGCGAACTGGAGGCCGATCCGCTGGTAAGGTTTGCTTTGAAGGATGCCGAAGCCAATGTGCAGTGCCCTGCGACCAAGCTGTGGAACACCGGCCACGGGGCCAACATGATGCGCGAGGCGGTGAGCCTGATGGGCGGCTACGGCATCACGGAAGATTGTCCGGGGTTCCTGGCCAACAAATGGATGGATTCGCAGTTGGAGGCGACCTACGAAGGTCCTGAGGCTGTGCAGCGGCGGCAGTTGAGCGTGACCATGACGAACGAGCTTTTCCTGGCTCAATTCCGCGCCTGGACTGGGGAGATGCGGCGCATTGCTTCAGACCGTTCCGAGACCGGCGCCTGTACATTGGCTACCGCCATGACGTTATGGTTGTGGTCGTTGAAGCATCTGCAAAAGGCCGCGGACCCGGAGGGGGGCAAGTTATACCACGGGCAGCGGCAAGGCGTAACTTTCCCCATGGCCGATGCGCTTTGCTGGCTGCTGGCATCGCGCTGCCAGATTCTGGATGTGCTGGAACTCGCGGCGCGCGGCGCGGACAGCGCAGCCGGCGAGGGTCTGGAAGACACTGCGGAGTTCTTCACCGACTTGTGCCACACACAGGTCGCACGGGCAAGCGGCGAGGTCGCGCGCATCTGCGGGGAACTGGTCTTCGGCTACAACCAGCATCCGGCATGGGACCAGTGTGGAAGCAAACGCTGCTTCGCCGCCGGCGAATTGGACGAATACGAAGCGACCATGCCTGGAATCTCGGGGTTTGCCATCGATGTCCTAGGTGCGGACGGCAGTCATCCCATCAAGGCCGGTCCGTGCGCGGATTGCGCCGGCGCCAGCGAGTTCCTGCGTCTGCAGAACAAGTTGACCATGTGCCTGACAGGCTCGCGGCTGGCCAAGGACCGCGCCGCGGAAACGGTGAGCAAGGTGATGATTCCGGAAGCACTGGACTATCCGGCATGATCCCAGACGGCGCGGTCGCAGACGGCATGATCCCAGCCCCTAAACCTCAGGAAGAGTCCGCCGTGGAGATGGACCGGCCGGCGATGGAGGTCGACATTGCCTGCGCTGGATTCGGTCCGGCCATGGGTGGATTCCTGACCACCCTCACCCGCGCATGGAATGAGAATCCCGCGGATTCCTGCTTCGAGAGCAAAGCTTTGCCCGGAATGCCGTTGCAGGTGCATTGCTACGAGCGCGCCGACAACATCTCCGCGGGTGTGAGCGGGGTGGTCACGCGTGCCAGGGGGATTCGCTCGAGCTTTCCGGATCTGAATCCTGCCGAGATCCCCATGGCCGCCGAGGTTCTTGAGGAGCGCGTGCTCTATCTGCTCGACCCCACGGGAGCCAGCCGGCGCTCGGT
>JBEKFD010000179.1:0-10013 GCA_050013495.1 Occallatibacter sp. | reverse complement strand
GGCATAGAACGGTCATCGGATGGGTCTGATGATTCTCCAATGGGAATCGAGGTCATCACGGCTTGGGACGCGCCGCTGGGTCGTCAACTCTGGAGCAAGTGTGATTAAAATCACCGCTTGGCCCATGACAAGAACGTAGTCTTCACACCAGGACGCGATGCCGGCGCCAGGAGCGATTTCCGAAAAATTCCGATCTACGAACTCGGCTTCAAGGCGTCTCCTTTTTGGGAATTGTCCGTGAAGCTCCACGATTTCTTGGCCGCAGAGTTTCGGGAAAGTGCTACAAGGGCATCGAAGGCGGTATTTTTCATGCATGAACGCGGACCAGTGATGCGAACGCCGAAGGGTGCGGTTCCGGGAACGTTGCCGGGGCTGCGGGCTTGTTTGATGTTGATGCTGGGCGCGGGCATGGTGTGCGCTGCCGCACAGGCTGCTCCGGCAATCAAGGCCGATACGGCGAAGACGGCCACTGCGCAAACCAAGGACACGGCCCCCGGGGATTTTGTTGGCGGCGAAGTCTGCGCCACCTGTCACGAAGCGGAGTCCAAGGGATTTGCCAACAATCCTCACAGCAAGCTGGCGCTGGAACATGGCAAGACCGGGGCCACCTGTGAGGCTTGCCACGGAGCGGGCAAGGCGCACGTGGATGGCGGCGGCGACGTGAGCAAGATCTTCGATCCCGCCAAGGCATCTTCCAAAGAAGTTGACACGACCTGCCTGGGCTGCCACGCCGGGACGCATCCCAATTTTGAGCGCTCTCCTCATGCCAAAGCCAACGTCGGCTGCACCAGTTGCCACAGCGTGCACGCCAGCAAGGACAGCGAGCAGTTGCTGAAGGCTGCGCAGCCGGCGCTCTGCTTTCAGTGCCACACCGACGTGAAGCCCTCGTTCGATATGCCGTTCCACCACAAGGTGAACGAAGGTCTTATCTCATGCAGCGACTGTCATGATGTTCACGGCACTTTCGGAAACAACAATCTGCGGTCCACGGCCGATCAGAATGCGATCTGCACCAAGTGCCACACCGAGACGCGCGGACCCTTCGTGTACGAGCACGCCGCGGTGAAGGCGGAGGGATGCATGGCCTGCCACACGCCGCACGGCTCACAAAACGCCCGGCTGCTGAATATGCCGCAGATCAACACATTGTGCAACCAGTGCCATAGCCCGGTGGCCTCCGGCACGGTGCACTCGATGAGCGCAGGATCGTCGGAGCTGACGCCATGCACCAGCTGCCACACCTATATTCATGGGTCGAACATCAATCCGGCGTTTCTCAGGTAGCCGTCATGGAACTCTCCCCGCGCCTTGCAAACGCACGGGAGGGAGCGGCTCGCATCCATGAGCAACCTGGCACACGAATTCAAGCTTTCGATGTCGGCAACAAGGTCTTTGAAGTGAGGCTTTATATGAAGAAGACAGGCTGGTTTTCACGGCTGTTCAATCCACAGCCCTCCCCCGCAAGAATCCAGCTCATCGTCGCAGGGATCGCGTCCGCTGCATTTCTGGCGGTAACGGGCATTGCTGTTGCCCAGAATCCGACGCCCGGCGCCCCGCTTCCGTCGCCCGATGCGCAGATGGTTGTGCCGGATGGATATACGATGCACCAGACCGTAGACCTGGGCGGCCGCATCACCGGACTCTCCGGCAGCGGGGCCATGTACGCCACGCTGATCAATTTGCAGTCAGGGCCGCGCGTGCTTGGGGAGACGTTTGAATTGCGTGCGCTCCCCGGCAAAAAGAGCACGCTTGTCGACTCGCTCAGCGCCGTCGGCAGCGGGTTCGGCGGCGATCCCAACAACTTCGCCAGACTGACATTTTCCAAGGGCAAGCTCTACGACTTCACGGGGATGTTCCGCCGCGACCGCCAGTACTTCGACTACGACCTGTTGGGCAATCCGAAAATCGTCGGAGGGCAATCGATTCCCATCGGTCCCGCCGCCGCACCTACTGGCTCGTTTGCCTGGCCGCAAGTCGAGCAATCGCCTTTCCTGTACAACACAGTGCGCCGCATGACGGACACCAACCTCACCATCCTTCCGCTTGCGAAGGTGACGTTTCGTGCAGGGTACTCGCAAAACATTTTTCAGGGGCCAAGCCTGAGCCCAAGCGGTTATCAATTTGCCAAGTACGATGCGATTCTTGAGGAGTATCAGCGCAACAGCAGCGACGATTTCACGGGGGCCATCGACTGGAAGCCCGTGCAGGGCACCAAGCTGACTTTTGAGGAGTTGATCGACCACTACAAGGCGGACTCGTACTTTACCATGGCTCCGGGCGACTTTATCGCGCAGGAGGCGGACGGAACCAAAGTGGCGCTTGACGATTACGACAGCGAGACGCCTTACCCCGGCAGCGCCTGCACTGCCAACAGCATTGGCGCTACTCCGATTCTCTCGCCCGCGCCCACACCCGGAGGCCTGCCCGTCATCAACGCGGCATGCGCGGTGGTTACCAGCTACCTGCGCTCGCAGCCGGCCCGCATTCTTTACCCTACGGAGGTTTTCCGGCTGCAGAGCTCATCCATCCGCAACGTCGCGATGAATGGGGACCTGCGCTATACCAACGCCAATATGAACCTGCCCAACTACTACGACAGCTACCAGGGCCTGAACGGGGCCACTCGCTCGCTCACGTATACGGCGGTGGCGACCGCGAAGCGCGCAGTCATTGCCGCCGACTATGGGATTGTCTGGCAGGCGATGAAGGCATTCAGTCTCTCCGATCAAGTGGACTTTTCCAGCGCCCACCAGCCGGGAACCACCACCATGACAGGTATTACCACTCTGTCGACGCCCGCTACCGCGGGAAATGAAACCATCAACTACGCAGGTCCGCTGACCACAACGGTGGCGTCCAACGGCGCCAACACGTTTGAAGGCAGCGGCGCTGTCGGAACACCGTTCCCGGGCTACTTCGGCCAGAACTTCTTCACCAATAATTTGACCGGGACGTGGGATGCTTCGTCGCGCACTACGCTCTCGCTTACCTATCGCCACGGCACGCACACCATTGCTCAGGGCAGCCCGCACAACATGCCACTGGCCGTCGGAGCCACTTCAAACGGAACAGTAACCATCAACGAAGACGGCGGAATCTTCAACGCTGCCCTGCGTCCCACCGCCAATTGGAATTTGAATGGCACGGTGGAAGTGCTTTATGCCGACAACGCATTCACGCCGGTAGGCCCGCGGCAAACGAAGCATTATCGGGTTCATACCATGTACATGCCAAAGCCATGGGCGACAATATCGGGCGCTTACAACGACCTGGAACGGCATAACAATACAGACAACAACGCGAGCGCCGTGGCTGCGGGCGACGACCCTTATGAAGGTCCGATCGACCATGTGGATCACAGCCGGATCGTGAGCCTGGGCGCGGTGCTGATGCCGAATGAACACTACGGGCTGGATTTCAACTACGCCTACAGCGATGTGTATGCCGCGACCAACATCTGTTACGATAACGGCGCCTCGCCCACGTTGCCCGGCACTGCCTCAACCAACAGCAGCGGCGGACCGGCTGTATGCCCCGGTGTTTTCGCCAGAGGGTCTACGACCCAACTGGCCGACTGGTTTGCCAGGGACTTCATGGATGCTCCCACACAGAACGGATCGGTGGCTCTCAGTCTGTCTCCCGCCAAACCGGTCCATTCCAATATCGGCTATCGCATCAGCGCGGTGAGCGGCAGCCAGTTTTTCAACGATGCGCGCGCGGTCAATGGCTCGCTGCAGTCGGCGTATCAGTCACCCTTTGTGAATGTTGCATGGACGGTCCATCCGGGGTTAATTTTTAAGGCCGAGTACAATTTCTACGGCTACGGCGAGGGCGGCCCTTCCGGCTCGGAGTATTGCAGCACGTCAACGACTTTGACATCGGCGGTAGTTCCTTGCACGTCTTTACCGCAACAGACGGGTCTGACCGAATCGCCCGCGGGCGAGAGCGCGCCGAGGAATTTTCATGCGAATAACGTAACCCTTGGAGTGCATTACGAGTTCTGAGGAAAAATCAGCGTCGCCCTGGAAGATTGCCGGGGTGAAGCAAACAGGAACTGCATGGGCAAGATGCAGCCGCATTATGGACGGCTCTATCGGCGCGCGATTGGGTCGCCGGTAAACTGCTTCCGCACGCTTCTGGAAGAAGGAGCGGCGGAGAACATGCAGCACGCGAAGGAGCTGCAGGAGACGAGAATCCTGCTGACCCTTGCGCGCAACTGAATACCCTGCTGGAGTTCTCGTGGATCGAATTGGTCCCCGCGTCTCCGGCTCAACCAAGGAAGCATTTGCCATGCTGCCCTGTGCCGTCTGGCTTGCAAAACTGTAAGGAGTGACACACCAATGACAAAGTTGATTCGATCCCAGGTGGTTCTGGCCGTTGTTGTCTGTTTGACCAGTGCCGTGAGCTTCGCCCAATCCGGCGATGCAACCTACAAAGCCAAGTGCGCAAGCTGCCACGGCGCCACCGGCACCCCGAGCGCCGGGATGGCCAAGATGATGGGCATCAAGGCAGTGTCCGATCCCGACATCCAGAAGCTCACCGTCGACCAGATGAGCACCGCAATCAAGGCCGGCAAGGGCAAGATGAAGCCGATTTCAGGATTGACGGACGCGCAGATCAAGGATGTGGCAACCTACTACAAAGGGCTGAAGTAGACGGAGAACCGTACAAACACACATACGCCGGGAGCGAGACCAAAACCCGTATACCCGCGGCTGCAACCTGCACTGGTTGAGTTGATTGAGACGTCAACTCCGAATGCGGGTCTTCGCGTGGTGCCGATGGATGTTTCGCTCCTTAGAGCATTTTCGTTTTTTTCTGTAGCCCTCCGTGCCCCATCCTTTCCGTTTTTTTCTGCGGGAAGGATGGGATACCAATAAGACTTGGGGGCTACACTATTTCCGAAAATGCTCGTTAAGGCGAGCGATTGCCATCGAACCTGGGGGTAAAGGTGCCGTTGTTTCTGAAATTTCGCGAAAACTGGGTAAGGCCGGCGCTGTTCTTCGGCAACAATCCCATCAGTCTTGCTGGTGGCGCAATCACCACAGCTTCCGGCGTAACCATGGTCGGCTACTGGCTGGTAGAGATCTTCGGCCGGCTCAGTGAAAACCCTTATCTCGGCATCATCTTCTTTCTGATTCTGCCCGCACTGTTCATCGCCGGTTTGATCCTTATTCCGATCGGCGTGTTTTTGCGCCGCAAGAAGCTGCAGAAGGCGGGGCAGATTCCTGCCCACTTCCCGAAGATCGATCTGAACGACCGCATCTTCCGCCACGGGCTGGACATTGTCCTGGTGGCTACGATCGTCAACCTGCTGGTGGTGGCGGTGGCCAGCTACCGCGGCGCGGCGTACATGGATTCACCCCAATTCTGCGGGCAGTCGTGCCACGTGATGCATCCCGAGTACACGGCTTACAAAATCTCTGCGCACTCGCATGTTGATTGCGTTGCGTGCCACATCGGTTCCGGCGCCAAGTCGTATTTTCAAGCCAAGGTGAATGGGACCAAGCAGCTGGTTGAGGTTGCCTTCCATCGCTATCCGACGCCGATCGAATCGCCGGTGCAGAACCTGCGCCCGGCGCGGGACATCTGCGAGGGCTGCCACACGCCGGCCAGGTTCATCGGCGAAAAACTGCTTGTCAAGTCGAATTTTGCCGACGACGAGAAGAACACCGAAACGCAGACCGTGGTGGTGCTGCATCTGGGCGGGAGCGATTCGCTTTCTCATTTGACTGGCATCCATGGCGTTCACCTGGGGCACATCGAGTACGTGGCCACTGACCCGACGCGCACCAGCATCCCGTGGGTGCAGAAGCGCAACGCGGATGGGTCGGAGACGGTGTTTGCCACGGCCGACGCGGGCAACGGCGTTCCCAAGGGCGAGCGGCGAGTGATGGATTGCATCGACTGCCACAACCGCGCGGCGCACACCTTCTTGACGCCGGAAGACGCCCTCAATCGCGCCATGGCCGAAGGGGCGATCAGCCCCGATCTGCCCTGGGTGCACAAGGAAAGCCTGGAACTGCTCAAGGCCAACTATGCCGATGCAGCCGATGCAGCCGCTAAGATTCCGCAGCAGCTTGAGGCTTTCTACCAGTCGCAGCACACTGAGATTCTGCCTGCTAAGTCCGCGGCGGTGAAGTCCGCCGGCGGCGAGTTGGTTACGCTGTACAGCCAGAATGTGTTTCCCTTTATGAAGGTGACCTGGGGAACGCATCCCAACCACATCGGCCACATGAGCTATCCGGGGTGCTTCCGCTGCCACGACGGTAGCCATGCGGCCAAGGACGGCACCAGCATCACGCAGGATTGCGCGGCCTGCCACAACCTGCTTGCGGTGGACGAAGCCAAGCCCAAGGTTCTGGCCGATCTCGGCATCCAATAGTCAACCAAAACATTCCGCCGCCCGGTTTGCGCACATGCGTGGCCGGGCGGTTGGCCGTTGGATGCTGCGAATTTGCTTTTTCGTTTGCCGCCTCGCGCGCGGTTCAGAATCTCCTGCTTGGCTTCCGACTTTTCTTCTTTGCGGCCGGTTGCAGAAGATTTGAGGTTGCAGGCGCACAATGAGTCTATGACAGCTTCTTCCCGAACTGGATCATTCGCGCGACGCAGGCTCTTCTCCGGGCCTGGGGCATAATTTGTCAGGGACGAAAACGATCTGTTCTACCGAAGCACCACCCACCCCCTCCCAAAAAGGAGGCCAATTTGGGATGTCTTTTCCAGTCAAGTGCAACATAATAAAAATCTTAATAAGATACGCTACAGTACTTATCAGTAAACAGAACCCTCAAAAGGCAGGGATTTCTTAGTCAAAATCTGCCTTTTCTGCTTGATTCTTGGTCGAAAGATGCCCCCTTGCCGGCGCTTTTTCCCTGCAAGCTTCGTGCTTCCAAGATCGTGCGAAGGGGGTTAAGCCCCATCGCCGAACACTACTGTGGGCAACAAGCTTCCGCTGCTTCTTCGCGCGCTGCAAGGCGGGAATGATAGGCTGGCTTGTCTCGTCCGAGGAGCAATTCCCTTCATGCAATCCAGCCAGACTGCGCCCTTCAACCTTGTTGCCGCCGCCCACGCTTCCATGATCGAACACGGTTTCCAGCCGGAGTTTCCCGCCGCCGCCGCAGCCCAACTTGCAGCCATTGAGGCCCATCCCGAACTGCCCGCGGCTCCCGGCGCGCAGGATCTGCGCAGCCTGCTCTGGTCCTCCATCGACAACGACACTTCGAAGGACCTGGACCAGATTGAATGGGCCGAACAGCTACCCGATGGGCGCATCCGCGTGCTCGTGGGCGTGGCCGATGTGGACGTGCGCGTCGGCCTGGGGACGGTGCTCGACGGTCATGCCAGGAGCGAAACGACGTCGGTCTACACCGGCGTCAAGGTGTTTCCCATGCTCCCGGCCGAATTGTCCGAGGGCATTACCTCGCTCAATGAGAATCAAGATCGCGTAGCCCACGTCATCGAGTTCTCGGTGGACCCGGCGGGCGCTGCATCCGACGGCAAAGTCTACGCCGCTCTGGTCCGCAACCGCGCGCAACTTGCTTATAACGGCGTCGGCGCGTGGCTCGAGGGTTCGGGACCGGCACCGGCGAAGGTAGCCGCCAGCGCCGACCTCGCCGCGCAACTCAAGCTCCAGGACGCTGCGGCCCAGCGCATGGTAGGCGGCCGCTTCCAGCACGGCGCGCTCGATCTGGAGACGGTGGAAACCCGCCCCATTTTGCAGGGGGATAAGGCTGTCGATATCGTCAGCCTCGTCCAGAACCGCGCCACTTCGCTTATTGAGGAGTTCATGGTTGCCGCCAACGGAGTGGCCGCGCGCACATTCGAAGCCGCCGGCGTAGCGTCCATCCGCCGCATTGTCCGCGTTCCCAAGCGCTGGGATCGCATGGTTGAAGTGGCCCAGGGCCTGGGAACGACGCTGCCCGCCGAGCCTGACTCCAAGGCCCTCAACGACTTCCTGCTCGCGCAGAAGCAGAAGGATCCCATTCACTTCCCCGATCTGTCGCTCACCATGATCAAGCTCATGGGACCCGGCGAGTATGTCCTGGTCAAGCCCAACGAGGCCTCGCCCGGCCACTTCGGCCTGGCGGTGCAGGACTACACGCATTCCACCGCGCCCAATCGCCGCTTCCCAGATATCGTGACGCAGCGGCTGATGAAGGCCTTGATCGCTAAATCTGCTCAGCCCTACTCGGCGGACGATCTCAACGCCATCGCCGTGCATTGCACCCTCATGGAAGACAACGCCCGCAAGGTAGAGCGGGATATGCAGAAGCGCATTGCGGCTGTGGTGCTGCGCCCTCGCATCGGGCAGAGCTTCCCGGCCATCGTAACCGGAGTCAACAAGTACGGGACGTTCGTGCGAACGCTGGACCCGCACGTGGACGGAATGGTGGTGCAGGGCGGCAAGGGGCTGGACGTGGGCGACAAGGTGACCGCCAAGCTGATTTCCACCGACCCTCAGCGTGGGTTTATTGATTTCGCGGTTTAACTGGAAAGTGATTAGGATGGCTGAGAAACCAGGCTGATCAGGTGTCTCTGGGCGTGAGTGAATCCAATCAACTCCATCGGCCACGGGCGTTGGGGGGGGAGAATTTCTGTGTCCCCGGAGCGATCAATTGCGTCTAACAGTGAGGAACATCGTGCCTCGTTGCAACCCTGATCCGCTTGACCCATTCAAACAATTACTCGCGGGCGGATCTTTTACCCTAAGCGTTGCGCCTTCGGGATTCGAAGCTGGTAACAAGACTGGTCCGATTCAGGTTGGCTGTCCCTTTCAGGGCTGGCGAGCCCGATGTAGGCGGACCTCAACAACTGGTGAATGATGCGTTTAGCGTTTCGCTTTAGTAGTAGAATTTTGTTTCCGTGTATCGCCCTTGTGGCGTTGCCCTGTCGGCTTTTTCCCCAGCAAACCGCTCCCACCGTCGAGATGACCGCTTCCGCCGCCCTGCCGGAGGCGCCGCGGCCACAGTTGGCTACGGATGCGGGTGTTGCCAAAGATCAACAAACGCAAACCGATCCTCAGCAGACACAGCCCGCACCGGCGCAAGCTCCGGCCGCGCAGGGCAGTTCCAGTTCCCAGGCCGGCGCGCAGCAGCCGGACACAGAGACGCAGAAACAGAAAGCTGAGCAACAGATCAAGGAGCAGGAAAAGCAGCGCACCCTGGGAGTCTTACCCGCCTTCAACATCTCCTATCGCGCTGACGCCGTCTCATTGACGGCTGGCCAGAAAATGAAACTCTCTTTCCGTTCCGCCACCGATCCAGTCGCCTTTGGTATTGCATTTATCGTTGCCGGCTATCACGAGGCCTTGGACGACGACACTGGATTCGGTTGGGGCATTGAAGGCTACGGAAAGCGCTCTGGAGCCGCCTATCTCGACGCCTTCGACGGCGCCATTATCGGGAACGGCATTCTCCCAGCAATCCTGCACCAGGACCCGCGCTACTTCCGCCTCGGTCACGGTTCCGTCAAGCATCGACTGCTTTACGCCCTGGCCACCAATGTCATCTGCAAGCACGACAACACCCACAAATGGGAGCCGAGTTACTCCAACGTCGGCGGCAACATCATCTCCGGCGCCATCTCCAACCTCTACTATCCTTCAAGCAATTCCGGTATTGGCCAGACCTTCACCAACGGACTTACCGTGACCGCCGAGGGCGGCCTGGGCTCCGTATTTCAGGAGTTCTGGCCCGACATCTCGCGGAAGTTCTTCCACAAGGACCCCACGAACGGTCTGGATGCTGAGGCCCATGCCAAGGATGCGGCCGATAAAAAGGCCAGGGACGACGCCCGGCAACCCGAACCGCCGAGTCCGAAATAGTCTGACAGATACGACGCGCGTGGTGGGCAGCCGCACCAGCTTCGTATTCGTGCACGAAGCATCTGCATCTAACAAGTCGATCCTG
Source organism: Occallatibacter sp. (assembly GCA_050013495.1). GTDB lineage: Bacteria > Acidobacteriota > Terriglobia > Terriglobales > Acidobacteriaceae > Telmatobacter. The sequence goes on along the minus strand of JBEKFD010000179.1, from coordinate 105 downwards.
AAAGACCAACAAGACCCTCATAAAACCTGATGAAATGCGGTGTTTGTTGCACTAGAATTTCCCTGAGGGCGCGGCAAATGGCCTGGAAACTGGGGAAAAAGCGAT